>JACPNF010000081.1 GCA_016185635.1 Candidatus Woesearchaeota archaeon
AGCCATGTGAGAAAAAGTGCAAAGATTGGCAATAATTGTGTACTAGGAAAAAATGTCTATATAGATGTTGGTGTCAAGTTAGGGAATAACATAAAGATACAGAATAATGTATCTATTTATGACGGCGTTACATTGGAAGATGGTGTTTTTGTAGGCCCTCATGTCAGTTTTACAAATGATTTAATTCCAAGGGCAGTTAATGTTGATGGTTCATTAAAAAAAGAAAGTGACTGGAAAATATCAAAAACATTAGTCAAAAAAGGTGCTTCAATTGGAGCAGGTTCAATAATACTTCCTGGAATTGTGCTTGGTGAATTTTCAATGATTGGCGCAGGTTCTGTAGTAACTAAAAATATTCCTGATTATGGATTAGCTTATGGAGTTCCAGCTAAATTAGTTGGTTATGTCTGCAAGTGCGGAAAGAAATTAGGTGATTTAAATTTAAAGGGAAAACAAGCTTGTAAATATTGTAAATCAGAAATTCTAATCTAAACTTTTCCAGTTATTACTTTATTTTGGTACTTTAATTTGAAAAATTAAAAATAGTATGCCTATTATCACAACTACAATCATCCAATTTTTTTTTATAAATTCTTTTATTTTTTTCTTATTCATTTTTAATTCTGAGGAAATTGAAGCATATTAATTAAAAAAAGAGTAACTATTATTACAACAATTATCATCCAATTTTCCTTTAACCATTTTTTTACTTTTTGTTTATTATTCATTTTTTATTTTACCATTTAACCACCAAGTTAATAAAAATGTTACACCTATAAATAATAACTCAAAAACAATTATATAAAATCTTCGAAAGTTAAGAATCTTTAGATTATAATATAAACCTACAATCAAACTACTTATAGTTACATAAGCTATAACAGAAGTTGCTATTGCATTTAATTTATCTGACTTCATAGGAGAAAAACTAGTGTTTTAGTTAATATAACAACTTTGGTCAATTTTCCGAAAAGTTTCCAGAATTAAGGACTATTTTCCGGAAAATTTTTCTTAAATTTTTATACCTGCCGAAGAATTAATTTAATTTTTTGAAAGATTTTTCTTATACCAGTCGCAAGTAACTTTTATCCCGTCTTCTATCTTTACAGAAGGTTCAAATCCTAAGATTTTTTTCGCTAGGGAAATATCAGCAAAATGTCTTCTTACATCTCCAGGTCTTTCAGGCCCATAAGTTACTTCACCTTTGTAATTAAATTCTTTTTTGATTAGTTCAATTAAATAATTAATTGAGATTTCCCTTCCGCTTGCAACATTAATTGTTTTTCCAATAACATTGCTGTTTTTTCCAAATTCAACAGCAGCTTTGGCAGTGTCAGTTACAAAAATAAAGTCTCTTGTTTGTTCTCCATCCCCATTAATAACAATATTCTCATTGTTCATTATTCTTTTAATAGTCAAGGGAATTATTCCTGCAAATTTTCCTGCATTCTGCCTTGGCCCATAATTATTAAAAGGCCTTAATGTTGCAACAGGCAGTTTAAAAGTCCTGAAATAAGAATCAACAATTAAATCTCCTCCAGCCTTGCTTGCAGCATAAGGAGTTTCAGGATTTAAAGGATGCTCCTCATTCATTGGAACTTTTCTTGCAGTTCCGTAAGCTTCAGATGAAGAAAAATTAATCAGTTTTTTAAAAAATCCCTTTCTTAATAATTCGCATACATTAATTATCATCTTTAAATTTTCCAATGTAGAACCTAAGGGGTCTTCTAAAGATGCAGGCAAAGGAATAACAGCTAAGTTGTAAGTAATATCAACGCCTTCATTTTCAAATATTTTTTTAACAGATTTGTAATCAGCAACACTTTGGTTAATAATCTTTAAGTTTTGGAAATTCTCTTCTGCTTCTTTTAAATTTTCTTTCTTTCCAAGAGAAAAATTGCAGACAACAATAATTTTTTCAGGCTCTTCCTTGATTAAAGCATCAACTAAATGGCTTCCTATAAATCCAGCTCCGCCAGTTACAACAATAGATTTATTTTTTAGGCTCAATTCTTTCAACACCTTTAATTGCTAAGGGCCAGTCTTCTCCAAATTTATGTGCTCCTGCAACAACCACTGCAGGTTGAATAGAATCCGGTATTCTTTCTAAATTTGCATTTAAAAAATCAGCAAGTTTAGCTTCTTCAAAATCAACTACAACAATATCGCAATATTTGCCTGTAGCTATTTTATCTTTTTTTCTTAATAACTCATCTGAACTTTCTTCTAACCTAATTGAAAATTCAAGTATATGATCATCAAACGTGCTTTCTCCATGTTCAACTGTTTCTGCAATTCCATATAATTTTTGGGTATTTTCTTTTAACTTAATATTTTTATTAAACTCTTTTTCAACAATTTTCATGCATCTCCTGAATAATCTTTCACCATACCCATCCATATCTTCTATTGTTTCTTTAAGGTCTCCATCCCACCTTCCACCGCTAGGTAAATTAAAATATCCCCTGAATAAATCTACGTCAGATGATCTTTGCAAAAAAACAACCTTGTCATCCAATGTAATTGGTAATGTTGCTGAGGCAAAAGTATGTGCCTTTTCATCATCTCTAAAAGTTCTTCTGTATTTTGCTTCAAATCTTCTTTTATGTTCAGGCACACAAGTAGCTTTATATTCCTGATAGTCTGTTAATGATACAAAAAGGTCTAAAGTTTTACTAAAATCATATACATTAAGTCTAGATAATCTTATTAGAGATCCATTTGTTAGCTTGGAATTTCTTTGTAATTCTAATCTCCAGGTATCTTCAATATGTTCGTCAAGCTCTTTTGATTTTGTTACTTTATGCCCCGGCCAGAAAAAAACCTCACTAGCCATATAAGCCTGAAGTCCTTTTGTGGGTGCTGAAATTCTCCAGCTTTTTGTTTTGTACATAAAATATCTCCTTAAAATATTCTTTTATAAGCCTTTCTCAAACTCATTTTTCAAAATCCATACAATCTTCTTGCACACGTTTTTCTTGTGCTTTATTTTTATTTCTCTCATTTGTTTTAATTTTTCCTCGTTATTTAGCAAATCTTTTGTAATAGAAATTATTTTTTCAGGATTAGTTGTAAGCAGGATATTTTTCCCAGCATCAACAAACTCAGTCCATTCAGTTTCATTCCTTAATATCAGGCATGGCACATTATAAATTACTCCTTCTTCCTGTATTGACCCTGAGTCAGACATTGTAAACTTTGAGTTAATCAATAAATTTGTAAATTCTAAATACCCTAATGGCTCTGTAATTAATATTTTATCATTTAATTTAATATTATTTTCTTCAAGAACTTTTTTTGTCCTTGGATGGATAGGAAAAACAATTTTAATTAATTCAGAAATCTCATTCAAAGAATTAACTAATCCTTTTAAAACTTCAATATTATTTGTGTTTTCTGCCCTGTGAATTGTGACAGCAGCATATTTTTCTTTTTCCAGATTTAATTTTTCCAGAATATTTGTTTTTAATGCTAGTTTTTTTATTCTTAAGCAGGCATCATAAATAGTCCTTCCTTTCAGGAAGATTTTTTCTTTTGGAATCCCTTCCTTTCTTAAATTTTTATAAGCAGCCTTGTCAGGAGGAAAAAACATTTCAGAGCAGTGGTCGGCAACAATCCTATTAATTTCTTCAGGCATTCTTCTGTTAAATGACCTGCACCCAGCTTCTATATGGCAAACAGGGATATGTAATTTGGAGGCAACCAAGGCTCCTGTTAAAGGTGCATTAGTGTCTGCAAATACAATAACTAAATCTGGTTTTTCGTTGACTAATATTTTTTCAAATTCAATCATACCTTTTCCAACCTGCTCAGCCTGTGTTCCAGAACCAACTTCTAAGCAATAATTAGGTTCCCTTAACTTAAGTTCTTCAAAGAAAATCTTGTCCATATTATAAGAATAATGTTGTCCAGTATGAACCAAAATATGATCAAACTCCTTGTCTAATAAAGGAATTAAAGCGCTTAATTTTGTCCATTCAGGCCTTGTTCCAGCTATAGTAACTATCTTTTTCATGCCTCTTTATTGAACAGAAGGCTTTTTATTTATTTTGTTTAGATAGTACAACCTTAATCAAAATATAAAAATATGAAATGTTTAAATATGTGTTAGTATATAATAAAAAGCGAGATAAAAATGCCAAATATAATTTTATCAGTACCTGTAGAATTACACTGGATAGATATATTGCTCGAAAAAAGTGAATTAACAGATGAAGATGCGGAAAGAATTGGTCATAAGATAAAACACGAAATGCGTAAAAGATTTTCTTAAAAAATATTTCTATTAACTACAAAGAAAGCAGGATTATGGCTATGAGGCCTAAAACAACACCAAGCAGATTAATAACTGTTAATTGCGAATTAAATATAAAATAAGAGCCTACAGCAACAAGTATAGTCTGGAGGCTTATAATTGCTATTGAATAAGCTGGATTAGGCGCTATAGCTATTGATTTTACAAGGAACAAGTTTCCAATATAGCTGAATAAAGCTGCAGCAATTATTAAAAAAATCAGGAAATAATTAATTTTTATCTGGGTTTTTGTAACCAATATTTGTAATAAGTAAAAAACAGCCGCAAATATGAATAAAAACAAAAGCATGACTTCTGCCCTTAAATTTTCTATTGTCAGTTTTTTTAATAGCAAAGACATTATTCCCAATGAAATCATTCCAAGCATTGCGTAAATAATCCAGTTCATTTTCATTTTTCCTTCAGTTTTCTTTCAATTTCTTTGTTTTGTTTTTGCACAATCAAAAGATCCTTTTTTAATTGCACAAATTGGTTTAATATTATTGAAAAGAATAAAATCAATGCTCCAAGTATAGCTAATAATGAAAATATTGGCTGCACTACAGGATCGCTTGCTCTTATTCCTCCGCTAAGATAAGAAAATGTTAAATACATTCCGTAAAGCAATGCTACTAAAAGCAAAAAATAGCCAATCATTTTAAAAAACACAATAGGCTTGTCAGAATAAAGTAAAGAAAAATATTCTGTAAAAACTTTCTTAAGCTGGTTTTGGAATTTACTCTTTCCCCTTTCCCTTCCTTTAAGTATGGCAGGTATTTCCTTTATTTTGTAATTTAACAAGACTGCCTTGGACAAAATCTCCATCATGATTTCAGGCCCGTTTGATTCCAAATATAAAGAATCCAAAACTTCTTTTTTATATCCTCTTAGCATACCAGTAACAGTATGGACATTTGCATTTATCACATAGCTGAAAAATCTGTTTGACATCTTGCTGATTAATAATCTTAAATAAGGAACACTAAGAGCATTTCCGCCCTTCATGTAAGGGCTTCCTTGTATTATGTCAGAGTTAGTTCTCTCAAGTTCCCTGTAGATATCAATAATATACCTTGCATCGTAGCTTAAGTCAGAATCTATTGTTATTATATAATCACCAGAAGCTCTTTCAAATCCAAACTTTAAGGCATATCCTACATTCTTGTTTTTTTCATAAGTTGCTATTTTAAACCTCTTATATTTTTGAGACTCTAACCTTAATATTTCCAAGGTTCTGTCTGTGCTGCCGTCATTGACAACAATAACTTCAGAATCAATATTTAGTGAATCAAGAACATCATTGACTTTTTTTAAAGTATTAACTACATTTTCTTCCTCATTGTACATTGGTATTATTACGCTTAATTTTTTCATTTTATTTCCTTGCAGACATGAAGAATATCAGTGAAAACCTTGCAGGTATATATTTTATTGGTATTGCCCTTATTTCTTCTATTTTAAAATCTTTCTCAAGCAAGTTTCTCAGCTTCTTAAATGAAACATAAGACATGGAAATATTGTCATGAACCCCTATTTTAAAAAGGTTAACTAAAGTTTTTACAAAGTTATATTTCTTGTTTAATGTAGTTATTAAAATTACACCGTCTTTTTTCAGAACCCTTTTAGCTTCTGAAATAGCCTTTTCCATATCAGGAAGGTAGTATAGTACTTCGCTTATTATTACCTTGTCAAAAAGATTATTTTCATAAGGCAGATTCTCTGCATCTCCAGCAATAAAATTTCCATTGGGCACAGATTTCTTGGCTTCCTTAACCATATTTGAACTTATGTCAAGTCCGTAAATATTATCGCATTCAATAAACCTTAATAAATTTCCAGAACCGCAGCCAATCTCTAAAATCTTGTCATTCTTTTTTATGTGTTTTTTTATAAGGTTCAGCCTTTTGTCTCTTATAAATCCTAAGGCAGAATTTGAATAAGATTGTGCAAGCTCATCGAATCTTTCCTTTACTTTGTTTTTATATTCTTCTGTCATTTTATGAGAATTTTTTCATTAGCTGATATTTCTTCAACATTTATTTCTTTAATTCCTAATTTAACCTTAATGTCATAAACCTCTGAATTATTTTTATTTATCAGATAAATTCTGTTGTCTATAATCTCCAAAAATAAGTTATTTCTTGCATCCCACCATTTTGTCAGCTCTGATAAAGTAACAGCCCATGAATTCCTGGTATTTTTTATTACTTCATCAAGTAATTTTAGCCTGTTTTTTGCATCCCTTTTACCCCATGCAGGAGTATGAATAATAAAAACTCCCAGCCCATTTGCCTTCTCCAGGAAATTTATTTTTTTTCTGAACAATTCCAAAGTCTCATCCATTGTGTATCCAAAAAAGTATGGGCTTATGCAGTCTGGAGCGCTCACATTTAATTCCAGTATTTTAGATATTTTATTATTAAGCACAGGGTAAAACGGAAGGTAAAAGGAATTTCCCTTTCCGCAGAAAGGCTCTTCTCTCTGTACATCTATTATTGAAGAGTCATACTTGTAATAAGTTTCTTCCAAAGAATCAAACAAGTCATTAGGCCTTTGAAGTGCAGGAGCCCTGAAGAAATTTATTTCCTTGCCAAAGGTATTTTCAATAATTTTTTTTGCTTCTTTTAGTCTTTCAGTTCTTTCTTCTTTTGATATTAAAATAAATTTTCTGTCATGGTACAAGTCATGGCATCCTAATTCATGCCATTTCAGGTCTTTTTTGTCTTCTTCATTAATATATTTTACATAAGCCCCTTGTATTGTTATTGTTGACTTAATATTATATTCAGCCAGCTTGTTCAATAAAATCCTCAGCCCTTTCTTGTATGCATATTTTGTTGGTTCTGTGTCATGGGTTATCAAAGTTGCATAATTAAAAACAGAGGGCCATCTTTTTATGTAAGCTAATTCAGTCTGGATGCTTATGACATCTTTGATTAATTCAAGCAAAGCAAAACCAGCAGGGTCTACTGGAAACTTTGTTATGAACTCATTGTTTTTATCAAGTTTGCTATGAATATTTTTATAATATCTTTTGTAAATAGGAATCCTGATTGAATAAGGTAATAATTTGTAAATTTTTTCTATTAATTCATTTGATAAAACATTCTTTTCCTTTGTCTTTTCAAAGTAATTTTCAGAAATTAAATTAATAAATAATGTTAGTATGTCAAATAAGAATACTACTTTATTTTTTTCCTTGATAACTGCTTCATGTTCATTTCCATCTATAATTAACTTCGCCAAAGATTGGCCAGGTAAATTTTCAGATTTATAAACAGGAACATTTGGTATTTCAACATCCTTTGATAAATTAAGTTCTTTCAAAACTTCAAGTATACTTCCTGATAAAACCCTTAGCTTCAGGACATTTTTATAAACTAATCTTGAACTTCCTTCAATTAATTCTGGATTGAAGATTACCTGGTATTTTGCCTTAGGGTCTATCTCATTTGTAAATAAAAATAAGCCTTCTTTAAAGTCATTCTCTTTTGCATCTTTTATATAAGAATAAGGTATTTTTTCTATCTCTAGAACTGTCTTTAATGCGTTTGTCCTCTCATCATTTTTTTCCTCTAAAAATATTTTTCTTATCATAGCTTAAGCAAACATACATTTCCTTTTGAAGCTTTTTCATTAAGATTGCACCTCTCCTTTAATTGGCAATATTCCCCATAAGTAATTACCTCTTTTAAACCTATTTTTCTAGCATTTTCTTTAAATTGCTTGCAGTTTTTGTCTCTAAACCCATTCCCGACTAGTTTTAATAGATTTCCATACTCTTCAGTCAATTCAGAAGTTGACCATCCGCTTGGCGTGCTTAAATTCAGGTAAATTGCTGCATAAGAATAATAAGCCTTTGCATAAGATGTATCAGATGGTGATTCTAAAACTACAAATTTTCCTTCAGCTTTATTCAGTATTTCTAAAGTATTTTTCTCCAGATCTGTATAGTTGGGATAATATGAAGTTATGTAAAAAGAAGCTATGATAGATCCTATTACAGTTAAAAATATTAATATAGGAAGAATATTTTTTAATTTGATTGGCAATTTGTTTAAGTCAGTGTTAAAGAAAAATATAAGTGAAAATATAAGGAAAAAAGTAAAATAAGGCTCAGGATAAACAAAGTTTATGTATGGAATTAAAGTTGATATTCTTGTAAAAACTAAAAAAGAAGCTAATAAAATTGGAGAATAAAAAAATAATTCTCTCTTGTCTTTGTTTCTTGAATAATAATATATGAAAAACATGAATATTGTTATCATAGGAAGTATTGTTATTAAAATAGTTGAAGATGTCCACTGCCCGTGCAGGTCAAAATACCTCTCTGTTATGTCAGGCAGAAAATTATAAGTTGTGCTTCCAGTTCCAAGATCTTTTACAAAAGGATACCACCAGAATGATGATAAAATAATTCCTAAAAATACAGATACAATTAATATAAGCAGCTCCTTTTTGCTTTTCAATTTAGCTAAAAACATAGAAAGTAAAAAGAAATGAAATGGGATAGCTACAACAGGCTGGCTGATAAGCAAAATTGCATAAAAAGGAACAAACCATAAAAACCCAGCATCAAATTTCTTGTCTTTGTATTTTAATATCAAGTAAGCAAGAATTAAAAAAATTGTCCATGCAAACATTTCAGTTACTCTGCCAAGCCTGAAAAAGGCGCTTACAGATGTAGGTGTTGCAAACAAGAACAGGAAAAAGGTTAAAGATTTGAGCAGGGATTTTTCTTTTAATTTTATTATTTTGTAAATTGCCATGAAACTTATTAAAAGCATGATAAGTATAGACAAGTATGTTGCAATTTCTGGTCTTTTAAATAAAAGCAGCAGGGGATATGAAAAGAAAAACCATCCAGGCGGATAAAATTTTAATAAATAATGTCCGTTATACCAGTAAGGACAGAGGCTTTGAAAGTCGCATACTTTAAGAAAAAACAGCTGGGCCATGTGTGAACTTATGTCATTTGTAGTGTCAAGCGGAAAATGCTCCAATATTTTAGCCTGGTTTATTAAACGAAATGCTAAATATATTAATAGTACAATGTTGCTTAATATAAAAGCTAAATTAAGCTTTTTATGGATATCTGCGGAGCCCATAAAGATTTTTTTATATTTCTTTTTTTAAATTTTTCTAAGAGAGGGTTTTGCTTAAATTATCATAATTTTCTGAAAAATACATAACAAAAACAAATTTTAAGAATAAGTAGCACCTTATTTTTGAGGTGGAAATATAGGTGCTACAATTATTTAAGCTATTTTTATTATTTCTTCTTTACCTTGCCTTTATTTAATAGAAAATAAGCAACAAATAGCCCAGCTACAATTAAAACAACTGCAACAGTGATACCTGTTAAACTGCTTCCAGCCACGCTAGGAATTGAAAGACTTTCACTCTCCAATACTGGAGGTGCCTTTATTTCCAAGGTTTTTACTGTAATCTGAGCCTTTCCATCAGCTATGGAATTTAATGTTAATAAAATATCACTTGTACCATCTTTATCAATATCTACTTCCTTGCTTTCACCTAACTTTAAAGTTACATCAACAGGGACTGATTCAATCCTGATAGTTGCCTCCTGCTGTCCTATATCCAGGAAAGTTAACCTATGTGAAGTAACTCCATCTAAAGTAAATGTTGCTGACTCTCCTTCTATACCCCCTATGATGCTTGCGGGAAGTTCTCCAGGTACAACTTCCTTGCTTAAATCAACTTCAGCTACTTTTTCCTCTTCTCCATCTCCGCCTACATAAGATATGTCATCTCCCGCATAGTATGCTGTAAAAGTTCTTACACTTGATGCACCAACTGAGATCGAATCTTCTGCTTTACAAGAGACAGAATATGTACCAGCCTGGCCTGTCTCTTGACCTGTAAATTCAGCTTTTCCATCAGCAGATTTCTTCTCAACTAAGCCTCCATTTGGTTGGGCTAATGTTATGGTATAGCCGGTAGGAGAAGTATCATTTGCAACACAAGTTGCTTTAACCTTTCCAAAGGTTTCTATCCTGCTTTTATCTAATGTAAATGTTATTTGTGGTGCTGAACCATCCAAAGAAAAGTTAAATCCAGCACCCCCATTTGTAAGATTTTTAATATTGCCCGCTGTATCATTAACAACTAGCATAAAATTAATTACAACACTATCAGGATATGTAACTGTATTTGTTCCATCCCCAGCAAATAAAAATGATCCATTCCATACTGAATTGTTTCCATTTGCAGCTGACTGATTTACTATTTTATTTAAGGTTAAATTTCTTGGATTATTTCTTGTTTTATGTTCATTTAATGTAACTGGAGTCCCATTTGAAGACCAGAAAAGGAGTACTACATCAACGTTAGGCTCTGTTATAGTTACTCTAAAATTCAAGCTTGAATCATTTTTTAAATAAACTGGACTTCCTTGCAAAGTACCGTTAAGCTCGTTTAATTTTAAAGTTGTTGTTCCATCAGTTACATTTAATAGGGAATTTGAAGATAGATTAAAGTTAGGGGTCTTGCCATCTATAGTGATGTTAAATCCAATACCATTATTGCTAAAGTTATTTATGTTGCCTGCTGTGTCATTTGCAACTAGCATAAAATTAACAGTTGCTCCATCAGCTAGTAATGCTAAAGAAACAATACCTTCATCACTGCCTCCAGCAACTAAAAATGATCCGTTAAAAACAGAATTATTCTGGCTGGCTGAAGCTGAGATAAGTTTATTCAGTGTCAAATTATTTGGATTTAATCTTGTCCTAAAATCATTTAAGCTGACAGGAGTGTTATTAGTTGTCCAATAAACTTTGACAGTATCAATAAAAGGTTCAGTAACTGTTACCCTAAATGTCAAATTTGTATTATTTGTAAAATAAGCATTTGCTGCTAAAGTAGAAGTTCCGTTAAGACTTGCTTGTAAAACTGTTTTTGTTCCATCAGTTATATTCAATAATGAAAATGTTGGCCTTACTCTGTCAATTGCTATGCTAATGTTTGGAGCCCAGTTCTTCTGGAATGCTGCACCTGCATAAGTTGCGTTTGTAACATTAATTCCAGCCAAGCATCCGAAAGTATAATTGCCATCAGTCAAAGGTGAGACTGTTCCTGTTAAAGCACCATTTGCATTAAAAGTTAAAGTTGTATTTTGATATACGACAAAAGTTGCTGTCATGTTTGTGCCTGATGCTGTTGAGTTTACTAAATTGATAAATGGTGTTGATGAATTTGATATATTCAATCCAAGCCCTCCAGAAGGACCTGAACCATTTAAGTTGTGATATAAAGATAAGTTATATACAGTCAAAAAATTACTGCCACCCTCTAATGAAGTATTAAATAAACCTTGACAGGTAATATTAAGGTTAGCTCCTGTCGTAATATTCTTGGTTGTCAGTCCATTTGAGCTTACAATTGTAAAAGCTGCTGTGACTTTTTCACCTTCAGACATAACATATATTGCAAATAAACCAGCAAGAATTAAAACACTAATTAAATAAAATAAAACCCTCTTATTCATCATTAAGTTATCACCTGCATTAGATTAATATTAAAAATGTGTAGTATTTAAATCTTTTTTTTTAAATCTATAGAAAAATCATTAAGAAGGGCTTCATTTAATTTTTCCTTGATACTATCAAACTCATCCATAGGAATTCTGGCTATAATAATCAGGCATTCTCCTTCTTGTTCTATTGACTGAAAATCTCCTTTTTCCTGGATAATGCTGGAAATAGTCCCTAGTTCTCCCATATCAGCCTTGATAATAACATCTTGTTTTTCCATGAACTAAAAGAAATTTAAAATCTTTTTAAAGTTAACTAAAAACTACTTATTTAATCCAGTAGTAATATGCGCTGGCTTTTTGAGCATTTTTGTTAAAAGAGATGCAGAGGCCTTGAAGTAATATTTCATGTAATTTATTGCCCTGTGTTCTCTTGTTGCTATTATTATTCCTACTTCTGCCAAAGTTACTGCGCTGTTTGGTATAATATAAAAATATTTCCACATTCCAGTTTTGACAAAAAATCTTGACATTGGCCTTGGTAAAACTGTTACCATGGACAGCAAATGGCTGAAGCTTTTTGCCTGCTTTTGTTTTTTTGCTTCCCTTAATGAACCGCCGTCAAAATACATGTTTTCCCCGCCAGTATTTATGCTTTTTAAAATCTCATTGTTAATATGCCCTTTTTCCAAGGCTATGTCAACAATTTCTGTTGCAGGAAAATAAGCCAATGTATAAGTTTCAATTCTTGTCGGCTTTAAATCAATATAAAATTTAGCAGCATCAATTAAATCTTGTTCAACTTCATCAGGCAAACCAACAATATGCTGCAATATTACTGAAAGTCCAGATTTTTTCAGTGCTAAAGTTGCTTCCTTAACCTTGTCATTGCTTTCATATCTTTTCAGCACTTTTAATTTATAGCTTTCATTAGTGCTCTGAACTCCTAATGCAACAGCATAGCAGCCAGCTTCTTTTAACTGCTGGGCTATCTCATCATTCATGAAATGCGGATGAGTAATGCACTTGAAAGGCAAGTTTATTTCTTTTTTGTACACTAATAAAAATTCTTTCAGCCAGTCCCTGTGGCATGTAAAAATATCATCAACAAAATCAACTTTGTCAAAATTATATTTTGCTTTCATTTCTTTTAATTCAGAAATAATATTTTCTGTTGTTCTTCTCCTGAGCCACTTTCCATTTCCCCTGTAAATCTTGTTGTATAAATTGTTGCTGCAGAAAGTGCATGAATAAGGGCATCCTCTTGAGGCAGCAACCATGTACCCATTCTTAATAGGCAAATGGGGATTAAACATTTCTTTGTCTGGAAATGGTATTGAATCAATTTCATCTGACAAAACCCTTATAGGATTTCTATAAATCAATCCAGTGCTTGTATCTTTAGCCCATATACCAGGAATATGCCTTACATCTTCTCCTTTTTCCAGCTTGCTTGCAAATTCCAGTAAAGATTCTTCTCCCTCTCCAATTCCAACATAGTCTACAAAATCTTCCATTATGACTTCTTCAGGAACTGAAGTTGGGTGAATGCCTCCAAAAATAGTTGGAACCTTAGGCAGTTTTTGCTTTACTCCCTTTGCTATGAAAGAAGCCCACTTATAGCAGTCAGTAAAAACAGAAAAAGCTATTAAGTCTGGGTTTAATGCAACAACCTTGTCAATTACTTCTTTTTTCTGGTCAAAAAACTTGCTTAAGGAATTAACTGTAAGCCAGTATTTGTCATTAAAAAGAGCAGGATCAAATACCATAAATGTTTCATGACCATTCTTTTTTAAAACAGATGATAAGTACTGAACACCAAGATTTTCAGCACCCATATACAAAAAAACAACTCTCATTTTGTCCCCTTTAAGATTTAAATAATTAACAATCGTTTATAAATCTTTTTACAAAAAAATTTCTGATAATATACAAAAAGTATCTATTCTTTGGTATATTTAATATCCTCTTCTTCTACTCTTCTAACATGTCCTTCCTTTTCTTTTTCTTCTAATGCCTGTGCCACAAGCCCGGCAATTCTCCCAATGATAAATATTCCTTTTCCAGAATCAGCCTTAAATCCCATCTCAAGAAGAATAGCTGCTATTAACCCGTCTATATTTAAGCAGATTTTTTTGCCTTTTATTTTTTCTAATTTTTTCTCAATTTCTATTGCTAAGTTTACATAAACAGAATTAAAATTAAGTTTATTGCAAAGAGAAATTATCTTTATTACTCTTGGGTCTTTTTCTTTGTAAACTTTATGCCCATAACCAAAAATAACACCATTGTTTTTAATGCTCTCTTTTATGTAACTTTCAATATCAATCTTCTCTTTGTTTAATTTAATTAATTGATTCATTGCATTTTCAATTGCTCCGCCATGATAATCCCCTAAAGCAAGAACACCAGCACCAACAGCAGTATTTAAAGAATTCCCGCTGGACATAACAAATCTTGTTGCCAAACTGGAAGTAGTCCCCATACCATGGTCTATTATGCTGATTAATAAAGCTGAAAATATCTCGGATTCTGTTTTAGTTGGTTCTCTATTCCTTAATAAAATAAAAATTGTATCTGTAAAAGAATTTTTTTCAATTAACTTGGATAATTTTATTCCCCTAATTATTATATCTTCATCTTCAATTTTGCTTATTGATGTTTTAAATTCCATTTGATGATTTTAGTGCCTTTTTAACAAGTTCAGGTATCTGGTGATGATAATCAGCAACAAGAACACCAGCTTCTTTAAGTACTTTCTTTTTTGGTTCTAATTTGCCTATATCATTTTCTATTATTGCCCCGGCATGGCCAAAAGACACACTCCTTGATACAGATTCAGCAAATTTTCCCGAGATAAACCCAATAACTGGTTTTGTAAACTTCTTTTTCTTAATCATTTCAGCAACTTCTTCTTCATAAACTCCGCCTATTTCTCCATAAATAACAACAGCTTTTGTACCTTCGTCATTTTGGAATAAATCTAAAATATCAGTAAAATTGCTCCCAACTATAACTTCCCCTCCAATTCCAACAACAGTGCTCTGTCCAATGCCTTGCTGTGTTAAAATTAAGGAAGTCTCAGAGCACATGCCTCCGCTTTTTGAGATTATTCCTACATTCCCTTTTAAAAACATGTCTTTCTCACTTAAACATCCTATTGAACCTAATTTTCCAACACCAACATTTAATACTCCAATAGAAGCAGGACCTATAACTCTGCAGTTATATCTTCTTGAATACTCAAGAATTTTAGCACAATCTTTGATAGGAACATTCTCACTTACAATTAAAATTAATTTTATCCCATTAACAATAGCCTCTATAGCAGCATCATATACCATTAAAG
>JACPNF010000076.1 GCA_016185635.1 Candidatus Woesearchaeota archaeon
CCCCAGTCCAGTCAAGGGAGATTATAAGAACCACAAGTTCTTATTAAAAGAAATTTGCCTTTATAAAAAAATATTAAATATTCAGAAAAATTTAGTTATTGGATGGAGCCCTAGAGCCAATTAGTTTTTTAAACTATAACCACCAAGATATTAATTAAAAGAGGATTGAATGTTATTTAAAAAAGAGGAATTAAAGATATTATGGCCGTTTTACTTAGACGCTTTAATTTCTCCCATGTTGTTTTTTGCCCCAGCTTTTTTTGTTATTTATTTTAATAATTTAGGATTTAATTTATTTCAAATTGGTTTATTATTAGCGGTTGCCCCTTTATTTAGGTTAATTTTTGAAGTTCCTACAGGAGCTTTTGCTGATTTGTATGGAAGAAAACTTTCTGTTTTATTAAGTACTATTTTAGGAGGCATTGGTTTTTTAGCTTTATATTTTTTTACAGATTTTATTTCATTACTAATTATATTTGCTTTTTTAGGATTTAGTGAAACTTTTTGTTCTGGAGCAAAAGAGGCATGGATAACTGATTTAATTAAAAACAAAAGAAAAGAGTTACTTCATACTTATTTTGTAAAATATCAAAGTATTGATTCTATTGGTTTAGTTGTTTCAGGATTTATTGGGGCTTTATTTGTAAAATTTTATGGTTTGTCAGTCATTTGGTTAATAGGAGCTCTCTCTTTTATAATTTCAACTTTTTTACTTTCTTTAGGAGAAGAATATTTTATAAAAAGAAAAGTTAAATCTGTTTATTTTAATCTTAAAAAACAAACGATAGAAGCAATTAATTATACAAAAAATCATCATGTCTTATTTTACTTTTTAATTATTAGTGCAATCTTGCTCTTTGCTGAAAGTTTTAGCAGTATTTTAAGCTGGACTCCATTTTTAAAAAATTTAGGATTTCCAAATTATGCTTTCGGTTATTTATGGTCTGCATTATCTTTTATTGGTGTAGTTGCTCCATTAATAGGTTCTAAATTTTACAAAAAAAACAAAGAAAGAAAATTCTTGACAAATTCACTTATTTTTTCAATAATAACAACTTTGTTGATTATATTTGCAAACAACTTAATTTTTGCTTTACTAATTTTTGTAAGTTTTGGCTTCTTTGATTTTGTCAAAAGACCTGTTGAGAGAGTTTATTTTCATAGGTTTATTCCAAGCAAATTAAGAGCAAGTGTTGGTTCGGTTGAATCTATGTTTTTATCATTAATTGGGATTATAGGGTATCCTATTGGTGGATATTTAATTGACTTAATTGGACCAAAATATACAATATTTTTATCAGGGATAATAATGATACCAGCAGTATTAATCTATATGAAAATTAGAGAGGCAAAATCTGTGTAGTTTAATTATACTGTAAAATGGGGTAAAAAACAGAGAAAGTCTATAACATAAATATAGGCAAAACAACGAAAGATAAGATTATTATTAAATTAAATTTATGGGACTTTTCATTCAAGCAACCATTTCCACACAGGCCTAACATTTATCTTTTTCCCATCTACTTTAATCTCTTCTTCTTGGCTGTTTGTAAATCTTTTCATTATGAGTGAACAAAATAACTATTTTTTGTGCAATAAGAATAAACAAAATTAATAGTTCATTAAGCCTTGGCTAGTCTATGTCCCACAAGCCTTCTATATCCCCTAATCCTGAATCAAGTTCAAGGGAAGCTCTTTCTTGGGCTCTTTCAGCAGCTTTTTCTATAGTCTTTATAGATCTATTTCTTCTCTGCGCTTCTTGATAAGCAGATTCTACCTTTTCCATTACAAACCCCACATATTCAAACTTTTCAGCATAAGGTTCAACCAAGGGTTTTATTGCCATGTAAATGGAATACAATTCTTTCACTTCTTTAAAATCCCTGGATATGTCTGAAGAAGATATTAATGCAGAAAGCTCTCCTAATCTTACCAATAAGTTTGCGATATTTTTATCTTTCATTTAACGACTTGCCTCAGCCTGCCTTTCAAGTTCTAATTTCTTTGCAACTGCGACAGATTTGTTATCATTGTTATAAGCCAAGATAATTTCTTCAGCTAAGCATTCTTCAGCTCCTTTTTTATTTCTGAAGCTTTTGTGATAAGCTCCCTGAGTCATCATTCTTAATGCAATGTCAATTCTTCTTTGAGGAGCGCAATCAACTGATTGAGGATAACGTGCACCGCCATATTCAATAGAAGTAATTTCTTCTCTTGGGGATGAATTTTCTACAGCTTTTACAAAAACCTGCACTGGATTTAAATTTAACTTGCTTTCAACAATATTAAAAGCCTTGATTACAAGGTTATAAACCTTGACGCCCTTTCCGCAGTTTCTTCCAGAAGTTAATTTATGCTTTTTACCTTTATGACCGACTACCATCAGCTTAGTCATCAGCCTTTCAACAATATGATTTTTGCTCTTATGGAATTTTATCTTGATGTTTTTTCCGCCAGTCTTGGGAACAAGAATTGGCTTTAATGATATAAAATTTTTCAATCCAGGATCCTGCACAGTTATGTCACTTGTATCCCATTTATTAAATAAAAGAATCTTGTTTTCCATTTTTATCTTCTACCTTTTTCTATTTTTCCCTTGACTAAAGCTGGCAGGCTCTGGTCATTTACTTTTACTACTTTCCATCTTATCCCAGGGATATCTCCTTTTGCCTTTCCGTAAATTCCGCCTATACCTTCAACAATAACTTCATCATGCTCATCAATAAATTTAATTGCATTGTAACCTGGAACAAAAGCAGTTATATGCCTGCCATTTTTTGTCAGCTGACACCTTACTGCTTTTCTCATAGCGCTGTTTGGCTGCTTTGCTTCTATCTGCCTTTTTTCAAGAACAATTGCCTTTGCCATTGGTGATCCTGCTAATGGGTCAGCTTTTCTCCTCAAATTCAAGGTTCTTTTAACAAACCATTTATTATTCCATCTAAAACCTTTCCTTCTATTCTTTAGCTTTTTTCCAGATCCTAAACCTTTAGATTTCCTGCTCATTCTTTGAAATACCTATAAATATTGTTTATAAAGTTTTCCCAAAGGATTTAAA
>JACPNF010000026.1 GCA_016185635.1 Candidatus Woesearchaeota archaeon
AAATGCAAAGAAAAAGATTAAATAAATGGTCTTACAATAGGTTAATAAATTACACAATACAGAAATTACAGGAAAAAGGAATAGAAGCAGTAAAAATCAATGAAAGTTATACTTCAAGAACATGCAGCAATTGCAGAAGCAGAAACACAGAAAGACCTTACAATAACAACTGGAGTTTATTTCACTGCAATGACTGCGGAATCACTTTAAACTCAGACATTAATGCTTCAATAAATATGGCAATAAGAACAATAAATTATTATCACGGAATAATGCTGGATGGGAGACAGGTTTCTTTCAGTCAGCTGGCATCAGATGAACATGCCTTAACAGCAGATGATAACCTGAAAAAAGGTTTGAGTGCTGAAACTCATAAAGCTCTAAGGTTAGACGCTCAGGGCTTTTTAGCCTGAGTAGTTCACATAGTTATTTTTGAGTTATTGTATTTAGTAACTGTGCTTGCCTTGGTAATATGACTGAAGAAAAAATTGAAAAATGAATAATAAAGAAAAAATTAAGAAATGGCTAAAAGAAAATTGGTTACTATTAGTAGTAATTGTTTTAACTCTTTTTTTAGTTAATATGCTTCAATTTTCTAAGTAAACCGAAGATGAGTAGAGAAAAATTCAAGAAATTTTTAAAGGATAATTGGGCATTGTTGCTAGCTATAATATTAGCACTTATTATACTTAATTTTTTTGTTGTTCCTAAATAAGATTATTAATAGAGTGAAACTTTTCTTCTTGAAAATAGCAGGGCATATTATAAACCTTGAGAAAAATATGCATTTTTATCTCACCTTCTTAAATGTTCTTTATAATTAGAAAAATTTGTTTTTAATTGGTAGTAAATCAGTTTTATATAAGCAGGACTTTAGTTTAAGAAAAACATTGCAAAGAAAAACATATATGCTTAGGGGTTTACCTATATGAAAAAAAGAATTGCTGCTTTTATTGATAGGGATGGAGTAATTACTGAGATAGAGTCTTATAAACAGGGAGATGAGTCAAAATTCTTGCTTAAAAAAGAAGACATAAAAATAATTCCTGGTTCAATAGAGGCTGTTAAAAGATTAAATGATAAAAATATAGTTATTATAGTAATCTCAAATCAGCCGCAAATTGCAAAGGGATTGGCAACTAAATTGCAAATTGATGAAATTAATGAGGAAATAAAAAGGTTGTTTAAAGAAAATGGAGCAGTTATAGACGCAATTTATTGTTGCCCGCACCATCCAAAAGGTTCTATAAAAGAGTATAGCCTGACTTGTAATTGCAGAAAACCAGAGCCTGGAATGATCTTGAAAGCAGCTAAAGATTATAATATAGATTTATCAAGAAGCTATGTTATTGGTGACAGGATATCTGACATAAAAGCAGGAAATTTAGCTGGATGTAAAACAACAATAGGAGTTAAAACAGGTTATGCCTGCAATGATGGATTTAAAGATGCTATACCAGACGTACTTGTAGAAAATATACTGGAAGCTTCAAAATTTATAATTGGAGATGTAAAATGAAATTGTTGATAAGTGCTGGCGGAAAGGGCATTAGGCTGGGTAACTTAACAAAAAATCTGCCAAAACCTATGATAAATGTAAATGGAAAACCAATTCTTCATCACTTGGTTGACTGGGCTAAAAAAAATGAATTTGAAGAAATTATAATGATGAATGGTTTTATGGCTGAAAAGATAGTAGACTATTTTAAAGATGGAAAGCAATTTGGGATTAAAATAACTCATTCAAATGAAGATTATCCTTTGGATACAGGCGGAGCAATAAAGCTTGCAGGACAGTATGTTGACAGCACTTTTGTATACGTAAATGGTGATACTATTTATGATGTTGACCTAAAAAAAATGATGCAGTTTCATAAAAATAAAAATTCTGATATGACAATATTTCTTCATAAGTCAAGTCATCCATTGGACTCTGACATACTTGAAGTTGATAAAGACAATAAAATTATTAATTTCTTTTCAAAACATGATAAAAACAAGAAAGGAAACCTGTCAAACTGTGGTTTATGCATAATTGAGCCAAAAATCTTGAAATTGATGGACAAAGAAGTATTTAATTTCGAAAACTATTTATATCCTAAGCTAATAAACAGCAATTTTAATGTATTGGGTTATATATCTGAAGAGCCTATAACAGAACTAGGGACATTGGAAAGGCTGAAAAAATATGAAGGTGCAAAATGAAAATTTTCATTACAGGTGCAGGTGGTATGATGGGATCTCATCTAATTGATTTCTTAATAAATAAAAACCACGAAGTTTTGGGAACTTATTTTACTCAAACTGTAGATATAAATGACTTAAACAGAAAGGCAAGATTAGTAAAACTTGATATAAGGGATAAAGATAAGGTAGAAAATTTATTAAAAGATTTCAAACCGGATATAATTTTTCATTTGGCTGCGCAGAGTCTTCCGACTGTTTCCTGGGAAAACCCAAACTACACTATTGAAGCAAATGTTATAGGAACAATAAATTTATTTGAAGCTGTAAAAAAATTAAAGCTTGACCCAGTTATATTAAATGCATGTTCAAGCGCAGAATATGGTTTTGTTAGAGAAGATGAGGTTCCTGTAAAAGAATCCCATCAGTTAAAGCCGTTGCACCCTTATGGTGTAAGCAAGGTTGCCCAGGAATTTCTTGCCCACCAGTATTTCAAAAATTTTGGAATAAAATCAGTTTCAATAAGGATATTCAATACAACTGGTTTCAGGAAAACTAATGACGTTTGTTCTGATTTTACAAAGCAGATTGTTATGATGGAAAAAAATCTGCAGAAACCAGTATTAATAGTAGGCAGCATTGATAAAAGAAGGGCTATAACTGATGTCAGGGACCTAATTGAAGCTTTTTGGCTTGCAGTGCAAAAATGCGAGCATGGAGAGGCTTATAATGTCAGCGGAGAAAAAGTTTACTTAATTAAAGACATCATAGATATCTTAAGAAAGTTAACTGATGTAAAATTTGAAATATTCGAGGATCCTAAATTAATAAGGCCAACAGATGAGCCAATAATTTACGGTGATTCAACTAAATTTAAAAGCAAAACAAATTGGTCTCAAAAAATCCCTATAGAAAAAACCCTCAAAGATATGCTTGATTATTTGAGGAAAAAACCATGATAAAAGATGAAATAATAAAAAAATTTATGGAAAGCTCAGTTTTGATAAACAAATCTGGAGAGCAGTTTGCAGATCAAATAATAAATATTAGCAAGATTTTAGTAAATGCATATAAGAAAGGCAATAAAGTTTTAGTGGCAGGCAATGGAGGATCTGCAGCAGATGCCCAGCACATAAGCGCAGAATTAGTAAACCAATTTTGCAAGGATAGAAAAGCATTAAGCGCAATTGCCTTGACAACAGATACATCTGTTTTGACTTCCTGGTCAAATGACAAGAGCTATGATTCTGTTTTTGAACGGCAGATAGAAGCGCATGGAAAACCAGGAGATATTTTTATTCCTATTTCTACAAGCGGAAATTCTAAGAATTTAATATGTGCTGTACAAAAAGCAAAGCAGTTAGGCTTGATTTCAATAGCACTTTTAGGAAGAGACGGTGGAGAAATGAAAGGTTTATCTGATTATGAAATTATTATCCCTCATAATGAAACCTCAAGAATCCAGGAAGTACATAGGGTAATTTATCATGTTATATGTGAGTTAGTTGAAAAGGAATTTTGAGATGAAATTTTATGGAAGGAGTCCTGTAAGAATAAGTCTGTGTAATGGTGGCGATACAGACTACCATATTAAAGACATGGGCTGGTCTAACCTGATTAATGCAACATTAAGCTCTGGCTGGTATTATTCTTTTTTGGAAGAGAAAAAACAGGATAGTATAAATTTCTTTTATGAAAACAGATTTTCTAAAACAAAAAATTTCCATAAAATTTATGATCTGGATAAAACTGATAATAAAAGTATAGAATTAGTAAGGGAAACCATAAGGCAGGTTAACCAAAATTTTAAGGGAGATATAAAAATAATTACGAATGTTCCTGAAAAAAGCGGGTTAGGCGGTTCTTCTTCATTTGTTGTTTCTTTAATAAAAGCTTTAATAAAAACTACAAAACAAAAGAATGTAACTCCTGAGAAAATTGCAAGGCTTGGCTATTTCATAGAAAGAGAAAAGCTTGGAATAAAAGGAGGCTACCAGGACCAATGGGCAGCTTCTTTTGGCGGTGGAGTAAATTATTTGGAATTTAAAAAAGATAATGTTTTTTTAGAGCCTCTATGGCTGTCTGAAAGATTAATGCAAAAGCTGGAAAATAATCTTGTTTTATTTTTTATAGAGCCAAGAAAAGGAGACAGCGGAAATATTCACAAGGAACTTGAAGAAAAATTAAAAAAAGACAATAAAAAAGAAAGCCTTAACATAATGCTTCAAAGAAGAGAAAACGTTTTAAAAACAAGAGAGGCCTTGCTTCGTGGAAATATGAAGCAGTTCGCTTTGTTATTAAATTACGAGCAGGAAAGCAAGGAAAAATTATTGTCAAATTTTTTAACTCCTAAAACACAGAGTTTACATTATGAAGCCTTGTCTTATGGTGCCAGTGCAGGAAAAATCAGTGGGGCTGGTTCAGGAGGCTGTGCTTTTTATATATATGAAAAAAATGACAAGAGTAATTTTATAAAAAAAATGAGCTCCTTGGGATGCATAAACATTCCTTTAAGGTTGGAAAGATTAAATAAAATGGGGGAAATATAGTTAAGCATTTACAAAATATGATATCCATTGTTGTGACTTCATTTAAAGAACCTTTACTAGTTAAAAGAGCAGTAAATGCTATTTTAAAAAATAATATAAAAGAAAAATATGAGCTTATTGTGGCTTCACCAGATATTGAAACAGAGAAAATTGTGGAAGAATTATCAAAAGCAAACAAGAATATAAAATTCTTTAAAGATGGAAAAGGAAAAACATTTGCTTTAAATCTGGTTTTTAAAATATTAAAAGGAAATATATGGGTCTTTACTGACGGCAATGTTTTTGTTGGTGAAAATTCTATAAACGAAATATTAAGCCAGTTTAGTGATGAAATGGTTGGCTGTGTTGCTGGAAAACCAGTTTCTGTAAACTCCAGAAGTAACATGCTTGGTTACTGGTCTCATTTGTTATTTGATGCAGGAGCGCATAAAATAAGGCAGGATTTAAGTAAAAAAGGAAAATTCCTGGAATGTTCTGGTTACTTGTTTGCTTTTAGGGATAATATTACAAAAAATGTTCCATTAAATGTAGCCCCAGATACAATAATTCCTTATCTTGTAATGAAAAAGGGATATAAAGTAAGGTATGCTGAAAATGCCTTGGTTTATGTAACTAATCCATCTAATTTAGGTGATTTTCTAAAACAAAAAATAGAACATGCAAAGTCACATGAATCTTTAAATGAATATGCCCCTTTTTTTCCAAAAGTAAAATCATTTAGAAATGAAATAAAAAAAGGCACTGTTCTTGCGTTAAAATACCCAAGTAATTTAAAAGAATATTTCTGGACTTTTCTTTTGTTTTTTACAAGGCTGTATATATGGACAAAAGTTAAAACAGATTACATAATCTTGAAAAAAAAATATAGCGATTCTTGGAGGGTTAATTAAATTTTAATTCATCATCCTGAACATATCCAAGATTATTTTGCAGGGCAATATAAGCCTTCTGCAATTCACGTCCTAAATATGCGCAGTGATCTTTCCTGATTGGAAGATTTAATTTATTTATTATAGTATGATAAATCTCAATAGGCTTTTTTCCAGTAATTTTTAATATTAATTTATTCCTTTCGTTGCAGAATCCAATTTCTATCAATTGTTTTTCTTTGTTTATTCTTATCAAAAAATAACCTGCTGGATCAAGTATAAATTCTTTTGAATCATCATACTCTGCTTTTATTTCCTTTACACTTTCTTCTTTTACCTGAGTTGATACGATTTCTTTTTTTGTTTCTAAGTTGATTACTTTTATGGCATTTACAGGACATGAATTAGCAGCCCTTATTATATTTTCAGCTTCTTTTTCAGAAGTGTTTATTTCCAAGTAAGATAAAGCATCATTTGTTATTCCTTTTTTCATTACTGCCTTTTCATTTTTTATTTCAAAATTTTTAGGATCATTTTTTACACAGTTCTCATTATCAATGCAGGCTGTCTTATTTATTTCTATTCTTAATTTTGGCATTTTCTAACATAATTCAGATATATTTATAAATATTAGGGTAGGTTTTTACCTTCAAAATGGGCATTTACAGAAGAAAACAGCTGAAAGGATTCTTAAGCTTTAGGGATTCTTTAAATTTTAACGGCAGGTACAAGCTTGCATTAAATGAAATAAGGAAACAGGATTTAGTAGTTGATTATGAAACAGAAAGTCTTAATGTTTTTGGAAATATTATAGAAAATGAATTTGAATTTCTTAAATATATGGCTAGGCTTAAATCAGAAGCAGTTGAGCTTTATAAAGAAGGAAAAAATGTAGGTGAGCTAATGGAAGAACTTAATCTATATAGAAAAATGGCCCTTTATGTAATTGATAAAAATCTTCCAATATTTCTGGCAATGTCCAGGCATGAAGAAATTGATAAAATCCTTGAAAAAAATGGTTTTGTTTCATTAGAGAAATTAGTGAAGTCACATGACTAAAAACAAAGTTAGTGGTCTTAAAGGTTTATTGACAGGTTTAGTGTTTAGTTTTGCAGTAACAACCGGCATTTATTCTGCTGAAAAAGTTGCAAGATTGTTAAATACTTATAAAGAGACTGCATCTCATAATAAAACTTTTTTATTTTTTCGAAATGAAAAAGCAGGCTTTAAAACTCTTGATGATTTAGCTGAGCAATTAAAAGAAGCCCAGGTAAATGCTTCCCTTATTTTATATGATTTAAATACAATAAAATATATGAAATATGGTTTATTGCCATTTAATGAAAGCATAGATCAAAAGCCTGTAGAATCTAAGAATAATCCTAAGAGGGAAAAAATTAATGAAAAATTGTTTTCTTCAGACTACGAAGACAATGTAAAAAGGTTTAATGACGCAATTTCTTGCAGCCAACTAATGTGGGGGCCTTTTGGAATAAAGCTTTTAAAATTTGATAATAAAGATGATCTTGAAAAAATTTTAACTGCGCAAGACAACCTTGAAAGACAGCTTGACCAGCAATTTTTGGAGATAGATATAATCAAGGATAGGTATGACAATGTGCATAAAAGGCTGGAAAAAAGTTACAGGGCTAGTTTTTTAGCTTCCTTCTTAGTTGCAGTTGAATCTGGATTATTTGGATTATATCTTTTAAAGAGAAAAAAAGAATAAATATTTTTATTTATTATTTATAACTTCTTTATACAAATTCATTGTTCTTTCTGCTATTAAATCCCAGTCATATTTTTTAGCCTTTTCAATATTATTTTTTGACATCTTTTCTGCTAAAATATTAGTGTCAAGCATAATAAGTATCTTCTTTTTTAAATCTTCTATGTCACCATATTTTGTGAACAAGCCATTTTCAGGCTCTGACATTTCATAAGGAACGCCATTAACAGGAGTAGCTACTACTGGGATTCCTGATGCAAAGGCCTCAAATAAAGTAAGAGGCAAACCTTCGCGATAGCTTGGCATTACATAAACATCTGCTGACTGATACATCTGGGCTATTTTTTCTTTTTCGCGTATTGGACCGTAAATTATTATGTTTGGATCATTTGCACTTAGTTCTTTTACTTTATCCAACATGCCTTCATCAGGGCCAACTATTAGAAATGTAACATCTTTTCTTTCTTTCAAAATTTCTTTTGCAGCAAGTACAAATTTGTCAGGACCTTTTGTCGGATTTAATCTCCCAAAAAACAAGACTATTTTATTATTAGTGTTTAACTGTTTTTTAAATTCATTGTTTTTCAATTTTTCAAACAGGATTTTATCTACCCCATTTGGAATTATTACAATTTTGTTTTCTTTTCCTCCGTATTTTTTTATAAAATTAATCTCCCATGGAGTTATTGCAATAATTTTGTCTGAGAATTTGAGGCTTATCCTGTTAAATGTATTATAAGAAAGCCAGACTAATATTCTTCCAGCTAAAGACCTGAAACCAGTAGTCCATGGGCAGTGCGTTGTATGTATTAAAGGTGTTTTTTTCAGTCTTGCTATCAAGGATCCAAAAAATGTATGCGCATGCCCTGAAACATGTGTATGTATTATATCAAACTTGTATTTGGATAAGGACCATAATAATGAAGGAAAAACAGAAGCAAAGTTAGCAACTTTTAATATGTGAAAATGCCTATGGACATTAACTCCATTTATCACTTCCTCTTTTTGCTTAATCCTCCCATTTTTATCCCAGTCAGATACAAATACATGAACCTCGTGCCCTTGTTTTACATACCTTTCTGCTAACTCTTTTACAACCTGTTCTACCCCACCTATAGTTGGGTAGTAAAATGCAGTTACATAAGCGATTTTCATGCCTTAACAAGCTTTAAAAACAGGTTTATATAATTTTTGGGTAATATGAAAATTTTATACTCAAACAGGACTTTGTATCCTTTTGAAGGTGGTGCAGACATATCTGCCTTGACTTTACTGGAGGAATTAGCAAAAAAACATAAAGTTTCTGCAGTTTATATTGGGGAAGAACTAAAAGATTCAAAGATTAAATGCTTCCCGCAAAAAATAAAGCAAAAAAAAGGAGTTTGGATAAATTCTTATTTTCTCAATAAAAAATGGGAAAAAATATTAACTAAAATTATAAAAGAAGAAATAATAAATGGAGTTAATGTCCATAGGCATTTTCACATATTAAAAGTTGCTAATTTTGCTTCTGTTTTTCCTTCATTATTGTGGTCATTATCCAAATATAAGTTCAACATTATTCATACACATGTTTCCGGACATGCACATACATTTTTTGCTTCTTTAATTGCAAAACTAAAAAAAACTCCATTAATACATACAACACACTGCCCATGGACTACTGGATTCAGGTCTTTAGCTGGAAGAATATTAGTCTGGCTTTCTTATAATACATTTAACAGAATAAACTTCAAATTCTCTGACAAAATTATTGCAATAACTCCCTGGGAGAT
>JACPNF010000073.1 GCA_016185635.1 Candidatus Woesearchaeota archaeon
CCAACAAACTTGGAATATAAGCTTTTCGCTTCCTTTTCATCTTTAGCTTTAATTAGAACCTTATTTCTGAACACAGTAATATTAATTTTTTCTTTTTCAACATTCTTCTTGACTTTCTCATAATCAAAATTTCCTTTAATTAGATAATTTGAGCTTCCGCAAAATTTTATCATTTCTTTGTTTTTTTTGCCGTTTAAGTAATCAAAAATCTTTTTCCCGCAGACCAGGCAATCTTTGTTTTTCTCAACATCTATCTTAATCATTGAATTATTGTCAAGGTTAAAATATAATAATTTTTTTTCATAATCCTTGTTCAATAAAATCTTTATAGCTTCATTAACCTGCATGCTTGCTATTAAATTAGTGATTGTATTTAAGACTCCAAAAGTCTCGCAAGTGTCTAATCCAGAAACTTCCTTGAAAATGCAGTTAAAGCAGGTTTTTTCAGGAATAATGTTAAAGATATATCCAGAGCTTCCAATAGCAGCTCCATAAACAAAAGGAATCTTATTTTTAACGCAAAATTCATTTATCAAAAATCTTGTGTCCAAATTGTCTGTGCAGTCCAGTATTAAGTCGCTTTTTATTAGCTCAATATTCTCGCTGTCTAAATCATCAAAATAAGCCTTAATTTTAACGTCTTTATTTATTCTGCTTAACTTCTTTTTTAAAACCAAGGCCTTGCTTTTTCCAACGTCTTTTTCTTCAAACAAGCTCTGCCTCTGCAAATTGCTTTCCTCAACAACATCTCTGTCAATTAAAATTAGTTCTTTTACACCAGTCCTTGTTAATAAGTTGCTTGCTGCACTGCCTAATGCCCCAAGCCCAGCTATGCAGATTGTTTTATTTCTAAGTTTTTCTTGGTTTTCCCAGCCAATATACATTTCTTGCCTTATGTATTTCATGTAACATATATTTCAAAGTATAGCTTTTTAAATTTTTTGAAAATAAAAAGTTTTTTTATAAATCTTCTCAGGTTACTCTAAAGTGCTAACGAATCTTTATATAATAAAAAGATATTTTGAGTATTAAATGTTGTAAAAAAATAAAATTTATAAATAAAAAACATTACAAGATTAAGAAAAGAAAAAAGAGGTGAACTATTGGAGCAAAATTTCTCAAAAACAGAGGTCAAAAACCTTCCAAATGGAGACCTTGATATTATGTTTAATTATAAGGGTAAGATAGCTAAGATAGTGCCTCCAGAGTATATTGAGAATTATAAAAATCTTCTCTTCATGCTTAGGGATCTTCAAAATCAGGGAAAGCTTCCAATTCATCCTAAAAATTCTTATTTAAACAATAATAATCTTGCAAAAGATATTTATGAAAAAAAATACTTCTTGAAAGACCTTAATGATAAATTAATAGAGCTAAGGCCAGAGTCTACATTTGCAAGGCTGGCTGCATTTATGGCTGCTGTTGAACCTACAAAGGAAAAACAGGAAGAATTTGCCTTGAAGTTTTATAATCATCTATATGAAGGTCATTTTCTTCCAGGCGGAAGGGTAATTGCAGGTGCTGGAGATTTGTTCAGGCTTAAAACCCTGGGAAATTGTTTTGTTTCTATGATTGCAGAAGATAATATTGAAAGCATCTATAAGGCTGCTTATGAATGTGCAAGGACTTATTCTTACGGAGGAGGAATAGGAACTGATATTTCACCTTTAAGGCCTAAGGATGCAATAGTCCATAATGCTGCAAACAATTCAACTGGAGCAGTTTCTTTCATGGAAATCTTTTCTTTAACAACAGGATTAATAGGTCAGAATGCAAGGCGTGGAGCTTTAATGCTTACCTTGGACATAAAGCATCCTGATATTTTAAGATTTATAGATATAAAACGAGTATCTAACTGGGTTACAAGACAGATTGTTGATCAATGCAAATGGTCTAACTTGTTTAATGATATTCAATTAGCTGAAGTAGAGCGTCAGGTCCGTGAAAATACTCAGGTAAGGTTTGCAAATATTAGTATAAAAATAACTGATGAGTTCATGAATTCAGTAGAAGAGCAGAAAGCTCATGGAAAAAATAAAGTTCTTGTTTACAGAAAGCTTTCAGATGATACTCCTGTAGAAACCAGGCAGGGATATATACATTATTCTTATGGTATTCCTTCCAAGAATATAGATAATTATGAATTAATGGATGCATTTAATTCTATACAAGACTTAAATATATTTTTGGCTAAATATAACAAGCATGTTTCAGAAAATGAATTAAAAGATGAAAAATTAAGGAATATCTTTGGTGATTACATAATTAATTTGGAAAATTATGATCTGGCAGTGCATTATTCTGGAGACTTTTTATTGTATTTCAATTCAGATCAGACTAAGGAATACAAAGTTTTGATCAAGGCAAGGGATTTATGGGACAAATTTATTTCAAGCAATTACAAGACTGCAGAGCCTGGCTTGATATTCTGGTCAAGAATGACAAAATATTCTCCTTCAAATTATGTTGGCAGGCCAATAATTACAACTAATCCCTGTATAGTTGGTAGTTCTTTAGTATCAACAGTTAATGGTCTTGAGAAAATAGAAGACTTAATAGGAAAAAGCATTGAAATAGCCACAGATAGCAGAGTCCCTATAGAAGTAACAACAGGTAGTGATGGCAAAATAATTTTAATGGAGCAAAGAGAAAGCGGAATTTTATTTAATAAAACTCCAAATGTCTGGTGCAGTGGAATAAAGCCAGTTTGCAAGTTAAGAACAAGAATGGGTTATGAAATTATTGCTACTCAGAACCATAAAATAATGACTTTAAGTGGTTTTAAAGAATTAAATCGTTTAACAAAAGAAGATAAGATATTGATTCAGAAAGGAAAAGGCAAATTTAATCAAAATAAACAATTGCCATTCACTATGGCATTTTCTCCAATTAATAATCATTCTTATAATTATAAATTTCCTAAAGAATGGTCAAAAGAATTAGGACAAGTTCTTGGATGGACTATTGGTGATGGTTTTATTACAGATAGAAGGCTTGGGCTTGTATTTGAAAATAGTGAAATAAATATTTTAGAAAGCATCAAGTCTTATATGGATAAAATTTATGGGAAGAGTGGATATATTCAGGATCACGATTCAACTAAGCATTTGATTTATACAAGCAAGTTTATTGCTGAATTTTTAGAAAGATTAGGAGTGAAAAAAGTCTTGCCTCAAGACAAAGTAGTCCCTGAAAAATTATTTGCAGCAACAAAAGAAGCAGTAACCGGGTTTTTGCAAGGTTTGTTTACAGCTGATGGGGCTATTGGAATAGACAATAAAAAAGGAAATTATTATATTAGATTAACCTCAAAATCAGAGCAATTAATAAAGGAAGTTCAGTTATTATTATTAAATTTGGGGATTATTTCAAGAATTTATAATAGAGCAAGAAAACCTGAAAATAAATTTTCTTACTTAACTGTTAAAGGAAAATATAAAACCTATTACTGTGATGGTAAAATGTGGGAATTACATTTAAGCAAGGGAAGTGCAAGAAGATTCTTGGAAGAAATTGGCTTTATGTATGATAAGCATAAAGAAAAAATCCAAGAATTTTTAAGACATGAGCAATATAAAGAAGAATTTTATGATTCTGTGAAATCTATAGAATTTGCTGGTGAGGAAAAAGTATATGATTTATCTGAACCGCATACACATTCCTTTATAGCAAATGGTATAGTTATTCATAATTGCGGTGAGATAAATTTAGAAGATGGCGGCGCCTGCAATCTGGCTGCAATTAATCTTTCAAGATTTGTAAAGAATGGCTATACTGAAAAAGCAGAGATAGAATGGGAAACTTTGAAAGAAGCTGTTTATAATATTGTAAGGTTTACAGATAATACAATATCTTGGAATATGTACTTAAATCCTCTGGAAAAGCAGAGAATAGCTACAGGCGAGACAAGGAGGCTTGGCGTAGGTGTCATGGGTATTGCAGACATGCTTAACCAGTTGGGAATAAGCTATGATAGCAATGAGGGAATAAGCTTGATCAGCCAGGTAATGAAAGCAATTGCAAATACAGCTTACAAAACATCTTGCTTGCTGGCAAAGGAAAAAGAGCCTTCACCAATTTTTAATTATGAAAAATATTCCAAAAATCCTTTTTTCCAGGAATCATTGGATGAGGATGTAAAAGATCTAATTAAAAAAAATGGTTTAAGAAATATTGCCATATTAACTATAGCCCCAACAGGGACAATATCAAATGCAGTTCTTGGTTTTAAAAATAATGATAATTATTATCCTGGAGTTAGCTCGGGTGTAGAACCAATATTTGCCCTATATTATCAAAGAAGATCTGAAACCTTGAACAAGGAAGAAAGCTCAAGGTTCTATAATGTATTTCATCCTACTGTTCAGGCTTATATAGAATTAAAGCATTTAAATGAAAAAGCCCAAGATATAACTAACTTGGAAGAACTAAGAAAAATTCTTCCCCCTTATTTTTTCAGGACTTCTCATTTTATTAATCC
>JACPNF010000075.1 GCA_016185635.1 Candidatus Woesearchaeota archaeon
AATTAATGAAGCACCAAAGATTATCTCAGATAACAAAAGTACCCAAGCTAAAAGTGAAGGTGCAGGAAAGCCTAAACCAGTTAACATTCCTGTTATTCCTGCCGGATCCATTAGCTTCATTATTCCTGGAAGCAAGAATAGTATTCCTATAACAATTCTTAGAATAGCTAAACCATATCCTTTACTAGATTCCATTTTTTTCCTCCTTTCATTGATTTTATTTTAAGCATAACAAAAAATCTTGAACAACCTATTTAAATGTTTAGTGAACTCAGTTAACTTTTTCCTTAACTCAGTTTACTGAAAATTTAAAAAGAAAGATACGTTCTTAAATTTTGAAGTAGAAAATGAAAAAACTAAAAATTTGCGATAGATGTTTATATGTTGAGGTAACAAAATGTTGTAGAAAATGTAAAGAATGTTATTGTGATGAGTGCATAATTCTACATCATGAAGAAAAGCACATGAAAAAACATTTAAGAAAAATCCACTCTTTAACTAAGTCTTAACAGCATAATTAGTTATTTCTAAGTTACAACTGTTATTGGCTCTGCAAAAATCTTCGCATTTCTGGGATAGTTGGCTTTCTTTATAAAAGAACTTACATATAGAACATTGAAAATAATCAATGCCCTTAATTTTTTTTCTTCCAACCATTTTTTATAAGTAATTTAAATTATTTGTTCAGGTACCTTAATTTCATGGCAATCATGTAATTCACCTTCTATCATTTTTCCACACAATTCACAATGCCATTTTTTTCTTTTTATTATATCCAATATTCTAACAATCTCTTTTATTACCGTACTTTTATTTTTTATAATACTATTACAAGATATTTTTATTTCTTCCAAAGCCCTTGGATGCATTTTAATCTTTTCAACTCTTTTTCCTCCAATATACTGTGAAATAGCCGCTTTGGTTAAACCCATAATCAAAGCTATGTTATCATAACTAATTTTGTGTTCTTTAGAGAAACAGATAGCCATATCTCTTCTTATCGCAGGTATAATATACCAAACTTCTATTTCCTGTGGTAAATCATACATATTACTAAGAAGAAAAGATGGATTATAAATCTTGTTGTTTTTCTGATGTTAAAGAAAGATTCAAAGATTTCTATAACAAATTACAAGAAATTAAAATCTCCCCGCCGGCGGATTCGAACCACCAGTCGCTCGGGTTCAGCTGTCTGTTTTTCATTCCTTGTTATCAACTTAAGGTCAAACAGCGATAAAATCTACAGCCGAGAGCTTTAACCATTAAGCTAGGCGGGGTTAAGAAGGAATACCCAATTTTTGCTTATAAATCTTACGCACTAGAGTTTCTGAATTTCCTTTATAAATAGAAAGTAAAATGAACACTCGCACCCCCTTTCTATGATTAAAAAAGGGGTGATAGCGAGTGATATTAGCAAGAATAAAAGAGGTAATCAAGAATTTAAGCTTTTCGAGGAAGGCTTTTACAAAGCAAGGTTTTCGTCATGTAAATAATTATGTCTCTGGGCTTATTGCATTGTCAAAGAAAACAGCTAAAAAGATCACTGAGGCTTGTCCTGATGAAAAACATTCATCAGCACTAAGCAGGATCCTTACTGAAGCAAAATTTGAAAAGGAATCGTTTGAAAAACGATATCTAAAGAAAATCCGTTTTCTTTTTGGGAATTTTGCAATATATCTTTTGTTTGATGATACGATAGTTGAACGCAATGGTAAATTTGTAGAAGAAACTCAGAAACATTTTGATCATAGCACAAATGAATATGTTCAGGGGCACCAGTTTTTTACTGCAATTCTCTATACTCCTTTTTTGCAATTGCCGCTTTTTCCAGAACTCTATTCAAAGAATACAGATTCTAAGATTGAAATGGCAAAAAAACTTATCAGCAAGCTAATACATGCAAAAATACAGATTCATACTGTTTTATTTGACTCATGGTATTCTGACAAGAACCTGATTAAAACATGTTTAAAAGCTTCTATAAGAGTTATTTGTGCAATCAAAACAAATAGAAAAGTGAGGTTTTTTAAGGCACGAAACTATAAACCATTATCACTTATATCACAGCAAACAAGAGTTCAAAAGCTTCATGAGTACAAGGTTGGAGATAAGATATATGATATCTGGTCTAAAGAAGTATACCTCAATAAATTACCCCTCATGCGATTAGTCATCTCGCATGAGCGTATTGATGGAAAACTTTCTGACAATGTAATACATCTTATTTCAACAGATATAAAAAACAGAGATGGGGAAATATTACAAGCATATAAGATTCGATGGCGTATCGAAACATACCATCGTGACATAAAACAAAATCTTGGTTTTGCAAAAGTATTTTTCAGAAAAAAAGAAGGGATTGTTCGTCACGCAATCTTTGTAGCTATTGCTTATGCAGTACTGAGCTTATTTATGTATGCGAAAGGTATGGTTATGACCATTGGAACTTGTTGTGAATATCTAAGAGACAAAGCAGATATTGATCTTATCACGGAGATTATTGAGATTGAAGAAAAGGCAGCAAGACAAAAGCGCTTTGAGGAGGTATTTATAAGCTAAATTCAGAAACTCAAGTTACGCATATACTTTTATAAACAAATAAAAAATTAAATTTGTATGAGAGAAGACAGAATAACAATAAACTATGATGGTTCAATGTTTAAGGTTTATGTTCTTGACAAAATAGAATCAAGCTACTTAGACGGTCTTTCAAAAGTTGTGCAATTTTTAAAATCTATAAGAAATCCTAACTTATTATCTGTAAAACCTGATTATGTTGATGTAGACAAAGATGCTGAAGAAATCTTTGAAGGAGTAAGATATAGGATTCTCGAAGAATTAGTAAAAGTTAGCTGATTAATCTCTTAAGTTTGCGCTTCCTGTGTTGCTTCTTCTTATTACAAGCTTGTTGTCCTTTCCAGTATATTGTATTGATGCAGCAGGTAGCCTTATTTTTCCGTACAAGTCAATCTTAGGTTCAATCTTATAAGTTAATACTCTTTCTTCTCCTGAGTGGAGCACATCTAAATCCCATATAAACTTTACTCCTGCGCTTCCCTGCATGATATGATCTGGTTTTAATGTCCCAAAATCACTGTAATGTTTTACCAGAGAAGGAAGAATGTCTACAACTTTCATGTTGGTTATGTTTTTTCCAGTGTTATTTTGGATGTTTAATATGATCTTTAAGTGTGTTTTGTCTCCTTCTTTTATCTTATATACCTTTTTCTTAATCCTTAATGTCCTGTTCTTTACAAAATAGATTAACCCAGCAAGCAATAGTAAACTGACCAAGGTAAAAAACAAGCTGCTGTAATCTACTTCTATGTTTATTTCTATTTCTTGTCCAGCTGCAAGGTTTAAGTTCCAGATTAAATACTTGCCACTGTCATCTTTTATGTAATTACCTTTTGGAGTACTGTCTGTAAAATATTGCTGGATAACCCCTAAAGGATATTTGACAGTTTTTTTAATGTTAACATTTCCATTATTTTGTTTTGTGATTGTTATCTTTGTTGAAAGAAATCCGCTTTCCCTGTTCTCTTTTTCAATTATGTCTTGATGAAGCTTTACATCCAGATTTATTTTCTTCTCTCCTTTTAACGAATTTCCTTTTAAAAGCCTTAATGTAAGCAATTCATTGCCAGCAGGAGTTTCAGGCTTTAATATAAAACTGAATCTCTTATTAATATATCATTTCCTTTTATGCTTATCCTTTCTTCTTTTTTAAAGCTCCCGCTGGTAATGAATAAATTTAAGTCATTAAATTCTTCATTAACATTGTTCTTGAATTCAACATCAAAAAAAACTTCCTTTCCAGGAATTACATCATCATTAATATAAGATTTCATGGTTATTATGTCACCTGAAGACATTATGAAAGAAGTAAGTGGATGAACAGCCTTGACTTCCCCACTTAATGTTGATTTTATTATCAAGTTTGTTGTGTATGTCTTCTCAGGTTTTATATTATTGGCATACTTTATGGTAACATCAAAATTTCTTTCTTCTCCAGAAGGTATGTTTATGCTTCTTGGGTTAATCTTAATTTCATCTATAAAATCTGAAAAAGGCTCTGTTGCAAAAAAGTCAGGATCAATCCTTATGATATCCTCTCTTGTCTGGTCATTTCTGATAGTTACCTTAAATAAAACCTCGCTTCCAGGAAATACTCTGCTGTCTGTTTTTTCAGAAGTTACATTAAGTCCTGCCCCGAGTGCATTTCCAGTTAATAAGATTACAATAAGAACCATGAAAAGAGCTTCTTTTTTTATCATGACTTATAAATTCTTATGCTAATATTTAAATATTTGGGTTAAAACTCATTATATGGTGATAAAAGGGTCTCAAAGCATGCAAGTAGTAAACATAAAAGTAATCCCGAATTCAAGGAAAACAGCCATAATCAATGAAAAAGATTTCTTGAAAGTTTATCTAAAAGAGCAGCCTTTAGAAGGAAAGGCAAAAAAGGCCTTGATTGATGTTCTGTCAGAATATTTTAATGTCAGGAAAAGTAATATCGAAATAATCAAGGGAAAAAGTTTCAGAAAAAAAGTAGTGAAAATTTTTACCTAGAAAAGTTTATAACCTAATTTCTTTGAAAGTCCAGAAATGAGAAATGAATTATACCTGGAATGGATTAATGAAGGTGTGTTAAAGTTATTGAAATTCCAGGACAATAAGGAAGGCTCTAAAACAGAAGGCTGTTTTTATTATCCTTACTGGAAGCTAGGAAAAGAAAATTATGTTAATGCAAGATGGCAGGAAGCTGTTCTTGCCTTGAGCTGGCATTTTAACAAGTTTAATAATGAAGAAGTCTGGAAAAGAATAATTAAGGGAATAGATTTCTGGTGCAGATTGCAGCAAAAAAATGGTTCATTCCCAGAATATTCCAGGTCAGACAGGAGCTTTTCAGCAGCAGCATTTTCAGCATTGGCAGTTATTGATTCTATTTTACTGATAAATTACTCAAAAGAAAATTGGCTTAAAAAAATCCATAAAGTATGTTCTTATTTGATGAAAAACGATGAGGAAATTTTAATAAACCGTGAAGCAGCAGCCTCTCTAACATTGTTAAGATTTGGAAATTATACAAAAAACATTCCTTATTTAAAGGAAAGCGAGAGAAAGTTAAAAATAGTTTTAAAAAACCAAAGTCCAAAAGGTTATTATCTTGAAAAAAAAGGATTTGACTTAGGATACAGCACATTGACATTGGACTTGCTCTCCCAGTATTATAAAGTTACAAATGATAAAAGGATATTGGATTCAGCTCAAAGATTCATTAATTTAGTCTTGAACATTGATTTAAATAATATAAGAAACTCAAGGAATACAAGCTGGATAATTGTGAATGGGTTTGAAGCTTTTTCAGACTTAATTCCAAATGGAAAAGCAGCATTAAAAAAAATCCTGAATAATTTTAATGTGCAGCATCTTGAATCAGACAAGAACTTATGCACTGATCTGTTCAGGCTTGGTTTTGCCTATGACAATTACAAGGAAGACCTGGAGCACCGGGATTTGGAAAAGAATATTGAGGTTAATAAAAACTTTTTTGGAAAAAAACCTAAAAAAATTTTAAATCTGATAAGGCCATTTGGAATACATAAATTCAGGAGATTAAAATATAAATTTGTTTGAAATGCCAACATCATTAAAATATACTCCAAAAGTATTAGTTTCTGCTGGAAAATTTCTTAGAGAAGAATGTTTTTTCCCTGACTGTACTGCTGTTGCCTTGGGCTTAGCAAAAAAGTTAATAGCAGAAGGAAAAACTCCCCAAATTGTTCAATATGAAGGAAATAAGTTTTTGAGACCGAAAAAATACAATGGTGAAATTCAATGGGATTTTCATGATGTATGCTGTTCAGATGAAAAGGTATTTGATCCAATGCTTGGTTTGGAAGTTTCTGTAGAAGATTATTCAAATGAAGCATTTGGTGAAATTTTTTCAAGAACGATAATCATTACAAATGAAGAATTAAGAGCCAGGTTTAAAAAGTAATTACTTTAGTTTTTCAATTGCTTCAATTATCTTATTGAATGTTTCTGAGGAATTTGCGCAGTCTTCTGATCTAATCAGGCTTTTTATCTTGTTAATTTCTACTTCCAGTATATAAATTGGGCATTCACTTCCTCTGCCACCTTCCATGTAAATTGGTATACTACTAAAGCCGCTCCCGCTAACCAAGGATTTTAAGTAATTGAGGTCTTCTACAGTTAATCTATATTCTTTTCTTGTTTCCTTGTCTTTTTCATTTATTATTGACACAGTATATTTTCCAGAAGAATAAACAATATATTTTTCATCTATTCTGTCTTCAGCAGACCTTTTTTCAAGAGAAATTATTGCATTATCAAGGTCTTCATAAATTCTTCCGTTTAGTTCTTCTTTAAATATCTGCTTTTCCTGCGGTTTTACACAGCCACTTAAAACTAATAATCCTAGTGCAAGAAATATTATCGTCAAACTCTTTTTCATTCTTTTTTTACCTTACTCAAGTCTTTTTAAAGTTTTCTTTATTCTGTACGTGTTTAGCTCCTAATTGTTTTTAGGAGCATTTCATATGTATTTAAACCCTGCAGCCTCCATGTTCCTATTACAGACATTAATATCTGCATTATCCTGGTTCCTCTTTCATTCCTTAATGTTCCTGTTATCTTTCTTTGTACAGTTATCTCTCTTAATCCTCTTTCTGCTCTGTTATTAGTTAATTCTATTTCAGGATATTTTAATTTAGTAAACCAATACTCAAGTCCATTTTCTATTTTAGTTATGAATTTCCTTAATTCCTTGT
>JACPNF010000072.1 GCA_016185635.1 Candidatus Woesearchaeota archaeon
AAAACAAAAAGAGATAACTATATTAAATACTGGAGAAATTATATCTTTAATAAATGTTGATTAATATTCTATGCCCCTTCTGGCTGCAACCCCTTTGTTATAATAATGCTTTATAAGCTTCATTTCAGTTACCAAATCAGCCAGCTCTATAACCTGTTGATTTGCGTCTCTGCCTGTGAGGATTAGCTCAGTATTCTTGCTTTTAGTTTTTATTAGATTAATTAATTCATCAACACTTATAAAATTAAGCTTTACTGCAACATTTATTTCATCCAAGACTACAAGATCAAAAGTTTCTGAAGAAGTGACTTCTTTTGCTTTTTCAAATGCCATTTTTACAAATCTTTTCTGCTCTTCATCATTCAAGAAACAATACCTGCATGGCCCGCATTCTATATCTTCCCTTATATCTTCAAAAAAAGGAGGAACCTTTTTTCTTTCTTCATCAGTAAACCCTACTGATCTTAATTCCTTATCTTCTTTAACACAGCCCCTGCCATACTGTATAAAATCATTATTTGGAAGAAAATTCTTAGCACTTATATATTCGCCAGTATAAGCACCGCCTTTCATGAACTGAATAATGAAAACCTTGAGTCCCTGACCTATGGCTCTTAATGCCAAGCCCATTGCTGCTGAGGTTTTTCCTTTTCCATCACCAGTATATACATGCACCAAACCTAATTTATTCTGTATCACCATCTTTTAAAAAATTTTAATTTGACTGGACAGGCTCTTTTAGTGTTATAATCTGGTCTACTCTTGACCCATCCCTGTAGATTGTAATTCCTTTGCATCCAAGCTCATGAGCCTTAAAAAAAGCTTTTTCTACATCCTGCAAAGTAGCATTAAAAGGAAAATTAATTGTTTTTGATATCGCACCATCTATATATTTCTGAAAAACTGCCTGCATTTTAATATGCCATTCAGGAGAAATCTGATGAGACGTTACAAAGACTTTTTTTATCTTTTCAGGAATATTCTCCATGTTTTCTAAGCTGCCCTGCTCTGATATTTTCCTTATTAATTCAGGAGAGTAAAACTCCATTTCCTTTGCTATTTTTTCAAAATGCTTATTCACAACTATTATCTGATTCCTGTCAAGCACATGCCTTGTATAGCATATTGCAAAATTAGGCTCTATCCCATTTGTTGTTTCTGCTAACATGCTAATGCTTCCTGCAGGAGCTACTGCTGTTACTGCAGCATTTCTCATGGGCTTTTTCTTGTAAAAAATGCTTTTTTTATAATTTGGAAAATTTCCTTTTTCTATGCCCAGATTAGAGGATTCTTCCCTTGCATTCTTTTGTATAAACTTAATTAATTCTTCAGCAACTTCCAAGGCTTTCTCGCTATTGTAAGGAATCTTAAGGGCATAAAGCATGTCTGCAAAACCAAAAACACCTAATCCAATTTTCCTGCTGTCTTTTATCATTTTATTTACCTTGCTTATTGGATAGTCACTTGCATCTATGGTATTATCAAGAAATCTGACTGCTAATTTAACTATGTCTCTAAGTTTATCATAATCAACAGCATTATTTAATACAAACCTGTCCAGATTTATAGATCCCAAGAAACATCCTTCATATGGATATAAAGGAAGTTCTGCACAGCTAGTTGTTGCTTCCAGGTTTCCTAATTCAGGTGTTTTATTTTTTTTATTTATCTGGTCAAGAAATATCAAGCCAGGCTCACCATTTTTCCATGCCTCTGAAACTATCATGTCAAATACTTTTCTGGCATTTAACTTGTTTACAACTTTTCCTGCGCATTGGTCAAAAAGATCATAATCCTGGGATTTTTTTACAGCATCTAAAAAACTGTCTGTGATTCCTACTGAAATGTTAAAATTTTTCAAATAATTTGGATTTTCTTTCGCATTTATAAAATCAATTATTCCAGGGTGATCAACTCTTAAGATAGCCATATTTGCACTTTTTCTGTTTCCTCTTGTCATTATCAAGTCGCTTGCGCTGTTAAAAATATGCATAAAAGCTACTGGCCCAACTGCTTTTCCCCTTGATTCAGCAAGCTTGCTGCCTTTTGACCTTAAGCTTGAGAAATTAAATCCAGTTCCTGCTGAACTTTTCTGCAATATAACTGTATTAAGCAAGGAGGTAAAAATCCCTTCCAAACTGTCTTCTATTGGAATAACAAAAGAGCTTGCAAGATACTTTGACTTTGTACCTGCATTCAATAAAATTCTTCCTGATGGAATAAATTCAAGCTTAGACATAATATCATAAAACCTTTTTTCCAGATTTTTAGTAAAATCTTCTGATTTATTATAATCTTTTTCTACTGAGGCTATACTTTTTGCGACTCTCTGAAACATCTGATTTGGAGTTTCTGTTATATTTCCATTTTCATCTTTCTGCAGGTATTTTGCCTCGGCAATCTTTAATGAAGAAATGCTTAATTCAGAGTCATCTATTTTTCCTATCAAAGTCTGCTTAGCTTCCCTAAGCTTAGTTCTCTGATACCTGTAAAGAATAAAAGATTTGGCAACTTCAACATGTCCTTCCTTAATAAGAGTATTTTCTATTAAATCCTGTATATCTTCTACTGATGGTATTTCCTTTGCAAATTTTTCCTCAAGGTCTTTTTCAACAAGGTTTGCTATGCTTTCAGCTATTATTGCGTCTTTTTTATCAACAGATTCCATTGCCTTTGTTATAACTGTAACTATCTTTGACTTGTCATAAAGCACGATTCTGCTGTCTCGTTTCCTTACTTTTGTTATTGCCATGTTCCCCCAGACCTTCAAATAAGGGTATATTTATAATATTTTCCTTAGTCATTAAAATTAGATACTAAAATGTGAAAAGAACAAACTAGCACACTATCCAATCGAACCGAAAGTTTTATATATAATGTATGTTAAAAACATACATATGGATGTTAATAACATACAATTCACAAAGATTGAAGTTCAGATAGCTAAGTACTTATTTAAACATTTTAAAGATAAATATAATTCCAGACAGCTTGCCAAAGTTCTCAGTGTCAATCATGCGCATGCAAGTAAATTATGTAATTCATTAGTCAAGAAAGCAGCCTTAGTCAAGGAAGAAGCTGGAAACTCTATTTATTTTTCATTTAATTATGAAAGCAAGATAGCAATAAAATTCATTGAATATCTGCTTACCTTAGAAGAATTAGCTGCTCCAAAATGGCTTGCTGTTGTCTTGCATAGCTTAAAGAAATTTAATAATTACATTATTTTCAGCCTGATATTTGGTTCATCTGCCAAAAGCAGCAGGTTCAATGACATAGATGTTATGCTTGCTTATGATAAAAAGAAAATAAAGGAGATAAATAAGATCAAAGATGAAATACGAAACTCGCAATTGATAGAACAACCAATACGATATATAGACATCACAGAAAAAGACATATATTCAAATAAAGACGATAAAATATTCTACAATGTGATTTCAGATTGTCTTGTTTCTTATAATGCTGAAAAATATGTGGAGGTAATCAAAAAATGCCACAAATTAAAAAACATTTAAAATGGTGTTTAAATAATAAAAATCGCTTAATGAAAATAAGGCCCAATTTAGAATTAGCTAAAAAACATCTCAAGAAATCTGAATATAACTATGATGTTGCTCAAACCCTCGAAAAGATCGGAAAGCATGATTGGGCATTAAATGCCGGATTTTATTTGCCGTACCCAAGAAAACTACATTTTTTAATCTATTTTTGATTAAACTTTTTTTCAAAAGTTTAACGTAGATGAATTGGGTTTTTTTGTTTGGAGTTTAATATCTTGGTGCCGGAAACTCTTCATAAATTCCGGAAATCTTCCGGTGAAATCGCAAACATTACGAAAATTTTTCATGAATAGCACTGAATCAGAATAAAGCTTAAATAACTGAAAAACAATTTAGAGTATATGCCATTAAGAATGTTCAGGTATAGAATTTATCCATCAAGAAAACAAAAAACCAGATTAATTGACAGCTTCAAAACCTGCAAAGAAATATACAATGAACTTTTAAACTTATCAATCAATAATTACAAGGAATCTGAAAAAGGATTATTCAAGTATGATTTCAACAAGTTTTTAACTAATAAATACAAAAATATACATTCTCAAGTAAAGCAGAATGTATCTGACAGGGTTAATAAATCATTCAGCAATTTCTTCAGGAGAGTAAAAAATAAATCAAAACAGAAAGGATTTCCAAGGTTTAAATCTACAATAAAAAGCATAACCTATCCCCAGTCTGGTTTTAAGTTTAATAATGAAAAAAGATTGTCTATTTCAAAAATAGGAAATTTACCAATAAAGCTGGAAAGAATTCCAAAGGGGAAAATAAAAACTTTAACAATAAAAAGAAACAAAGCAGACCATTGGTTTGCCATATTTAGCTGCGAAATAGAAATTCCTAAAATTATTCATTCTTCCAAAGAATCTGTTGGAATTGATGTTGGAATAGAAAAATTTGCAGTTTTGTCAGATGGCAAAGTAATAAACAATCCAAGG
>JACPNF010000014.1 GCA_016185635.1 Candidatus Woesearchaeota archaeon
ATAGACATTAATATTGCCACAATAAATATCCTTAAAAAAAATTATAATGTAACTAATGTTCCAACTTTACTTATAAATGAAAAAATCAAGCTTACTGGAATATACAACCTTAAAGAAATTGAAAATGAGATGAAAAATGCAATGTGACTTATGCGGAAGCCAGACAGAATTATATCAAGCTGTTGTAGAAGGAAGCATTGTTGATGTATGCAGGAACTGCCTAAAGTTCGGAAAACAACTGGAAAAGAAAGAAAGCTTTGATGTAGATAAATTAATAAAAATTAATAAAAAATTAAAAGAAGAAAATTTAAGCTTTTTAAGAAATGACTATAATATTTTGATAAAAGATAAAAGAGAAAAATTAAACTTGACGCAGGAAGAACTGGCAAAAAAACTGAATGAAAAAATTTCTGTTATCCAGAAACTGGAAACCAAGAGCATGACTCCAAATGACAAACTTGTAAAAAAACTTGAAGATTTTTTTGGATTTAAGCTTACTGAAACCTATGATTCTGATAATATTGATATAAGCCTTAAAAAACAGACCTTGACAATTGGAGACTTGATTAAGTTTAAGAAAAAATGAATCTATGAACAAAAAACAATTATCCATAATACTGTCAAAGCTAAAACCAGCTGATGAGCTTAATGTTAAATTAGAACAATACCAGACTGAGGGAGAATTAGCTGGAGAAATTATCTGGAAAGCTTTTCTTAACAATGATATTAATGAAAAAATAATAGCTGATCTTGGATGCGGCAACGGCATTCTTGGAATTGCTGCATTATTACTGGGTGCCAAGAAAGTTTATTTTCTGGATATAGATAAACATTCAATCAAAACTGCGATGGAAAATTATACAAAACTAAAATTAAAAAATGGGTTTTTTTTAAATTCTGATGTTAAAAATTTTAATAAGAAAATTGACACTATAATAATGAATCCTCCTTTTGGAGTACAAAAAGAGCATAGCGACAGGGTATTTCTGGAAAAGGCAATGCTTGCTGGAAATGTTATTTATTCACTGCATAAAATTGAAAGCAAAAATTTCATTAACAGTTTCAGCAAAAAACTTGGTTTTAGGGTTGAAAATATTTACAAATATAAATTTCTTTTAAAGCAAAGCTATAAATTTCACAAAAGCAAAAGCCTTTATGTTGATGTTGGGTTATGGATTATTAGAAAGCTTTAAAAATACCTATAAAAAGATAGTTCTCATGGAAATTGAAGTTTTAGAATATACTGGAAAAAAGCTTAAACTGAAGCTAATTGGGGAAGACCACACTTTTGTCAACTTATTAAGAAAAGAACTTTGGAATGACAAAGACATCAAAACAGCAGGATATAATGTTGAGCATTCTCTTGTAACTGCGCCAACTTTTCTGCTTGAGACAAATACAAAAGATGCAAAAGTTGTTTTAGAAGATGCGATAAAAAGACTAAAAAAACTTAATGAAGACATTGCTGGCAGTTTTAAGAAACTAGAATAATAATGAAAAAAGAATTGTTAAAAAGAGTATGGTATTTTATCTGGTATGATGATTCCTTATTATCATGGATTGTCAATGTTATCATTGCCTTTGTGCTTGTTAAATTTATAATTTATCCTGGGTTAGGATTTCTATTAGGTACTTCATACCCCTTGGTTGCAGTTGTAAGCTGTTCAATGGAGCACAATAATGATTTTGAAAACTGGTGGGCTGGAAGCAAGGCCTGGTATGAATCAAATGGAATAAAAAAAGAAGAGTTTGTTAATTATCCATTTAAGAATGGAATTAACCAGGGAGACATAATGCTTTTAAAAAGCGTTAAGGATATAAAAAAAGGAGACATAATTGTTTTCAATGGAAACAGCGCAAATCCAATTATTCATAGAGCTGTTAAAATAAAAGAAACATTAATTACTAAAGGAGACAATAATGCTGTACAGGACAGAAGCACTAAGGAAGTCTTGGGAAAAGCTATTTTCAGGATGCCATATTTTGGGTGGATAAAGATTTTATTTAACGGCTTGATAGGGGAAAAAATTATTAAATGCTAAAGACATAATTGAGATTAATAAAACTTAAAAAGGGTTATAAAAATTGATATAAAATGATGTTTTGCGAGAAATGCGGAAGTTTATTGGTTCCGAAAAAAGACGGAAAAAAACTAAACATTAAATGCAAGTGTGGATACAAGCCAAAGAAGAAGGAAGGGCTTATTCTAAAAGAGGAAGTAAAACTCGCAAAAGAAGATGAAATTAATGTAATTGACAAGAAGGTTGAGGTTCTGCCAAAGACAAAAGAAGAATGTCCTAAATGCCATAATAAAGAGGCTTATTACTGGCTTGTCCAAACAAGGGCTTCAGATGAAGCAGCTACAAGATTTTTTAAGTGCGTCAGGTGCACATATACATGGAGATCTTACACATAAGGGTTGCACCCTTATCAACCTGCTTATTTATCAACCTACAAAAGCCTTTTGGGAAAAGCTTCAGCAAAACTTGAAAAAGCCTTTTGGGAAAACAAAGAAAAAGCTTTGCACCTTTATCAACCTGCCAATATAATCTATTAATTTGGGCTAATCTTTGTCATTTGATTAAAATATCTTTAATAGAACATAAAAGTATTTAAACAGGTTTTGTAATTGGTGGAAAGATGAAACTATCCTTAAATAACCCAAAACTATTTAGCGACAGCATATCTGTTATATCTGAGTTAGTGACTGATGTCAAGTTCAAGTTTGATATTGACAAGATAGAAATGATTGCCATGGATCCAGCAAATGTTGTCATGGTTATTTTCAGGATGCTAAGCTCTGTTTTTACTGACTATACCATTGAGAAGCCTGTTGAAATTGCTGTTAATTTAGATTCATTAAAACAGATACTTAAAAGAGCAAAGCCAAGCGATTATTTAATTATCGAATTAGATAAAGAAAAAAACAAGCTAAACATAAAAATAAAAGGAGACAGTACAAGAAGTTTTTCTGTAGGATTAATTGACCTTGGAGAACGTGAACATAAGGCTCCTAAACTTAATTTTCCTTTAGACATTAATTTAACTACGCATGTATTTGACGAGGCAATAGAAGATGTAGGATTGTTTGCAGATTCTGTTGTATTGAATGTTGTAAAAGACAAAATAACAATTGAAAGCGAAAGCAGGGTAAACAATGCCAAAGTTGAAATACTTAATAATGAAGGAACGAAAATAACATGGGCTGATAGTGATGAAGAAAGCGCTAGGGCAAAATATTCTATTGAATACCTAAAGAAAATATGCAAGGCCAGCAAATTAGCTGACAATGTAAACCTGCAGTTTGCGACAGACAATCCTTTAAGAGTTGAATACAAGTCAAAAGACAAATTAGACTTAGTTTTCTTTTTAGCGCCTAGGGTTAGCGAGGAATAATTATTTTGTTTTTTTAATCAATTTGCAATAGGCTTTGGAGCTTCTAATTCGGGCTGCTTTTTATCCCTTTCGATAAATCTCTTGGAGTGCTCAAAAAAGGACTCACATAATCTATCTGTATTTCTGCTTACTATTTCTTTCTCGCTTGGAGGTACTCTTAAACATATGGTAAAATGCTCATCAGCCAATGCTTCCAAACTTTTATAATGAGCCTCACTCTGCTCTCTTAAACTAGAAACTTTTTTTCCTGCCTCATAAAGAGGTATATCTGTTGGCTTGACTTTTTCCGGGTCTGGTATCAAACAACATAAAACTGGCACGCCTTTCATATCATTGGTAATTATATCTTCCAACTCAGTTAATCTTAATGGGTTATCAAAAGTTTTTACAAAATCATCTCTAAACTCTTTACCTATTTTCAATGTTCTTTGTCCTTCGATACGCTCTTTTTTTAAACCTGCTATCTTAAGTGCAACTACAGAACTGTAAGGATCCCTTACCATTAACCCTGACAGCGTCTCTTTTGCTCTTTGGGTTAGAGGATTATCTTTAATTGAACCTCCGTTATTAATCCTGCTTAATAAAGTGTCGTCACCAATTTCCCACAGTTCTTCTGCAGAGAGAATTCCACCACGAACTGCTAATTCTATAGCTTTTTGAAGATGCCTTTGATAGGCCATACTTTCTGGAGAAAGGTAAACTTCTGTATACATCTTAAAGTAAATATACTGCAATGCGCGAGCTATATTGATTCCATCAATTGTTTGTTTAGCAGTCTTCCTTATGTCAAGACCATATTCATCTATGAATGTTAAAGAAGGAAGCAAGTCTTCCCAGCCAGTAAGCTGCAGATAAAATCCAACTGTTTCTGAATCCACAATAGTATAACCTATTTTGTCAGCACCAATACTTTTATCTGAACATACCTTTACAGTCTTGTTTTTTCCCAAAAACATATCTTTTAAATTATTTACACAGGCTCCAGAAAGCTCTAAAACATCTTTTATTGTTCTCCCTTTTTTATCAGTTATATCTGAATCTAAAATTTGCAAAGCTTTTTGTTTAAGAGTAACACCTGTCAAATATTTTAAGATATATTCAACAGCATGAGAAAAAGTCGGGTGGCTTATATCATGAATCTTGGTAAATTGTACAATATCATTTCTAGAACCTGGAAGATTACCTCTTTCTTCAAGTTCTTTACATATCCGATCTGCAATATACTTGGCAAAACCAGCATGATGATACCTGGAATGTTTTGCTTCTGGGAGAACATAAGCAACCTGACCTAATTGTTTGTGGTCTGCTTGAATCTGAAGAAGCGGATGATTTAGGACAAGGTCATCTACATCGCACCCCCAAGGATATTTTCTCATTAAATCGTTGTTATCTCTACCTAAGCTATATAAGTTTTATTATAGAACAAAATAACTTTTTTTTCTATAGGGTTGGAATATTAAGAGATTAAAGCAAATCTTAGTAAAAATATCTTTTTTAGGCTGGTTTAACTTAAATACTGGAAAATAAATATTTATATATTATAGGTTTAATAATCTTATTATAATTATGGTAAAAAAGAGGTTAATCAAAGAGAAGGCACTATTTTTATTATATTTAACTATCACGCTGACTTTTTTTACAGGCTTTTCTCCAAATGTTTCAGCGCAATCAAGTTCTCAAGGAAATAAAGCCTGCTGCGAGGTAACAAAAAATGGAGATTCATGTGTATATACTGATAAGAATGAATGCGATGCTAATTTTAAATCAAGCAATACAAAATGCGAGCAAACTTCTTACTGCACTAACCTATGCTGTGCTGATGAAACAGGTTCCTGCTTCATAAATACTCCAAGAGGAATTTGCGAAAGGCAAGGCTCAAAGGTTTTTAATGATGCTTCATGCTTAAGTATTAGCCAGTGCAACACTGGATGCTGCATGCTTGGAGACCAGTTTATTTTCACGTCTGAAGGAAGATGCGCAAAAATAGCTGACGGAGTTTTTGGACCTAATAATTATAATATAGGAGAGGTTTTCAAGAGAACTTCATCTGAAAGTGAATGTCTTGATTTAAGTTTAGCTGAAAAAGAAGGATGCTGTGTTGATAATAATGCCTGCAGTTACGGAAAAAAATCTAACTGCAATGGTGCTTTTAAACTTAATACAAAATGCAGTGATGTAACAGAATGCAAAGACTGCAAACCAGATTTCAGGAAGGGATGCAAGGATGGAAATGTTTATACATTTGATTCATGCGGAAATTCAGAAGACTTAATTGAAGCTTGTGATTACAGCAAAGGAAGATTATGCAGAGAAGACGGAAACAATGCTGCTTGTGAAAGTTTGGACTGTTCCTCAACAACTAAATATGAAAAATGGAATTACACTGGTGGACCTAAAAAACATGGGGAAAGCTGGTGTATTTATGAAAGCCCTACTGGAGATTTTACTGACAGGCCAGGCAGCAGGCAGTACAGGTTTTCTTGCCTGAACAAAGAAGAAATAAGCGAGGGGTGCAGAGATTTTAGACAGGAAATTTGCTTGCAAGGAAAAGATCTGGAAGGTTTTGGTGTTGCTTCCTGCATTAGAAATGATATTTATGATTCTGAGGTTACTAGCAAGGTTTCTACTGTAGCTACTGGTTTTAAGTTTTGGGAAAATAATGATGACAATGCTGAACAATGCAGTGCTGGAACACAGACTTGTGTTGTAACTTATGTCAAGAAAAATAGATTTTCAGATTATGTTTGCAGGGGAAACTGCCAATGCGAGTTTCCTGTTTATATAGACCAGGCAAACCAGTTATGCAAAAGCAAAGGAGACTGCGGGTTTAGTTATAATATAGAAGAAAAAGAAGGGTCTGGAGGATTAAGTGTTTTGTGGGCAGGGAGTACGAAATTAGGATCTAATCCAATCTCTTTAAGTGAAGAATATAAAAATTCCTTGAAACAGCATGGAATTTATGGGGGAATGGCTGGATTAAATTCTTTATTTTCCGATTATTTAAAAAAATTTGGAACTTACAAAGATGATATTTTAGGTACAGGGATTGATATTAATAAATTTACTACTTATGCTTTAGTATCTGCAACGCTTTTGGGAGGTTTTGGTACAGGAGCAGTATCATTAATATTAAGCGGAACTTATTCACTTCTTAGTGCAGGTTCTGAAGCTGCAGCTGGAGTCTTAACTGGTGGTGCTACAACTGGACCTGGAGTAATAATTGCTGCAATTGCTGCTATAGTAATCATAGTTGTAACAGCAGTTGTTCAAGTAGTTTTAGGCGGAGGAAATATCAGGAGAAAAACAGTTACAATAAACTGCCAGCCATGGAAAGCTCCTGTTGGAGGTTCTGATTGTAGTAAATGCATTAGTGATCCTAAAAAAGAATGCTCAGAATACAGGTGCAAGAGCCTGGGAACAAGCTGCACTTTAATAAATGAAGGAACTGAAAAAGTTGAATGTGTTGACAGCAATCCATTTGATGTTTCTTCACCAAAAATAGAACCTTTAGAATTTAAAGGATATACAATTTCAAAAACAAGTTTAGGGTATAAAATTAATGAAGAAGTTGAGGCATTTAAGCTAACTACGTTCGGAGTTAAAACAGATGAAGCTGCAACATGCAAATATGATTTTAATAATTCTATAAAATATGAAGACATGAAATTTGAGTTAGGGGATTCTTTTTACAAGTCTGTCCATAACTTAAGTTTAGTCTTGGCTGGAAGCAAAGAGTATAAATATTTTGTAAAGTGCGAAGATATAAAAGGAAACAAAAACAGCGCTGATTATCTGATTAATTTCAGGACTAAAAAAGCTCCTGACTTAACAGCTCCTGTTATTGTCGGCACAAGCGTAAAAAATGGTGCTGTACTTCCATATGACCTTAATGTGTTCTTGTTAGAATTAGAATTAAATGAGCTAGCTGACTGCAGATATGATGTTACAGACAAACCATTTAACTTACTGAACAATCTTACTTTATGTGACAATGAAATTAGTGATGTTCCTAAAAATTATGGATGCTCAGTTCCAATAACAGGAATAAAGAAAGGAACAAATAATTATTACTTCAGGTGCAGAGACTTGGCTAACAATACCAATACCCAGCCTTTTGTATTCAGCTTAATAAGAAGCGACAAACTGGGTGTGAAAGTTACTGATCCAGCTTCTGGAAGCCTGGTTTATGTAAATGACATAACCTTAAATGTTGAAACTTCTGGAGGAGCTGAAAATGGAAAGAGCATATGCAGGTTTAATGAAAAAAATATTAATTTTGAGAATATGCCTGAATTTAAAAATACAGACAGCAACAGGCATCTTCAATCTTTAATTAATTTAAGAAAGGGAAACTATAATTATTTTGTAAAATGCAGGGACAGTGCATTAAATGAAGCTGAAACAAAAATTAATTTCAGGATTGCCTTAGAGGGAAAAGGAAATGAAATAACCTATGTTTACAAGGATTCTTCAAATTTGTATCTTGTATTAAATGTTGCATCAAGCTGCGAGTACAGCGACAAAATATTTAGTTTTGGCACTGGAATTAAAATGGGTGGAGATGGAACAACTGTTCATACTGCTTCCTTGAATTTAAATGAATACAATATAAAATGCGTTGATGATACTGGAAAGGAAGTTAAAGGAGTGACTGTAAATGTTTAAGCAATAATTTTCTTGGAAATTTTTATTTCTTTTTCTACTTCATTAAAAATAACTTCCAAATAAAACTTTCTTAATTTTTTTCCAACTTCACTTTCATTATTATATGTATAGAAAACAGCTTTTCCAACTTTTCGAGTTGATTTTACTAAATTTGACTTAACAAAATTAATCCATATCCTCTTAATTGTAGCATAACCAACATTACTTTTTTTCGCAATTTCTTTTAATGTAAAATCATAACTTAATTCGCCTAATAAAAAATCGAGAATTCTATTTCTTGGAGTGTTTCCAATTATTTCTAAAAATTTACTAGGCCCTTCTAAACTTTTTACTTCCATAAAATAACTTAATAATTTCTACATTTTTAAATGTTTCTATTATGAGCCTTTTAAAGTATCCTTCTTTTACTAATATTTTATATATTAATTAAGAATTTAAGATTTTTCTTATAATTGCTTACATGTAAGTAACATTTTTATATAAGTTGAATTACTTACATCTATGCGGGGGCATAAAAAAGAAAGAATTTTAAGGGTATTGCTTTCTGAACCAGAACAATTAAGCAAAAACGAACTGTCTAAAAGATCTGGCTGTACAAGACAATGGATTATACTATTTTTAAGAGAACTACAAAAGAAAAAGTTAGTTAAAGATAATAAAGTTATTAATCCTAAAGAACTTCTAAAATACTGGCTGAAACTTCATAAAAAACCGAAAAAGTATAGGGAATATATGGTTAAAGAACCATTAAATCTATTGAAAAAAATAAAATTAGATTATGCTTTAACAACTTACCAAGCAGAGAATATTATACAAAAATATTTATTTCCTTCCAGGGTAGATGTTTATATTAAAGAGGAAGATTTAGAAAATTGGCATAAACTAATGATAAAAGAAGGGTTATATGGAAAAGGCAATGTAAGATTAATAATTACTGATAATCATGTTATGTATGGAAAAAGAAAAATTAATAATTTGTTTATAGTCTCAATTCCCCAACTTATTATAGATTTATTTGCTGAAGGAGGACCTTGTGAAGAGGCTGGGGAAATGCTTCTTAAGAAATTAAAGTAAAATGTATCTAGAATTTGAAACAAGAGCATCTTACAATTATTTACAGAAAGTAATTTCAGTACTTCAAGAACCAATTTGTATTTTAGGTGGCTGGGCTGTTTTTTTACATGTTAATAAGAATTTTCAGAAAGCACAAGGAAGACCTTACTTAGGAAGCAGAGATATTGACTTAGGTTTTCATTTTGACAAACAAAGTACTTTGGAACAAATGAAAAATTCATCATTAGCGAAATCAATGGAATTATTACAAAATAAACTTAATTTCAAGCCTTTATCTTTTAGATTGTTAAAAGACTTGCATACTGAAACAGAAGAAGAAATTCAGGAAGGACAGAAAGTTCCTACTCATTTTACTTTTCCTTTATACATCGATTTATTGGTTGATTTTATACCTACTAATTTTAAAAATGTTTTTCATTTTCAACCAGCAGATGAACCATTATTACGTTTTGTTTTTGAAAAAGACAATTATAGAGAAGAGTTAAAACAATTTAATAAAAAATTATGGCTTCCAAAACCAGAATTATTAATAGCCACAAAAATCAATGCGCTGAAGTTTAGAGATAAAGAACATAAAAAATTAAAAGATATCTGTGATATTTTTGCATTGCTTTGGTATTCAAAAGAAAAATCTTTAGAATTAAAAGAGAAACTTGATTATTTTGTTCCTTTGACGAAAGTTAAGAAGACAGTTTCTATAATTAATCAAAGTGACTATCAAAAAGCTAGCCAACAACTTAATCACAGTCCAGAGGAAATAAAAAGAGTTATAGAATTATTAATCTGAATCAAGAGCTCCACTAGGCTTGGACTACTGGGCAATAGACCTTATCATTTCTTTAGAATTATACTCAGGATTAACCTGATTTTTCTTTATTGTTCTATTATAATATTTTTCTATCAGCTTAATCTCAAAAAAGTTATCATATACTCCAAGAGCCCACCTTAATTTGCACCAAACAGCAAAAAGATAAATAAGAATTCCAGGGGCTTTTATTCCATTAGAACCTGAAACATATCTTTCTTTAATCTGCTTCAGACTATTTGAAGCAAACTTTGTATAAATTAACAGATAATCTACAAAAGTAGGATCCTCTATCCAAGGAAAGAGCTTAGATGTAGGAGCAAACAGCATTTCTGAATAATTTTCATACCAAGCTTCTAAACTCTGGGGTTCTTTCCAGCCCAAGCTAACTGCCTGTTCAAACATCTTTCCACCAGGATATGGCCTGTAAGGCTGAGGACCTATAATAAAAGAATCTGGTTCTATCTTTTTTATTTTTTTGATAAGCTTAATTGTGCTGATCATTTCTTTTTTTGTTTCATATGGCAAGCCAATCATAAAAGAATAATTTCCCCTGATACCCCACTTGCTGCAAGTCCTGACCATGTTTAATATATCCTCAACAGTATTATCTTTTTCTATCAGATCAAGCATTCTTTGGCTGCCACTTTCTGCACCTATTCCAAGCTCACTGCAGCCACTTTCTTTTATATACTTAAGCAGTTCATCATCAATAAGGCCTCTCCTAAAATAATCTGCCTTGCAATTTGCACGCCAGTCAATCTTAATGTTCCTGTCAATTAATCCTTTTAATATTGCTTTGACCCTTTGCTTATCAACAAAAAATAATTCATCCCTAAATCTGATTTTAGTAATCCCTAAATTATTGTAAACATAAGACAGTTCATCCAAAACTTTCTCTGGAGATTTGCCCCTCCACCTATTTTTTGTAACAACATTTATGCAAAAGGTACATCTATGAGGGCAGCCCCTGCTTGTAGACACTGGAAAAAATGTCTGGGTTGTATTATTCCTGTATAATTCAAGCATTTCTTCATCAATCAAACTCCAATCTGGCATTGGCAGCTTGTTTACATCTATTAAAGGCTGGGCTGGATTTATTACTACTTTTCCATCTTTTTTAAAACCAATGCCTTTTATATTTTCATAAGAAGTATTATTTTTTACAGACAAATAAAGGTTATACAAAGGCTCTTCTCCTTCTCCAACAACAATAAAATCAATATCCTTATGGCTTATGGTTTGTTCAGGATATAATGTAGAATGAGCTCCGCCCCAAACAAATTTAACATTTGGATTTACAGACCTTATAGCCTTCATAATTTCAAGAGCAGATACTATCTGGGCATTCATAACACCTATTCCAACTAAAAGAACATCTTTTGCAAGTTCTTTTATATAATCAACATATTTTTCCCTGATAGAACAATCTGCTATTTTAACCTTAACACCTTTTGATGTTAAATATGACCCTATTTCAAGAAGATCAACTGGTATATTCTGGTAGAATTGAAAACTCTTTTGATTAAATCCAGGATTTACAAGTAAAACCTCGCATTGCTCTTTTCCCATAATGCTCCTTATTAACTATCGTTTATAATATTTTCTCTTTTTAATGGTTTATGTAAGATAATTTTAATGATAATATTATTTTCGACCACCAGCATTGAAAATTTTCCGGAAATTTGACAGCAAAGCTTTTTAGGAAGTTGCTCTTTAGGAATTTAAATCAAAATATTTAAATATAACTTATACGTACAAATACGTACAGGAGATTAAATTGATAAAAGAAGATGACTTGATAATAACAAAACATGCTGGCGAGAAAATGTTAAATGAAGGAATTTCAGAAGAACAAATCTGTACAGCTTTACAAAGGGGAGCAAAAGTTAGACAAACCGATGGTTATTTAAGTGTTTATACATATTTTTCAGTAGCATATAAAAAAATAGGAGACAAATATAAAATAAAAACAGTTTTTATTAACTAAAAATGGAAAAATGCGATGAATGCAAGAAGGGATTCTTAAAACATGAGAAGATAGACTATAAATTACTTGGTGTAAGCCTTGGTAATTTTGATGCTCTAGTTTGTTCCTTTTGTGGTGAAACACTTTTTGAAGGCAGAACATTTAAATTGATAGAAAAAGCAGCAAAAGCAAAGAGATTATGGGGATTAAATGCAAAAACACGCATAGGGACAGCTGGAAATGCATTAGATGTAAGGCTTCCAAAAGCTATAACCCAGTTTTTGAATTTAAAAAAAGGCCAGGAAGTTATTATTGAGCCTTTGGATAAAAAAAGATTTCAGGTTACATTAGAATAAGAATTAAAAATGTTTATATAATTAAAAAAAGAAGGAGTAAATGATGGAAAAAAGAGGGCAGATTTCTGTTTTTGCAATAGTCGGAGTTATAATAGTTGCAGTTATTGTTTTGTTTTTAGTTGTAAGAAATAATATTTATTTTGGAAGCGCCAGCATTGAAAATCTGGAGAAAGAATTTCCACCTATACAAGCTCATGTTGAGGACTGCCTTGAAAAGGTTGGGAAAGATTTTATTTATTTAATTGGAAGACAAGGAGGTTATTTAACAACAAATCCAGGAACATACAGGGAATATGGCGGGTTTGGAATAAATTATTTATGCTATAATATAGGAGGAAAACCCCAGTGCAGGAACAGAGGGCTAAGATTAGTTGACATTGAAAATTCTCTTAAAAAAGAAATGAAAGATGAAGTTAATTCATGCCTGAACATAAACCAGTTCAGCAAAATTGGATTAGATGTTTCAAGAGGAGATCTAAAACTAGATATTGATATTGGAGATGACAATGTTTTAATAGATGCTGACCTGCCTGTCAAGATAAGCAAGGGCAGTGTTGAAACTGAAAGAAATGATTTTTTTGTTAGTTTAAATCTGCCTTTAGGGAGATTATATAACAGTGCACATGATATTGTAGAGAGCGAAGCTTTGAACGGCAATTTTGAAACTCTGACTTACAGCGTTTTAAAAACTAGGGTTACAAACAAGCCTTATATTGTGCAAAAACTGCAGCCTTATCCTGACAAGCTTTATGTCTTAAAGATAAAAGATGTTCCTGACAGCATAAATGAATTCGTGTTCCAGTTTTTTGTAGAGGATGAACCACTATAAGGGTTGCACCCTTATCAACCTGCACGAAAAATCAACCTGGATTATTAATTTGCAAGAAGCTTTTTAATAAAAAGCCTTCAGGGAGAAGCTTTTAAAAAAAGCTTCAGCACAAACTTTTGAAAAAAGTTTGAACAAAAACGAAAAAGAAAATAATTTAATTGAAAAGTTTTATATCAGGTGCTGAAAGAAAATGAAAAAATGCCTAATATGTGGTAAAGGAGAACTGATAGAAGTAGAAGATATTATTTCTGAAATAGAAGGCCATTTTTTTATTGAAAAAGGCAAAAGATGCAGCAGCTGCGGAGAGGAATTTATTTCAGAAAGAACATCTCAAAATACAATCGAGATTGCCAGAAGGCTTGGTTTATGGGGAGAACCTCTTAAACTTCATCGAAAACTTAGCAGAAGTGCCAGGGGAACTGTTTTAAGAATACCAACAGATATTGAAGAAAATTTACATTTAAAAGGAGACGAGCAAGTATTAATATCTAAGATTGGAAAAAATAAACTATTAGTTGAAATAAAAGAATGATAAAATAAATCAAGATGACGTTTATAAACTTAAAAAAACTTTTGAAAAAAGGTACGTGTTTAGCTAGTCCAGCACAATAATCTAAAAATACTATTAAATTACCTATTTATTGGGGGGAGTAATTAGAGCGAATGATATGGAAACTCCCTAAGAGTAGTTTGGAAGGTGATATTTTATGAAGAAAGACAAAATAGACCTGGAAAATTTAAGTGATTTTGATGTTCAAGATATGGCAATGTTTTTTGCTCCTCTGGTTAAACTTATAGAGGTAGGGTTAGATAAAAAAATGACGCCTACAGAAATAGTCAGATATGCTTTTGATGTCTTTAAGGAATTTTCTAAAGAAATGACTAATATTGAAAAAGGACTTAAAGAAGAATAGCTAAACACGTACGAAAAAAGATACTGAAGAAATACTGAGTATAAAATCATTATTTCAGAGAGAAGAAGAATATGCTTATTATTTATGGGCAATAGAATATACTATAGCTGATTATTTCTTGGAAAATAAAAATTTAAAAGACAAAGAGGTTATCATATTTTTAAAAAATATTAAGAAAAATTTTGATAAAGATTTAGATTTCTTTCAGAATGAACTAGAAAAACGACTTATGTTTGAACTAAGCTTAGTTTTACAGGAAAAAAGTATTAGTTATCATGAACTGGCTATAGCCTTAAATTATATTTTATGGGCTATTGATAATAGAAAGTGGATACCTGGCAATAGTAGTTATTTAAGATGGGTTACTTATTTTTGTAAATTATATGATAAAGTTGAGATGAAAAAATATGAAGAATTTATAAGAAAATTTACCAAGAGATCTGGCTTATCTAAAGAAAGAACTGATTTAATGCTATTAAAAACAGACAAGAACATTTTAAGCGATTATGCAATGGAAGAAAGCAGACTAGAAAGCGAAGAATTTGCTTCATAGAATATTTAAAGGAATAATGGTTTATAATATTAAAAAGTTTGACCAAAATATTTAAATATTACTGTATCAAATAGTATACATATGTATCAAAAACGAAACAATGAACTGGAAGTTATTTCTTTATTTAGGGGAGACTATAAATCAAGGCACTATTTAAGGGAGATAAGAAGACTTTCAAAACTTCCATTAAAAACCTGCCAAAATGTACTGGTCAATCTTGAAAAAGCTAAAATCCTTAAAAGCAGCCTGGAAGGAAAAAATAAATATTTTTCATTGAACCTTGAAAATATAAAAACCAAGCTTTATTTACTACAGGCTGAAGTTTATCAAACAGATATTTTTTTAGAAAAATATTCCCAGATTAAAATGTTTTTGAAATCTATAAAAACAACAGTCCCAATAATAGTTTTTGGGAGTTTTGCCAAATTTAAAGCAGACAGAGGCTCAGATTTAGATCTGCTTATTATCTCAAAGGAAAAGATAAAACTACCTTTTCATTTATTGCCTTTTAAACCACACCAGATTAACATGGCAGGAAAAACCTTTTTAAAAGCGCTTAAAAAACAAGAAAATTTGGTAAAAGAAATTGAGGAAAATCACATAATTTTAAATAATCATTCTTTTTATATAAATATAATGTGGGGCATGCATGGAGACTAAAAAAATAGGGTGGTGCTTTAGGATAAAAGACGGATTAAAAATATCTGAGCCAAATGAAAGACTTTCAAAATCTTATCTTGAACAGGCAAAGTCATCTTTATTGAGAGCTAATAAAGATTTTGAAGACAATGATCTACTTTGGACAACTATTGCCTTATATTATGCAGAATATTATGCTCTTTATTCTTTTCTTCAGAAAATTGGATTAAAATGTGAAAATCATTCTTGTTCAATTTCTGCTGCAAGTTTTCTTTTAGGAGAAAACAAAATAAAAACAATCAATGAACACAAGGATAAGAGAACTGATGCCCAGTATTACATGAAAACAGACCAGGAAAACAAGGTTGGTTTAATGCTGAAAGAAGCACAAAGTTTTATTTCAAACTTTGATGAATTGATATCAAATATCTCTCAAAAAGATATAGAAGATTACAGGAAGAAGATTTCTTCCTTTCAGAAAAATTCCAAATCAAAAAATCAAGCTAAAAAAAGAGAATGAAATCTATAAAAGAAAAAGCAGTATTCATGATATTTATTATAGTGTGTTCTGTTTTTTATTTTGGGCTTGGCGCTGCTGAAGTAAAAGCACAAAACACACAAAGCTCAAGCAGGCTTCAAAAGGCCTGCTGCGAAGCAACGAAAGATGGTGATTCCTGTGTTTATACTGACAGAAATAATTGTGATGCTAATTTCAGAAATGCATTGACAACCTGTGAAAATACAAATTACTGCGCTGTCGGGACATGCATTTATGACAAAGAAGGAGAATGCTTTGCAAATACTCCAAAAAGCCTGTGCGAAAGAAACAAGGGAACATGGAGCCCTGAAAATATTAATGAAATATCACAATGCCAGAGAGGATGCTGCGAGCTGGGAAATGAGTGCAGTTTTATTACGCAAACAAAGTGCAAGGCTGAAACTTCAAAATTTCCATTTCTTAATACTATTTTTGATGCTTCTTTAACAAGCGAAGCACAATGCATAAACCAGTGCAGGAGCGAGGAAAAGGGAGCATGTGTTTCTTCTGACGGAAGCTGCTTGTTTACTACAAGAAGCGCCTGCAAGGAAGTAGGCTCTGAAGTTGTAAGCAATACAAGCTCAAGCTTGAAAGCAGGTTTTCATACTGATGTTTTATGCAGCAATCCTTTATTAGGAACTAACTGTGCAAGGCAGCAGAAAACTGGATGCTTTAATGAAGATGTTTACTGGATTGACTCATGCGGGAATCCTGAAAATATTTATTCTTCTGACAAAGATAAATCATATAACAAAGGATTTGTTTTGAAGGAACAGGAAAGCTGCCAGCTGAATGGTGCTAATGATCCTTCCTGTGGGAACTGTGATTACTCAAAAGGAAACTTATGCGGAAGAGCTGAAGAAGCTGAACCTAAATTTGGAGAATTTATCTGCAGGGATTTAACCTGCAAACAAACTACTGTAAATAAAGCAAGCCCTGATTCTGCTGGAGAAAAACAAACTGGAGAAAGCTGGTGTCTTTATGATGCAAGAGTAGGATTTGGACAGGATGTTGTTGGCAGTCGTCATTACAGGGCTTTGTGCTTGAATGGAGAAGAAGTAATTGAGCCTTGCAAAGATTATCGTGAAGAACTTTGTGTGCAGGGTGTTTCTGGCGCAATTCCTAATTTTAATTTAGGACAATTATTTAATGTCGGGAAAGGATATTTAGAAAGTGCCTGCAGAGAAAACAGATATCAAGAATGCAATTCATGCAATGGTGCTGGAAATGTCCAAGAATGCTGCAATGACATTGAGAATAAGGATTGTTTTTTCCTGCCTGCTGGAGTTACTGAAAAAGGAGGAATATGCATACCTATGGTGCCACCAGGATTAAGATTCTGGGAAAGTGGTTCTGGTGGAAAGGGAAGCGAGGGAGGAACACAGACTGGTGCAAGTTCTATTTGCTCTGAAGGAAATACTGTTTGTGAAGTTAAATGGGTAAGAGGAGGAACTGCAAGATTAGGAATAGGTGGATTAGGGACTGAAACAGACTGGACTTGTATAAAAAACTGCCAATGTTTAAAGCCTGAATGGATTAAAGCAGCTGCTACTCAATGTGTTGCGAGAGGAGACTGCGGGCCTGGGTATAATATTATCGGCAAGTTTAGTTCTGGAGGATTTTCACATAATACTAAATTTCCTTTAACTCAACGGGACTTTGAAGACTGGAGCACTTTGTCAAGGCAAAATATGAGGGGAGATGATCCAACTAATTTAGGAGCATTTTTTGGAAGAACCTGGCCTGCTTTGTTTGCTGTATTTGGAATAGGTATTGCTGCTGGAATATACACCTCTTTTGTAGCTTCTATTAGTGGTTCTTTTATAGGGGCATTTGGCTCTGGTTTATTATTGGGTCCAAAAAGTCTCACTACAATTTTTAATCCTACACATAAAAGCATTTCTCTTGAAGCATTTAGAAAAGGAGTACCTGTAGATTCTTTTAATAGTTTACCTTCTTATCAAATTTCTACTATTGAAGGTGGAAGTAAAGTTACACTTTTTGCAGGAGCAGAAGTCCCTACAGGATCTACTCAAATGTTATATAAAGAAGTAGGAGATAAAGGGGCTCAATGGGTCTGGACAGATGCTGCTGGTAATGTGAAAGGTATTGCAACAGACGCCCAAGTTGAAGCCGCTACTCAAGGTTTCTCTTCAGGACTTAATACTGTTGGTGCTGCATTGCTTGAGATTTTAAGCATACTTGGTTGGTTATACACTATTTACTCTTTAATAGATTATTTTGGGAAAGAAAGCAGGAAAGAAACATTTACTGCTACATGCAGCCCATGGCAAGCTCCAGAAGGAGGAAGTGACTGCGAAAAGTGCAATGAAAAAGGAAAAACATGCTCTGAATACAGGTGTAGGAGCCTTGGAAAATTATGCAGATTGATTAATGAAGGAACTTTGGATGAAAAATGTGTTGCACAAACTCCGAGGGATGCTAACAGCCCAGTAATAAGCGCAATAAAACCAAAAGACTCAAGTATAAATGAAGAAAAGAATAAAGGATTTATTATTACAACTTTGGTAAAACCATTTACACCAGTTGAGCTAAAGATAAGCACTGATGAGCCTGCTGTGTGCAAGTTTGACTTAAAGACTGGTGTAAAGTTTGATGACATGAAATTTGATTTTGGTGACAGCATATTCAAGTATAATCATACAATGCTGTTTTCACTGCCTAAGGAACTGCAGGAAGAGAAAGCATTAAAGTTAACAAACGGCGGAAAATATGATCTTTATGTAAGGTGCAAGGACTTTAATGAAAATGCAAACACAAGGGATTATTATATTAAATTTCAAATTGATAAGGGACCAGACTTAACTCCGCCAAAAATAGAATTAACTTCAGTAAAAAATAACGGATTTATAGCAAGCAATGCTGACCAATTAATATTAGACATATTTGTGAATGAGCCTGCTGAATGCAAGCTTGACAAGCAGGATGTTGATTTTAATACTATGAAAAGCTCTTTTTCATGCATTAAATCAAGCCTTGACATAACTCCAATAAACCAGGGGCTGTACAGGTGCACTGGATTGTTAAAAGATTTAGCAAAAGGAAAGAACAAATTTTATTTCAGGTGCAAGGACAAGCCTGGAGAAACAACAGGAAGAAATGAAAACAAAGAGAGCTTTGAATTTTCTGTTACAAGAACTGAGCCTTTAGTAATAGATAGAATTGATCCAAAAGACAGAGTTTTCAGAATAAATCCTATATTGGATGCAAGAACAAAGGTAGGGGCATTGAATGGAGTTGGATTATGCGGATACACTACTGACAAGAGCAAAGACATTTCAGCAATACCACAATTTGAAAAGACAAACTCAACAGAACATTTGCAGCAACTAAGAAACTTAAGAAAGGGAAGGTATAATTATTATGTTTCATGCATTGATATTGCTGGAAATATTGCTACAAGCTCTACTCAGTTTGAGGTAGTTGCTGACATAGGACAGCCTTTAGTAACTCAGATATACAAGGACGTAAAGAATAATGTTCTTGTTGTAAAGACAAATGAAGATTCGAGCTGTGAATATGATACAAAAGAATTCAAGTTTGGCGATGGAATAAAATTTACTGACCCTAACACCAAAAAGCATGAGGCAGCACTGACTGAAAATACTTATTATGTAAAGTGCAAAGACTTGTTCGATAATACAGCAAATGTTGTTGTCTATGCATGAGCTTTTCTTAGAAGCCTTTTGAGAAAATCCTTCAGGGAAAACGAAGAGAAAACCTCGGAAAAGAAAGCTTAGGAAAAGCTTTCGGGGAAAACAAAGAAAAAGCTTTGCACCCTTATCAACCTGCTTAATAACATGCAGATTAAAGATACTATAAACAATGTTATTAAACTAATAAGAAGGAAATTAATCTAATCTTCTCAATAATTCTTTGTCCTTTTCTATGTTTTGGCTTATAATTTCATTAAATCCTTGTTTTTTATTAACAGGTATTGCAAGTACTAACTGTTGCTGAATTAAAAAGAAGGCTGCCAAAAAAAGTAATGCACCAGACTCTTATCCAAATACTCAATTATTTGCAGCTTAGCGGAAAGATATTAATCGGCACTAAAGGAATTCTCTGGGTTTTTGCAGAAAGAAAAGAAATTGAGGATATGATAAAAAGGGGAATAGAGATATGAATAAACCTAAATGGGATAAAAACAGCATTTAGTAAAGTATTTAAATAAGTTAATATTAATATTAACTAAATGAAAGGCATAATTAAAACTATCGGTGGAAGTATTTTTGTCAAACTTCCCAAAGAAAAAGCCAAAGAACTTAATTTAATAGATGGAACTACTCTGGAAATTAAGATCAAGAAAGAGAGTGCTGATTTTTTATGGAACAAGGGAAAAAATAGAAGAAATTCTGCTGAAGAATTTAAAAAACAACTGAAAAAAGAAAAATTCTGGAGCTGATTAAAATTTATTTTTTTGATACTTATGCCTTAATTGAAATATATGAAGGCAATAAAGATTATGATAAGTATAAAGATAAAGAATTTGTTACTTCTTATCTTAATCTTATAGAGTTTGATTTTTATTTATTAAAGAATGAAGAAGACAGAAATTTATTTAAAAGATTAAAAGAGTTTATAGTTAGAATAGAGGATGAAGATGTGAAAAAAGCAAACGAACTAAAATTAAAATATAAAAAAGAATATATTAGTTTTATTGACTGCCTGGGATATATTATTGCTAAGAGATTAGGGATTAAATTTTTAACTGGGGACAATAAATTTAAAGATAAAGAAAATGTTGAATTTGTCAAATAAAAAAGCACAATTAATGGAAAGGCCTTTTATTTTTATATTTACTTTAGTTGTTGCTGCGCTTGTTTTTATATTTGGATTTTATGTCATCAGTAATTTAATCAAGACAAGCAACTGCGCACAATTAGGGGTTTTTTATACAGACTTAAATGAACAGGTAAGCAGATATTATAATTTTGATATAGGTAGCAGCACTGATGTCCAGTTAAGACTGCCTAAAAAAATAGAATACTTCTGTGTTTTCAGCAAAGATCAATCTTTAGACAAAGCAGAACTTGACAAGATTAATACTGGATTATATGATATTTTTACAAATGTGGATGGAAACATTGCATTTGTTCCAGTAAATTACTGCCAAAAAAGCTTATTTTACATAGGCAAATTAAGACCAAAAGAAAATCCTTTGTGCATATTAAATACTGGAAGGATTAATTTTGTGCTTGAGAATAAAGGAAATTTTGTAGAAGCAAGTAAGCTTTTAGGAAAAGCTTAAACAAAAAACGTTAAGAAAAAAACGACTTGCCGTGATGAGAGTTTCACTTTTTCTGATTCTTAAGATGTTCATCTAAAAACTTGTAGGCCATTTTACGAAATTCTATTGGAAACTCGTGAGATTTATTTTTCATAAGCTCAGTAACTA
>JACPNF010000078.1 GCA_016185635.1 Candidatus Woesearchaeota archaeon
CTAAAGAAAAGTGCATCTTATGCGGGAACAGTATTTTTGAGAGCTCTGCAAACAATCCAGATATTTGCATAGATTGTGAAAGAGAGAATTCTGAAAGCAGGCTGGCAAATAATTAGAAAAGCAGCTGCTAATTTTAATAAACGGATTTATTTTATAGATAATTTTTAGTATAACCTAAGCTTTCTTAAATCTGGCTATTGTGTCTATTAAGTCTACGTGGCCCATGAATAAAGCCCTGCAGCAGTATCTTTTTAATCCAAAAGAGTCCATTACTTTTCCCCTGTCTTCTCCTTTACTAACTCTTTCCTTGAATTCTTCCCAAAACTGGGCTACGGGGCGACCACAGCTCATACATCTGATCGGAATTATCATAGAAAGTACTAAAAATACTGTATTTTTAAAGGTTTTGTATAATTTAAGATAATCTTTAAGTAGAAAAGTTTATATAATACTTTAGTTATATAATCATATGATAAGTATAGAATTATTGAGGAAAATAGAAGGATGGCATACGCCAGAGACTTTAGCTAGTGAGCTAAATATCAAAAGACAATCTGCTATAAACTTAATAAGCAAGCTGAAGAAAGAAGGATATGTAAAAACAATGATCGGCGGCAGGAGAAAGAGAATATATATTATAAAGGCGAGAAAACAAAGAGAACGCGACCCTGGCATGTTTGACATTATCAATAAGTATTCAACTAAAAGCATGCAGCTGGCTGAATGGTATGATCATCAGGTTCATGGAACTTACGGGCCTGAAGAAGCTCTTATTGATGCAATAAATACACAAAGCTTTCGTGTCATATTAGCAAGCATGAGACTTTTTAATCATATTACTAACTGGCCTAAACTTTACAAGCTGGCAAAAGAGAAGAACTGCTGGCAGAAAGTAGGGGCATTATATGATGTTGCAAAATTATTTATTAAAGTTAGAAAAATGCCTGAAAAATACTTAAAATATAAAATTAGGAAAAGATTATTTCTAATCAAAAAGTATAAAACAAAGGAAAAAATGTTTTATCCTATAGAAAAAAAATGGAAGATTGCTATACCTTTCCTTAGAGGAGATTTTGACAAGGTAGTATCATGATAACTTATGAAGATCAGATGAATATATTTGGGATAATAAGCAAGAAGATAAATCAAGATATCCAGTGTTATGCTTTTGGAGGAACAGCAATGATGTTTTATGGATATAAAGAGGAGACAAAAGATATTGACTTATTGTTTGAGAAAGATGAAGAAAGAAAAGACTTTACTAATGTTATAGAAGATATGGGATTTTCAAAATACAATCCATTTAATTTGTATGTTCCTGAGAAGCTGAAAAACAAGTACAAGCCTTTAGTTTACGATAATGGGAGCATAAGATTTGACTTGTTTTTAAAAAAGATATTCCAGACTTTGCTAAGTGATAAAATGAAAGATGATTTGTTTGCTGTACATGAATTCAGGGAAAAGTACAATTTTAAAGTTAATGTACTAAGAAAAGAACATCTAGTTATGCTTAAGGCAGTTACAGAAAGAAAGACAGATTTTGATGACATTTTAAAAATAATCCAAAGAGAAAAGAGATTTGACTGGCAGTATTTAATTGATGAAGCTATATGGCAATACAGAAACGGAAATGAATGGATTCTTTTGGATATGGAAAAAATGATGCTTGAACTTAAAAAATATATTTTTATTGAGAAAAAGTACCTTGACCAGATTTATAAATTACAAAAATAGTTTTTATAAATTAATTTTTTCAAGATATTTTTTTAACTTTTCAAGTGCAAGATGCCTGTGGCTTATCTTGTTTTTTTCTTCCAAAGGCATTTCTGCATAGGTTTTATCATGTCCATCTGGAACAAAAATCTTGTCCCATCCAAAACCATTGTTTCCTTTTAAGCTTACAATTTTACCTTCTACTTTGCCTTCAAAAAGTTCAATTTTTCCATTATAGCTTAAACCAATTATACATCTTGCCGTAGCACTTGTATCTTCAAATAATTTTGCTATTTTTACTATGCCTTCTAAACCAATTGATTCCTCAAAGAATTTAATTAAAGTACCAGGAAGCTTGTTCAGGCATTTTACAACCAAGCTGCTGTCATCCACAATCAAGTTTCCTTCATGATGTTTTTGCGCTTCCATTAATTTATGCCTGACAATCTCAAAAGGATCAAGGCTTTGAATTTCCTGAAGAGAGATATCTAATCCTTCTATGTCAGGAATAATTGCTTTTACTTCCCTTAATTTATTAGGGTTACCAGTAATGAAATATAATTTTTTCATTTTACCAAATCAACATGATGTGGATAACTCTCTTTTATTCCTGCCTGGGTTATCCTTATAAATTCTGCTTTCTCCCAAAATTCTTTTATGTTATGCGCTCCGACATAACTCATTCCTGACCTAAGCCCAGCTAAAAATGGCTTGATTACTTCTTCTACACTTCCTGAATAAGGTACTAATGCTTCTACACCTTCAGGATTATATTCTTCATCTATGCTTTGGTTATTTCTTTGATTTCGACCCATGTTTGCACCAAATGAAGCACTGCCTCTGTAAATTTTGTATTTTTTTCCGTCTCTCATTATTGCTAAACTAGGGCTTTCATCAGTTCCAGCTAATGATCTTGATCTCATGACAGTAGAAGCTCCAGCAGCAATTGCTTTTGAAAAATTGCCAGAAATTCCACCAATGCCTCCATCTGTCATCAGAGGAATTCCAATTTCATTCGAAACCTTTGCACAATTTAGAATTAAGCTAAACTGGGGATAGCCTGCACCAGCAACTAATCTAGTAGTACAAGTTGAACCTGAACCAAGGCCCGCTTTAATGCAATCAGCACCAGCATTAATTAAATCAATAGCTGCTTCTTCAGTTGCAACATTGCCAGCAATAATTTCTATATCAGGATACATGTCTTTTATTAATCTTAATGCATTAATTGCCAATTGTGAATGGCCATGAGCAATATCAATGCATAATACATCACATCCAGCATTAACCAATGCTTCTGCCCGCCCCATATAATCTCCCTTAACTCCTACTGCAGCTCCAACTAATAATTTTCCTTTTTCATCCTTCAATGCCAGAGGGTACTGGTCTTTTTTCATTAAATCTTTTGCAGTAATCAATCCTTTTAAAATTCCGTTTTTATCAAGCAAAGGCAGTTTTTCAATTTTATTTTTCTTAAGAATTTTTTTAGCTGTTTCTATGTCTATTCCAAAATCTGCTGTAATAGAATTATTCTTGCTTGACATAACTTCAGAAATAGGCTTTGATAAATTATCCTCAAACATCATGTCTCTTTTTGTCAAAATACCCTCATATTTTCCAGCACCATCAACTATTGGAATTCCAGTTATACTAAATTCTTCCATTAAATTTTTTGCATCTCTCATAGTATGCCTTGAACTTAAAGTGTAAGGATTATCAATCACTATGGCTTCTGCCCTTTTTACTTTCAGGACTTCATTTACCTGATCTTTTATAGGCAGGTATCTGTGAATAATTCCAATTCCTCCCAGCCTTGCCATGGCAATAGCCATTTTGCTTTCTGTAACAGTATCCATGTTACCAGAAACCATCGGAATATTCAGCTTTATTTTTGGAGTCAGATTAGTCCTTATGTCAACATTTTTTCTAGAATCAATGTCTGAATATTTTGGAATTATAAGAACATCATCAAATGTCAAGGCTTCAGCTAGCACCTTGCTTTTACTCTTTTCTATGACCTTGTCTTTAAAAGAAAAAATCTCTTTTATCCCCATTTTCCCCTAATTTATTTTATTAATCTATATTAAATAGTTTTCTGTGCTACTAAGTAGATTTCTTAACTCATTAAGGACTGAAGCGTATTTTACTTAACTCATGAGTATTATATATTTTAATTTTATCTTGTTCTTTCAATTTCTTATCATTGCTCCAGATTCCACAATCTAGTTTTAATGCCAATGCAAAATAAACCATATCATCATGATCAGGAGTAAGCTTTTCTGCTTCTTTAATGTAAGGAACCAGTTCTTTGATGGGAATAATAGTGATTCTTCTTTTTAGTATCTCAAGCAATTTGAA
>JACPNF010000074.1 GCA_016185635.1 Candidatus Woesearchaeota archaeon
GAAATATTTAGGAGTCTCAAGAGTTACTGCATTAAGAATGTTAAATAAGCTAGTTGAAGAGGGATTACTTGAGCATGAAGGAACAACAAAAACTAGTAAATATAAAATAAAATAAATTATTCTTTTTCTATAACAATTTTACTGTCTTGAAGTTCAACTTTTAATTCTTTTTCTAATTTTTTGTTTTCTTCTTTTCTTTTCCTTCACTGCGCAATTGTGCGACCCCAAGATTCTTCAGCAGGTAAGCTGGAAAGGTAAACTCAATTAATTCCATTCTTTTAGGTATAGTGAAAGCATGGGCTGACTGTGTTCGTGGAACACTGCTTGCATACCTGATTTGTATTGGATCAACACCATTTATTGTACCAAACCTGTAGCTAAATCTTCCTTTATTATCTCCTGCATTAACCATTTTAACATAATGCTCATGAGTATGACCTGCCATTTCTATATCTGCAGTAACAGAAGCACCAGCTCCATCCAGGCCTTTTTCACCCTGCTCTGGATCATGCTGTAAAAGAGCCCTGACAGGGCCAAACAAAGGCTTGCCTCCATCTTTTGCAGCTCCGTAATTTGGCATGAATAAAACATGCGCGCAATCTCCTCCTCCGAGATATACCCTAGCATCTTTAGGAGGATTTCTCACACCGACTTCATAGACTCCAAGCTTCATTCCTTTAATAACATCCCGTACAAAATGATCAGATTCTTTTTCTCCAATCCTTCTTTGCACACTGTCAGCATGATTTCCAGTAGTAGATACATGAACATGTTCCAGTCTGCTTTTATTATTTAAGTTTTCTTCTAAAAACCTGCCATAATATTCTGCAACCCAGTCTTTTATTATCCTTAAACTCTGCACACTGCCAGTTGATGCCTCAGAAGCAATTTGTACAGATAAATCAAAAATTTTATCTTCTAACTCTGAAGGCTTGCATCTGGCTAAGTTAGAAAGCTTAAATCTGCTTTCTCTAATTACTTCATGAGGATCTTTCATGTCATGAGATTTATCTGGCCAATTACCAGCATTATTCTCAGCAGTATCTCCTCCGCTTCCATAGCCCACCATCCTGACAGGTCTGCCCCTGACTCTTACTGGATTTTCTGCAGCTAATATTTTATACAAAGCAAAAAACCCATCCCGGAGGATTGGCAAAGACTCTTTCGCACCTATATGTTCATCAGAAGTCCATCCTACGATATTATAAACATCTGGCTGAATTAAAACAGATCTGTCAATAAAATTCTGCATAAATATCATTTCGCTATGTACTTGTCCATCAGCATCTTTTCTAAGCATCCCTAATCCAGAAACTCCTCCTTTTACAAGTCTTTTTATAGCATGATGATTAGTTGAGCCGCCAGGTTTTCCCCCACCCATCCTTTCAGGCTTGTCTCCTGTCAAATATTTGCGCAACTCAGCCTGGTCTTCAAAAGGAGGTACTGAGAAAAGAGTTATATTTTTAGAACTAACTTCTCCATTATAAGCTCCCCACTGAATAAAATTAATTTCAGGCTCGCTTATTTCTAATCTCTGCAAAGTCTTATGTCCTTTGCCATGATGACCTGATTCTACTACAGCATCCAGCCCTTCAAAATCTTCTGCCCTGCCATGAGTCCCATCAGCAAAATTCTTATGCCTCTCTTTTAGCGGTGTCCAGGTATCATGCCTGTTATGGGAATAATCTATTTTAAATCCTTTAAAGTCAAGGACAGAATCTTTAGTTACTAATTCAATTTTATGCTTCTGGCAGACCTCTTTGTATTTATCAAATAATTCATTGATTACAAGTTGTTTTGTGTATTGGTGAATTGGCCTGCATTTTTTAGGCCGCGTAAAGATAGCAACCTGTTCTTCTTTGGCTCCCTCTTCAACAAAAATAGCTGCCAGCTTATGGTCTACTCTTGTAATTTTTCTTTTAATATTCTCTCTTTGATCGCGCATTCCAGGTTTGTCCTCAAGTGTTCGGTATTCTGCTTTTAATGCAGTTCTTTTTGCAGTTAGTGCTGCTTTTCCCCCCCTTATTTTATCTAATTCATCCTTTGAGCCTCCTGCACTCACCAGTATTTCATGGACTAAAGCAGAAGCAGTATATTGGACATCATCATTAAAAACATTTAGTACTAACTTGGCTTTAGGCAAAGTTCTTCTTAATTCTTCCAAGCGTTTATCTAAAATTTTAAACTGCCCTTCTGCCATGTGCTGATACTGCTGCCTGTTTGGGATAGCTTTTGTTGCATCAGCGCAATCATCAAGAGATTTACTCCAGTAAGTTAACTCTTCATTTAAGAATTCAGGGCGTTCCAGCCTGCTCAAAGCACCATCCACAACAACTCCAGTTAATTCTGGATCAGCAGCCAGGAATTTTAACAATGTAGCATATGTCTTATGATTTTTTTCAGACTGTTCAAAATAATCTGAATCATAAGCAACTTCTGAAAGAAAATAAACCCTTTTATCAGGCTCCCTAGTTCCTTTCTCTCCTATAACTAAGCTTTCAAGAGTACCCCTTCCATCTTTAGGTTTACCCATTTTAATTTATAAATTTTATAGGCCTATTAATAAGATTTTTTATATTTAGCACTAAATTTGTCTGAATCCCCACCTTTATTTTTTAATTAGACTTTATTTTATATAAACTTGTGTTGTGCTTATGGCTACACCTAAAAAAGAAAATTTATTTTGCAAATATATTTCTATTACCATTAAAGAATTTGCTATAATTATTGAATTTATTCTATAAGCATTTTGGCAGATTTTCTGTCAAATTTCCAGTCAGCAGCCAGGACTCCTTCTCTTTTGTAGTATCTTGCCAGCTTGTTTATCTTGCTTTCTGTTAAGTTTAATCCCCTCCATACAGTCTGGTCTTTTTTGTGCATGTCCAAGTGCTTTACTAGCTTGATGTCTTTTTTTACAAGTGCAAGAATATCCTCGGGAAGTTTTTTCTCTGCCTTATTTTCCTTTAGTATCTGGTTTATTTTCTTTTTTGCAATGTCTTTTGTGTCAGGTATGCCATAGCTGTCCCTTAATGTCATGCCTATCATGCTAGGGCTGTTGCCTGCTTTTGCCAATTTTACTATTAATTTTTCAACTTCTGCAGGCTTGTATCTTACCCAGCTAGGAACGCCTCTATGAGGTTTTTTAGAACCTGACCTTCCTTTCTTCCTTGAATGCATCTTTGCCATTTTGTTATTTTTTACTTTAATGTATTTATATAGTTTTTCTTAAAGCAAAAGATTAATAAATACAAGTATATACAAAGTATACAGGTGAAAGGTATTGCAAATATTCGTTACAAGGCATGCAAAAGAAAAAATGGCTGGGTTGGGGTTAAGCATTGAGAATATTAAAAAGGCAATATCTTTTGGATCAAAGACTATGCAAACTGACGGCTTTTTGTCTTGTTACAGTTATTATTGTGTTGCCTATAAGATCATTAGTGAAAAAACTTATAAAATTAAAACAGTTTACATAAAATAAATAATATGGAAAGAAAAAAATGCGAAGAATGTAGTGGAAAAATAATAAAGAAACAAGTAGATTTTTCTTTATATGGGATAAGCTTGGGAAAATTTCCTGCAGAAATATGCTCTGCCTGCGGAGAGGAAGTATTTGATGAAAAAACTTCTGAAAGAATAGACAAAATAGCAAAGGAAAGAGGATTATGGGGTTTGGACAGAAAAGTAAAAATAGTAAAAATTGGAAATTCATTGGCAGTTAGAATACCAAAGGCAATATCTAATTTTCTTAAATTAAAAGAAGGCAAAGAAGCCTTGATGAAGCCTGGAAAGGATAAGATTATAATAGAAAGTTAAGATTTATTTCCATGGACAAAAAAGCACCCGGATAGTTTATAAAATTGTGGGTATACTACAGTATCTATAAAGGTATAAAGGGTGATAGTATAGCAGATTTAAATTAATTACTTTATCATCACAACTTCTTTTAAACCTTTAAAATCTTCATCACCAGTAACAACCTTAGCATTTAATTTTCTTGCAGTTAGTAAAACAAAGATATCTGCCATGCTTATATTTTTTCTTTCTTTTTTTAATTCTGCATGAAGCCTGCCAGCTTCTTCTGCAAAATCAAGGTTTATCTCATAAATTGCAGATGTTGATAAAAGAATATTTTTCTCTTTTTCAAAACTAAGGGAATTTCTTTTATAAGAGCTAACTAATTCTGAAATTGTTATAATATTTGTATAAATTAGGTTGTTTTGATCTTCTAATATTTCCTTGACTTTTATTCCTAATTTTGTTCCATTAAAGTACTCTATCCATGCATAAGCATCAATAACAAAATTACTCATTTTTCTTCTAATTGTCCTTTAAACTTGTCTTCTTTAGACAAAGAAGCCAGCCCTTTTGATATTCCAAAACCATCTTTTCTGACTTTTTTTATTTCTATTTTAACTGTTTGATCTTCCACTAATCCCTCTTCTTCAACTATTGTTTTTGGTATTGTAACTACTAAAGATCCTCCAATTCTTCTAGTTTTTGTCAAGGTTTCCATTTTATATAACTCTTTGTATAATTTAATTATATATAAAGTTTTCTTTTTGATTAAAAATTAGTCCCGGGAGGATTCGAACCTCCGTTTCAAGGGCCAGAGCCTTACGCTATATTTAATTGCGTCCTTGGCCGCTAGACGACGGGACTATGAAAAACACCATGTGGTTTTAGTTTAAGAACTTTTTGAAAATTTTCAGGCATTGCATTTTGCTATGACAAGATAAGTTTTTATATGGACTATTTCTGATTGAAATGATGGTTATTCAGTCTCAAAATATCGAGCTTAATAAACAATTTAAGCACGCATTAAACATATTGGAAAATACCTCAAAAAATGTTTTAATTACAGGAAGAGCAGGCACTGGAAAATCAACGCTTCTTGATTATTTTGTTAATCATACCAAAAAAGATATTGTTGTGCTAGCTCCTACAGGTGTTGCAGCAGTAAATGTGCAAGGTCAGACTATTCATTCTTTTTTTGGATTTAAGCCAGATATAACCATTGATAAAGTAAAAATAGTTTATTGGCAGAATAAGGAAGTCTATAAAGCAGTTGATACAATAGTTATTGATGAGATTTCCATGGTTAGAGCAGATCTGCTTGATTGTATCGATAAATTTCTAAGATTAAATGGAAAAAGCAAAGAAAAACCTTTTGGAGGTATACAGATAGTTTTTTTTGGAGATCTTTATCAGCTGCCTCCTGTTGTTACTGGCAGAGAAAGAGAAATATTCAAAACACATTATAAAAGTCCTTACTTTTTTGATGCTCACACATTTAAAAATTTAAACCTAAAATTTATTGAGCTTGAAAAAATCTACAGGCAGACAGATAGTAAATTTATTAATATCTTGAATGCTATACGTAATAAGTCTGTTACATCCAGTGATTTACAGGAGATAAACAAGCAGTTAAATCCTGATTTTGAATCTAATACTGATGATTTTTACATTAGCCTTACTACAACAAACAAACTTTCTGATGAGATAAACACTAAAGAATTGGGAAAGCTGAATTCAAAGATTTTTACTTTTAAAGGAAATGTAAAAGGAAATTTTGACAGAACATATCTTCCAACAGAAGAGATATTACATGTGAAAGTTGGTTCTCAAATTATGCTGTTAAATAATGACAGAGAACACAGGTGGGTAAATGGTACTGTTGGAAAGATAATTGCAATTAATGAAAATGAAGCAAAGGAAGCAGTTATTAAAGTGAGATTAGAAGAAGGAAATGTTGTAAATGTAAACCCCCACAAATGGGATTTGTCCCAAGTAGTATATAACCCGCAAATAAAGAAATTGGAATCAAAAACCATGGGGTCTTTTATTCAATATCCTTTGAGACTGGCATGGGCAGTGACAATTCACAAAGGACAGGGCAAAACTTTTGATAAAATTATTGTTGATATTGGAAATGGAACTTTTACACATGGTCAGGCTTATGTTGCTTTAAGCAGGTGTACAAGCCTGCAAGGCATAGTCCTGAAAAAGCCCCTAGAAAAAAAGCACATCTGGATGGACTGGAAAGTTGTCAAGTTTCTTACACAATTTCAGTATGATCGTTCAGAAAAGAAGCTATCTTTAAATCAGAAAGTAGACTTGATAAAAAAGGCCATAAAATTAAATTCTAATATTAAGATAGTATATTTAAAATCAAATGATCAAAAGTCAAATAGAATAATCACTCCAAAAAAAGTTGGAACAATGGACTATCTGGGTAAATCTTATCTTGGGGTTGAGGGATATTGCTTTAAGCGAAAAGAAGATCGTGTGTTTAGAGTAGATAGAATTTTGGAGTTAGAACTTGAAAAAGAAGAGTCAAAAATAGATTAAGCTATGAAAAAAGTAGCCCCGTCAGGATTCGAACTTACTCAAATCTTTTGGATTTTCTGAGTCCGCGGCGCCAAAGGCCGCTATCCTTGGCCACTAGATTCCGTAGATTTTTCAATCTTCTACGGGGCTATTACAGGGCTATAGAACTTTCAAAGAATTAATTTATATATAAAGTTTTACTTCTTTTTTACATCTTTCTCAAGAATCTTTTTAATCTTATTTAATACTTAAAATTAAGCAGGAATTAATTTTAAGCCATTCTTCTCAGGTTTAACTTTTATTTCTTCTCCCTTTTTTAGTTTAAAACTTTTTACAATTTCATTTGGAAATCTTATGCCTAATCCCGTGCCGATCTCTATAATTTTAACTTCTCTCATCATATGTTCTTTAAGTGATATTAAAGCTTTATTTAAAATTTTGTCATCAGTTATATTAAATCCACATTTTTCACAATGTATAGAATCTACTTCTACACCGTAACCTAAATCAAACTTAATTCTGTTCATTTCATTTTTGCATTGTGGACATTTTTTTGATATCATTTTCTACCTCCTCATCTTGAAAGCATTTATAACCCAGATAGTATCTTCAATTACATCTTTTTTAACATGAAGTTCGATAACAAAATCTTTAAAGTATCTGATATAAGTAAATCTGTCTTTTCCCTTTCTTTTATTAAGTCTCGATTTTGTTGGAGACAATATTGTTTTTATAACCAAATCCCAACTTACATCCGCATGGTATAAAAAGTAATGTTTTGTGGGCTTTATACCAACTTTGGTTATAGCCATAGTATATTTAAAAGTATACTTATTTATATACTTTTCTATGAGTTAAGAAAATAATTATAAAGTTTTACTTCTTTTTTCTCTTGTATCTTCCTCTTTCATAAACTTGCTGCAGCCTGTTTTCAATCTCCTTGAAATTGCTGCTTATTTCTTTATAGCCTCTTAAAACTTCTGCAAAAGATTTTTCAAAATTCAGATAGTGCCTTGATTTTAATGCCTGCCTTAGTAAATGCAGATCAACTGCCTTGTCTTCTATCTTGTTTGAAAAAGAACCAAGCCCAAAATCAATAAAATAAGTTTTATTATCTTTAAGAA
>JACPNF010000015.1 GCA_016185635.1 Candidatus Woesearchaeota archaeon
CTCAGGCAGACAAAGCTTTCAGCAAGCCCTCTTAATGGCCCTAGCTTTTCAGTCACACTTTGTGCTTTTAATACATTTCCTTCCCTTGGCTGTATGTCTAAATATATTGGCCAGTTCTCAGAGTAAAGGAAGTTTACATCAAGATTTTTATCTCCTGCATTTGAATCCAGGACAAAATATTCATTTTCCTTGTTTCTTAATTCAAAATTGCTTCCTTCAACCTTTAAATTCCCTATATTATGAAATAAAATTCTCTTAAGATCTTTTTCAACATTATTTATAATCCAGAAAGGCGGAATGCACTCTGTGCTGTCTCCAGAATAAGGCAGTTCATCATAAGTCACAAGCATTGTTATTGTCTTTTTTTCAAGTATATTTTCTGAATTTAAATAATCAAAAATATCGACAGCTGATTCATATAATGAAAGTAAAGGAGTTTCTACTTCGCTTGAAAACCTGTTTATTGAGAATTCAAAATCTTTTAATTTAATCTTTAATGGAAAATCTATTGAAACTTCAGCGTTATTCTTGTTTAATATTGCATTAGCTTTTACTTCTCCCTGGGTTATTTCATACTCAGGAAAATCCCTAAAGCTGTTCAGGCAGTCAAAAATATTGTTTTCAACATAATTTGCAAGCTGTTTTTCAATATTATCTTCAGAAGGAACTTGTGTATTTTGCACTTTGTTTGGCGCTTCATAAAACCAGTAAGCTACATTATTATTTCCAAATATCGTAAGGGCATTTGAAACTAAGTTTAATTGTGTTGATGGATAAGGATCTCTGGGAATTACAGCATATCCTCCTTGTTGTCCTATCAATTCTATTCCTTTTTGAGAAGTTTCCTTTAAGCATGAAAGTATAAAAGATTGTACAGGCTTTATTTTTTCAGGAACTATGACATTTTCTTCCAGCCCTCTTCTTAATACTGTTTTGGCTACATAGTCCCTTGCAATGTATCCGCTTATAGCAGCAACTAATACTATTACTCCCAAGATTACATAAATTGATACCTGGCCTCTTTTGCTCATTTCTTCTTTAATTTCTCCTTTAATAACAGGTTAATATATTCCTGGATAGTTTTTTCATCCAAAGCACAGACCACCTTCAGCTTCTTGTGCAGTTCAGGTTCAAGCTCTATATTTACTCTTCCCATTTGTAAGTTATATTAGTTATATTATAAAACTTAGTTATATAACTTATTTCTGAATATTTAAAGCTTTTCATCGAAAGATATAAAAACTATAAAATCCTTAAGAGGATAATGGACAAAAAAGCTAAATTTAACTCCTTTATTCTGAGGATTTTAGGGGCAGCCATAGGTTCCTTAGGATTCTTTTTAATAGCTTACCAAAAAACAATTCTAGGAACAGCCTTAGTTGGTATAGGTTCTGTCTTAATTGCAGCAGGCGGAGGATAAAATGCCTGGATTTGAATTATTAGGTATAGCCTTGGTATGTGTTGCAATAATCTATTCTTTTTATAAAAAGAAAGATAATATTGCTTTAAGCTTGATAATTGTTCTTCTTGTATTATTATATTTGCTGGGATATTTAAATCAAAGATTTTAATTGTCAAAATTAAACTGGGCCCGGAAGGATTTGCACCTTCGACCCCCACCACGTTTACCCAAAGCAAAATCTTAAGCTTTTCAAGGTGATGTCATAGCTATTGTCCTAAATTAGCTTTATCTAGACTACGAGCCCTTGATTAAAAAACTTACTATACCTATTTAAATTGTTTTTCTTTTTAAGAATTCCACGTCTTTATCTAAATGTTCAAATTTTGTATTTAATATAGACACATTTATTGCTATCTTGTTTATATCTTTGGATAAATCTTGATATATTTTGTTCATACTTCTATATAAATCCTGATAAAAGGATAGCATAGTAATTATAAAACCTGCTGTAGGTAATCCAATCTCAAACCATAAAGGAGTCTGAACAATTCCAGTTATTTTAAGCAAGGCCCAAACAGCAATAATTAATAACCCTAAATAAAACAAATATTTAGTGATCTTTAATTTTCCCATAACCAAGGGTTAGGTTTTTAATCTTAATATGCTTTGCTGTCAGATTTCCGGAAAGTTTTCGGATAATTATTTCAGCCTTGTATTGTGTCTTTTAATCCTGCTTATTCTTTTTAAGTAATGTTTTTTCTGCCAGGAATATTTTCTTATTTTTGAAGAATTTCCGTAGCCGCAATTGCTGCATACACCTTTCTTTTTATGGTAGCTTGTTTTGCCGCATCTTCTGCATCTGAAATGCAGTTTTGCCCTTGCCTTTTTTCCTTGAGAAGGAGTTCCTTTTGTCATTTTATTCTGGCGTTATTAAAATTATTGTATCCCCTCTTACAAAAGCAGTTCCTATCTTTCTTTTTAATACTCCGTCTATTCTCTCTTCAACTTCTTCAATAACAATATTCAAATGCATGTCAAAGGCTTTTAATTTTCCTATTAATTGCCTTCCATTTTTTAGCTCGAGAATTACTTTCTTTCCTCTTGCGTTATTCAATGCATCTAATGGTCTTGATGAATCCATTTTTATTCCTGTGATTTACTTAATTTTTCTTAAAAACACTATATAAATCTTGTGTTTACGGCTTTTAGCCATAAACAAAATGTTTTTATATCTCCTGTTTTAAAAATATTCATGGCAATTTCGCAGTTTAGGTCAAAGAAAAAAATAACAGGCGGGAAGTATGATATAAGGTCAAAAAAATTAAAAAATAGAGGTTCTATTCCCACCCTTACAAAATTAGATAAAAAAATTATTAAATTAGAAAGAACAAGGGCTGGGCATAGGAAAATAAGGCTTTATTCTGATGATATGGCTAATGTATATAATCCAAAAACAAAGAAATATGAAAAATTAAAAATAATTACTGTTAAAGAAAATCCTGCAAACAGGCATTTTATAAGGAGAAACATAATGACTAAAGGTGCTATAATAAAAACTGACAAAGGTATGGCAAGAATAACTTCAAGGCCTGGCCAGGAAAATACTATAAATGCAGTTTTAATAGAAAAATAAACTATTGTTTTTTAATATCTATCTCTATTAAGGTATTTTTTTCAAAGCATTTAAATACATAATACTTATCCTATTAACATAATGACAAAGGCGCTTCCAAAATGGGTGATGAACAGATATGCTAAATTATGGGGAAAATTTAATAACAAGGAATTTACGCATAGCCTTGCATCTAAATTTTTAAAAGAGCCAAAAACAACTACTTTAAGCCTGGTGATTGCGGAACTAAAAAAAGCTGGCTGGCTTGATGTAAGCTTAGAAAAGAATGATTCACGGAAAAGGTTATACAAACTAAAGAAACCAGAAGAAGTTATGAAGGAAATAGCAAAATGAAAAATAAAATTTGTATAACTTGTAATAAAGATATTTCACATAGGGGATGGATGGCTAAAAGATGCGAAGAATGTTCTCGTAAAAGGCTTTTAGGATTACAGAAAGAATATAGAAATAATCATAAAGAAGAAATAAAAGAATATCAAAAAAAATATTATGGCCTAAAATGAAAACAACACATAAAATCATATATGAGGATTCAAGAAAAATGAATGATCTGCAGGATAAAAGTATAGATCTAATGATAACCTCCCCGCCATATCCAATGATCGAAATGTGGGATAAAATGTTTTCTGAACAAAATCAAACAATAAAAAATGCAATAAAAAAAGAAAACGGGAATTTAGCTTTTGAATTAATGCATAAAGAGTTAGATAAAGTTTGGAAAGAGATTTATAGAGTGTTAAAAATTGGTGGAATAGCCTGCATAAATATTGGGGATGCAACAAGAAAAATAAATGGAGAATTTAAATTATATTCAAACCATTCAAGAATTTTATCATATTGTATATCTTTAGGTTTTTCTGCACTGCCTACTATTTTATGGAGAAAACAAACAAATGCCCCAAATAAATTTATGGGTTCTGGTATGTTGCCTGTCGGAGCTTATGTTACCTTAGAACATGAATATATCCTCATATTAAGAAAAGGTAATAAAAAAGAGTTCAAAACAGAAGAAGATAAAGAAAAGAGGCAGCAAAGTGCTTTTTTTTGGGAAGAAAGAAATGTTTGGTTTTCCGATATATGGGATAACTTAAAGGGAATAGGGCAAAAACTTAATTATATAAATTTAAGAGAGCGTTCTGGTGCATTTCCATTTGAATTAGCTTATAGGCTTATTAATATGTTTTCAGTTCAGGGAGATATAGTATTAGACCCTTTTCTTGGAACTGGGACAACTACTTTAGCCTGTTTATGTTCTAAAAGAAGTTCAATAGGTTATGAAATAGAACAAAATTTTAAAGATATTATTAATGTAAGAATAAAAGAAATGATATCCTGTTCAAAGCAGTATAATTTAGATAGATTAAATAGGCATTTAATATTTGTAAAAGAAATAGAAGAAAAAAGAGGACAGCCATTGCCATATACTTGTAAACCTTATGGTTTTAAAGTAATGACTAAGCAGGAACAGAATTTAATTTTATATCATATTGATAATATAAAAGAAAAAGATGATAGTTTTGAAGCATATCACGAAGAGACTAAATATAATCCTATGGGATCCCATGTAAAAGAAGATTTAACCCATTATTCTTAGTTTCTTCATTTCTTCTTTTATTTTATCTATGACTTCAGAATTAGCTATAACTTTCTTTTTATCTTGTGTTATCGAGAAAATATAAAAAACTTTACCTCCATATTTTTTTGTAAATTTATTATGAGTTTCTAACTGTTGTTGTCTCTCATTTATTATTTGGGGCATATATTCATATCCAACAGGTTTTATTTGAAGTCCAATATATTTATCTTTAATTTTTATAAAAAAATCAACATTATAACCTCGATCCCATTCATCTGGAGCAGGTTCTATATTTATCTCTAAAATATCTTGCAATTGTTCATATATTGTTTGTCTTTCGCTCATATAACCATCAAATGTTCTATTTATTACTAAATTAACAAGAAAGTTGATACAATCTTCTTCAATTATACTATCTATTTCTGCTCACACTTCCTTATTTCGTAAGAAACAGCTCCAACTTGTTTTTTTCTTGTTAAACCCCAACGCATATTAGCGCTATTCAAAATCCATTCTTTAGCCATTTCTATCTCCCAGATTTATAAGTGCATAATTGTGGTAAACCATGATTTTTTCTCCATTTCTTTTCAATTAATTCTAAATATCCTCGGTAATTAGAATTTTTAACTCTTTACTTCTTAAATATCTAAGGTTTCCAAAGCAGGAAAATAGCAATTAAAACAGCCAAAAACGATAAAACTTATTTATTGTACAAATTTGTTCATGTCAAAAGACCTATGATGGTTAGAACAAGGCTTTACAGTCAAAATAAAGGGTTTACAGTCAGGTAGTACTTTACGGCCAAAGCCCCAAAAATAGAAAGGTTTATATATAAAAACCTTAACTTATTTATAAAGTTTATTATATTAATATAAGTAACAAATAATTTATATATTCGGGGGAAATAAAATGCCAGATTATGTAAAAAAGTGCCTAGAATGCGGTGGCATTAATCTAATTTTTAATAAGGAAAAAGGCGAAGTTATTTGTAAAGATTGTGGCTTAGTTCTAGAAGAAAGAATGATTGATTTCTCCCAGGAATGGCGTGAGTTCGAGCATGACCAGGCTGATTCAAGAAGAAGAACTGGTGCCCCTATGACTTATTCTGTAGCACCATCTGAACCAATTATTATCAAAGAGAATAGCGAGATTAGAACTGTGAAGATAGGAGAATTTATTGATAAAAAACTGGAAGAAAATAAAAACTTTATTAAAAAAGAAGGAATAATCGAATATGCTCCTGTTATAGGCATTGAATGTGTATCATTTGATGAGAATAAAAATATAAAATTTAAAAGAGTGAGCGAAATTTCAAGGCATCCAGTATCAGAATTTTATGAAATTAGGCTGGAAAAGAAAAGAAAAGTAAAAGTAACAGGAAGCCATAGCATTTTTACAATAAAAAATAATGATTTTATCCCAAAAAAAGTAGAAGAATTAAAATTAAATGATTTGATAGTTTGTCCAAAAAATAATTTATTTGAGAAAGAATCTTATATTTTTGATAATAAAGTAATAGAAAATGGGAATAATTTGTTTTTAACTAAAGTTATAGAAATAAAAAATAAAAATGAATTTTTATTCTTGAGGGTTAAAAAAATTAACAAGGTAAAATCTATATCAGATTACGCCTATGACTTAACAGTACCCTGTTATGAAAATTTTGTAGGTGGATCTGGAGGCATTTTTCTTCATAATACTAAATTTGACAGGGGTTTGGGAACTGATGTAGGCCAGAAAGGAGATATATTCAAATTGTCAGGCAAGGGCCGTAATAAATTCTTCAGGTTAAGAAAATGGCAGTATAGGATATCAACAGCAATAGAAAGAAATCTTAAGCTGGCCCTGGCTGAATTAAAAAGAGTTTCATCTTATTTGAAACTGCCAAAAGCAGTTGAGGAAGAGTCTGCCAGGATTTATACTTTGGCTGTCCAGCGTGGTTTAGTAAGGGGGCGTTCAATGGAATCAGTAGTTGCAGGAGCATTATATGCTGCTTGTAGGCGTCATGAAGTCCCAAGAACTTTGGATGAATTAAGCGAGGCATCTGGAATAGATAAAAAAGAAATTGGAAGAACATACAGGTTTGTTACAAGAGAATTGGGAATAAGAATTTTGCCAAGCAATCCAGTAGATTATATACCAAGATTTTCTTCTGCTTTGAAATTGTCAGCAGAAACGCAGTCAAAGGCAGTTGAAATACTGGAATTGGCAGACAAAAATGAATTAACATCAGGTCGTGGTCCAACTGGAATTGCAGCAGCTTCTTTATATGTTGCAGCTTTATTAAACAATGAAAAAAGAACTCAAAGAGAAGTCGCTGATGTTGCAGGTGTAACAGAAGTCACAATAAGAAACAGGTACAAGGAATTATTGACAAAATTAAACTTGAAAGATGAATTGAAAAAAGTAAAAGATTTAGAAGAGGCTTAACATGAGATTGGATAACGAAAGTCATATTGAAAAAATATTTAGATTTTTTGAAGATTTACAGAGAGCTGAGAGAGTCCCGCCAACATATTTTTCAGGCAAGATTAGTGATCTTAAATTTCAATACTGGGAAACTTTAGAGTTAATTGAAAGAGAATTCGTTTTTTTAAAACCCTTTTATGATAGGTTAGCCGTAAGGGTAAGTCTAGCAATGGATAATCTAGATACATGGACTAAAGATTAATTATTAAACCTCAAATTCTTTGAAATCATCAGCAGCCTTTGCATTCTTGAAAACATCTTTAGCTTCTTTTAGCAGATTATTTATATCTTTGTATCTCTGGCTGAAATGTGTTAATATTAATTCTTTAGACCTGCTCTTTTTAGCTATTAATCCAGCCTGCTTTGCAGTTAAATGCTTGTATTCTTTTGCCTTGCCTTTTAATTCATGGGAATGAGTACTCTCGCAAATTAGTAAATCAGATTCTTTGCATAATTTTATTATATTGTTTGTCAGTCCAGTATCAAGAATAAAACTGATTTTTTTCCCTTTGTTAAACATTACTGCATTTTTGCTTTTTATTTTTTTCCCGTTCCATGTTATGTCTTTTCCTTCCTTTAATTTTGCAATTATTGGGTTATTTTTTAAGTTAAATTTCTTCAAGTATTTTTTGTTGATATTTTTTCTTTCTTTTTCAATGAAGCTGTATCCAACGCAAGGCACTCCATGGTTTAGCTCAGCACTTTTAAGTATAAAATCCTGATTTTCAAAAAATATTTCGTTTTTTATTTCCTTAACAATGATGTTCATTCTTAAATCAACGTAAAACCATTTAAGCATTTTATTGAAAAAATCCCTTGTACCTCTTGGCCCGTAAACTTCAAGACTTCCATGATATTGGTTTTTGTACATGCTCTGCAGTAATCCTGGAAGCCCAAGGACATGATCTCCATGCCAATGTGTGATTAAAATTTTTGTGATTTTTGCAGTGCTTATCTTTGCAAGCCTTAATTGTCGTTGGGTTCCTTCTCCGCAGTCAACCAATATATTTTCATTCTTGTAGCTGAATAAAATAGAAGTATGATTCCTGTTGTCAGTCGGCACCATTGATCCTGTGCCTAAAAATGTGATTTTCATAATATAACCAAAAGAAAAGCTTTTTAAATAATTTTTCTTTTTATTGCTCTATGGCAAAGAAACAAAAGATGAAAAATATACAACTTGAAAGCAAGCAGGAAGAAAAGCCTTCAGAAAAAATAAAAGCAATATTTGCCCAGGAAAGCATATATTCTGAAGATAAAGCAGCTAAGGAAGTATATGAGCAAAGCCGTTTTGGTGAAATAAAAGAAAATAAAGTTACTTATTCATTAGTTGAAGCTTTATATTTGCTTGAAAAAAACAAGATAGAAATTAATGAAGGAAGCAAGAAATTAACATTTGATGAATATTTAGTAAAGGCAAGAAAAGTCCAGCCAAATTTCTGGGTAAGATACTGTGTTTTTCGTGATTTAAGGTCAAGAGGATACATAGTTAAAACAGCACTGAAATTCGGTGCAGACTTCAGGGTTTATGACAGGGGAATAAAGCCTGGTGAGGATCATGCAAAATGGATAGTTTATCCTGTCCACGAATCAGAAACTCTTACGTGGTATGATTTTAGTGCTAAAAATAGGGTAGCTCATTCAACAAGGAAAAGGCTTTTAATAGGAGTTATTGATGAGGAAGAAGATGTTAGTTATTGGGAAGCTAGATGGATTAGGCCTTAATTTATTTTTTAGGATTTATCTTTACAACTTCCCGTATTTCAAAAATATTTAAGGGATAAACTTTTTTCAGTTCGTTTTTCATTCCCCTTTGGATATTATTCTGGGCCACTTCTTTTAGAAACTTTTCATATTCAATGCCTTTCGCATATTCGCTTATCTTTTTTCTTGTATTCATTCTTAAGTTTGTCAAATTTGAATTATTTGTCCTGTTTCTTGTTATCATTAATGGCTTGACTCTCATTTTTATCTTGTCTTTTGTCTCACATTCAAAAGAATCATCTATCTTTTCTTTCTCCTTTTTTATGGTTCTTTTTAAATGTGCACTTAATATCTTGAAGTCAACAGCCTCTGTATCTGCTTTTTTTTCATCTGCTTTTATTATCTTAAATGCAATTTCTGAGTTCTGCCTTCTTGAATCATTTGTCAGGTTGTACAAATTTACCCTTATTACTCTCCCAATAAGTTTGCTTGGTTCTTCGCATGGTACTTCTCCAATCTCAAGATTATTGAATTCCTTTGAAGCAAATACTGGAACCCATTTCTTCTTCACTGCTTTAACTTTTGCCATAGAAGATGAGGAAAAAATATAACCTTATTAAACTTTTCGATTTTGAAGTTTTTCACTTATGTTTTCAATAAATTCTTTTTCTTTATTGATTGGTATGCTTCCACCAGCAGCATTGGGATGCCCTCCCCCAGCGCCGTTTAGTTCGCTGCAAGCTTCGCCAATGACCTTGCTTAAATCAATGTCTTTGTTGCTGCTTCTTAGGCTTATCTTGATTGTTTCATCTACGCTATGAGCCATTGAAACTATGACAGCATTCTTGTCAAATAATCCTGATTTTGTTAATATTGAATTTACTGTGCCTATCATAGTGTCCTTTATATTATTTTGTGCATTTATTATGACTAAATTTTCTTTTTCAAGCACAAACTCGCTGTTTCTCTTCTCATAAATCCAGTTCAGGCTGTTTATTATTTCTTTTTTGTAGTCTTTTAATAAGATAATTGCTTTTTCTTTTATGTTTTCATCTGACAGGCATGTTCCAACTCCAAGGCTTGGCCTGTTTAGTCTTCCGCATGCGTTTAATAATGTTGAAAATTCTCTTGCATCCCTTGTAGGCATTCCATTCTTTTCTTTTTTAATTAGATAATTATTTCCAAGAACATTTTCTGCATTTTCTTCTTTTCCAATCCTGCTTATTATGATTGCAGTTGTTAGTCTGCTTGTTTCTTCCTTGCTTAAGTCAAATATCATCCTGGGATTTCCGTCTTCTTTTGTTATTTTTATTCCAATATTTTCAAGAAAGCTTATTGCTCCAGATTCATTTCCGCTTACTCCTGGAATGTATATGTCTGTGCTGTATTCAAGAACTTTATGAATAGGCCTTGTTTGTGTCCCAAATAAATTCAAGCCAATAATTATCTCTACCTTTTCTTTTGCATCATTTAATATATGCTTGTTCAGTTCAGACAAATTCTTGTCCTGATTGTCTCCTATGATCCCAATTAAAGCTATGTATGAAAGATCCTTATTTCTTAAGTTTAAAGCTTTTGAAAAAAAATAAGCAACTCCAGCCCCACATATGTCATTGTCATCCAAACCAAACTTGTTGGGGTTTATATTGTAGTGCTTTGTTTCTGTTTCTTCATATTTATGATGGTCAAGAATGAAAACTGTTTTTTCATTTAAATGTTCATTAATTAATTTTATTGTATTTGATCCAAAATCAGTAAAAAAAACTATTTTATAAGGTTCTTCTTTTATCTGCTTTATGGCCTTCTCATTTAGCTGCCTGTTGCTTGAGTAAGCAACTTTTATTCCTTCCCTGTGCAAAGCGTTAATTATTATTGAGCTTGATGTTATTCCGTCACAGTCTAAATGACCCACAATCCGTATAGGTTCTTTTCCTGCAATTTCCTTGAATATTTTCGCACATTCTTTAATATACAGAAGAAACTCTTTCATGATTTTATAGAGAAAAGTTGCTTATTATAAACTTAGTTAATTCTTGGGCTTCAATAGGATTGGTAGATAAACTATAATGAAATTCTGTAATTAAACGAGTATTCCAATCAAGACAGCACCAAAATCTATCTAATTTTCCCCCGATAATCTGTGTTTCCAAATCACTTCTTACAGAAATTCAAACTTGAACAATGTTTACCCTTGTTTTCCCGCTATTATTCGGTAACCGAAATATATAGATGTTTCAGTGTCCGAAAAATAAGATAATTGTTTAATGGTAAAGTTTATATACTAAACAATTAAACAATTATTGATATGGGAGAGAAAATAACCCTAGAAACAATATATAATTTGAATAGTGATAAACTTATAACTTATCCTGAAGGCGAACTTTTTGATAGAACAATCTCAGACCAAGAGAATATAGGGGTTAGAATAGCTAGTTTTGGGACGAAA
>JACPNF010000079.1 GCA_016185635.1 Candidatus Woesearchaeota archaeon
CCTCTGAATTATGTATAGATGCTCCTTCTGGTGGTGCAAGAACTGTTCCTTCTTGTGATACATAAGTATCAAACTTAGGATTATAATCATATTTGCTTGTTTCTCCTGATTCTGTTGTAACTTCAAATCCTGTTGCTTCTATTGAGACTTCGCCTCCGCCTACAAAATCATGCTCACCTGTAGGGTAAGCAAAAGTTTCTGTTGTACCATCTGGCATTACAACCTCATAACCAGTTGTAAAATAATTATAATCAACAGTTCCTTCAGTAGTACTCTCAGTATGTGTATAAACTTCATCACCCTTCTGATATGACTCTAAAACTTCTACATTATCTGCAAAATCTTTGCTATAAGTAAACCCTAAAGGAGTTGTATATTCGTAACCTTTTGAATTAAACTGATACTCAAATCCAGAATTAGGGTCTATATAATTATAATCTTCTATAACTCCACCTATTAATCTAAGATCTTCTTCAGAATGAAAAACAGAACCAGCGTCAATACCCTCAGTAGGTAATCCTTCTTCTTCAGATATAATTGGAGGGAGATATTCTTCTCCATAAGCTATCCTATATTCTTCTGCAAATCTTTGTGCGATAATACTTGCAGCTTCATCTTCAGTTTTTCCTTCATCTTGTAATTTAGCAACTTCTCTTTCATAAACTTCATCTAACTTATCAGTAATTTCTACAACTTGCTTCTGGGTCTCATAAACATGCTCAAATTCTTCAGCTTTATCAGGATATTTATCAGATAATTCATCTTTATAAATGTCATATTCTTCAACATACTTTTTAGAATCTTCTTCTCTTTCTTGTTGATCTTTAATTACTGCTTCATCCAGCTCAACAATATTAATTTCTTCTGGGTCATCAACAAACGCCTCGGTATTTAAAATAAGTTGTTCTGTATTTACTAATTCAAGAAAAGAATTCCCTATCAATCCATTTTCATAGTTATCTATAGAAATTTGTAATCTTGTTTTGCTTTCTTCTATTACATGACTTAAAGCCTTGGCTTCTGCTATATCATAACCAGCATCAACTGACCGTGATATCTCCAGTTCAAGTTGTTCTATCTTATCCTCAGTTTTGACTATCTCTTCCTTAACTTCCACTTCTTGAAGTTCAGTTAAGCCGCTTTCTTCATTGCTTTTCTCAACTATTACTTCAGCTTCTATAGAGCTAATTCCTTTTTCTGCAGAAATAACATCAACAACCTCATTTTTTGTTTCCTCGCTAGAAACCTGGACATCAGTAGTAGCCTTCTCTACAGCTGATAATTCTATGGATTCAACTACTTCTTCTGTAACTGCGCCAGTTTCAACTCTTGCTATTAATTCTGTATGAACTTCATCAACATGATTTCCTTCTATGATAGCTGTTTTTTCAATGCTATTTATTATCTCCAAGTTTTCTTCTGTAGCAGGAATATCATCAGCAGCTTCTTGAAGGACTACTAAATCTTCTTGCATTACTCCTGCAACTTCTGCTAGTCCATCATAATTTTCTTGTTGTAACATAACATCCATCTCTGTATGTCTTTCTTCTACAAAACTTGCTGCTAATTCAACTTTAGAAACAGGATTAAATGTAAAAAGAAGCTGAACATCTTCAGCAAAAAGCTCGACACCATATAAAGCAGAATCAGGTGTTAGGCCTGGGTCAACTGTTGGTGCTGCTTCTTGAGCAAAAGCACCAATTGAAAAAATAAGAATAAATATTGTATATAAAGCAAAAATTTTTTGTTTGTTTAACATTAATTCATCAACCACCAAAATTTCTTAAAAATAATTAGCAATATGAATATTATAAATCTAATGCTTTCATATTGCAGTAATAACAAAATATATATAAAAACAAAATTAAATAAAAAATAATAAGACAAATGAAAAAAGATAATAAAATTCTGGCTGTAGCTGCAATTATTATATTTATATCATTTTTTTCATTTAATTTTAGCAATATCACTGGAAGAGTAACTGGATATCTACCTGACTTAGTTGGAGAAGCAATGTTCATAGATAAAAATACTGGAGAAGAAATTCTGTCTGCCAAGCCTGGAGACAGCGTTGATATTAAAGTTACTGTTATAAATAAAGGTTTAGCTGACGCTGCAATGGAAGGTATAATTACAAAGTTCGAGCTGAAAAAAGATGGAGTTAAAGTTCCTGAAAGAGGTTTGAAAAAAAATATAGAAGTAACAAATGTCCTAAAACCAGGTTCTTCTTTTTCTAAAAGATTAGAGCAGTTTACTAGTTATAAAGATTATCAATTTAATGCTCCTGGGGAATACTGCTTTGATGTAAAAGTTGATACAGGGAAAAAAATTGCTGAAACAGATGAACAAAATGATTTTCTTAGCATTAATTGTATAGCTGTAGTTGAAGAAGGCATGAAATTGCCAAAAAAAGAAGCAGAAAAAGCAGTTAAAAGCAAGAAGGAAAAAGTCTTGGCTCCAACAGACTTAAATATCCAGTTATTGGAATACAACGAAAAAGATGATAAAACAATATCAAGATTATTGCTGGCTGAAGAAACTTGTTTTTTAACAGAAATAAATAATATTTGCAGCAAGGTAGTAGAACTAGAATTAAATAAAGATTACTTGGTAAGAGGCACAACATCACTAAGAGACTGGAAAGTAGAATTTGTAAGGATAGTTAATCAAGATTCAAGCAAGGAAGTATTAAAAAAGACTTGCTTGGCAGGTGTTTGTGATCTAATAACTAAAGATCTTTTGAGTCCAGAAACTAAAAACAATCAATTTATTGCAGCTGGCAAATATATAATTAGTGCTACTGCAAAAAAATCCAAATAAAATAAAAAGAAATTTTTGTTAATTCTTTAGGACTTAAAAATTATTTGAGAGATACTAAACTTTAAAGAATAAGGAGTTAATCTTTTAAATTTATGCAAAAAAGTAGCTTAGCAGAAGGTTTATAAACTATAGTTTATACTATTAAACTAAAATGGACATATTTAAACTTAAGTTTACAGTATTAGAGCAGGAGATAATGAGATTTCTTTTTATTAATTCAGGAAAGAAATTTACAGGAAGGGCTATTGCAATAAAATTAAAAGTTTCTCCAACAGCAGTTTCTAAATCAATAAAAAAGCTAAAGGAGGAAGAATTAATAACCATTGAAAAAGTAGAGGGGGGCAGACTTTCAATAAGTTTAAACATGAATAACTCCCATGTTTTTAACCTAAAAAGAGCTGAAAATCTTAAGTTTATTTATGAAGCAAGGTTATCAGACTATTTGTTCGAGAATTTTGCGGAAGCTACAATAATATTATTTGGGAGTTATTCTTTTGGAGAAGACACAATAGATTCTGATATAGATATAGCAGTTATAGGCTCAGAAAAGATAGACATAAATCTTGATAAATATGAAAAATTGCTGGAAAGGAAGATAATAATCAATTTTTATAAAAATTTTAAGGAAATAAATAAAAATTTAAGGGAAAATATTGCTAGAGGTATTATATTAAAAGGGGGAATAGAATTATGGTCTTAAAAAGATTCAATTATAAGCCTTTAATATTCTAACTGTAAAATTTATATAATCTTAGATAGCTTATCAAGATATGCCAAAAAAGAAATTCTATTATCCGAAAATCTTGCGAATTTCTTGAAAACTTTTCGTCCATTTATAAAACCCACTGGACAAAACAGTATCTCCGAATGAAGTTATAAGTCTTATTTTTTGTAGATAAACCTGACTATTAAATTCTTCTTTTTTTCCTTGAAAACATTTGGAATTGGCCAAAAAAG
>JACPNF010000085.1 GCA_016185635.1 Candidatus Woesearchaeota archaeon
GTAAAAAACACCAGAAAAGAAATTATTAATATTGGCTTCAAATTAAAATTTGATTTAATCATTTTTTGTTTCATTTTTGTTTTCTTTCAGCATAAAAAACAAGCCTATTGAACTTTCTATCAATCCTACAGCAATAAAAGAGATCAATGACATGGAAACAACTGCCTCGGGATTTACATTAAACAAGCCAAACAAGTTTATTAAAGTTAATTCTCTTGTTCCCAAGCCCGATACAGATATTGGAATCGTGGCTACAACTGTGCCTATGGATATCAAACTAACAAATATATAGAAAGGAATGCTTGTTATATGAAAAGCCTTTGCAAAAATAAAAGTTTGTAAATACAAAAAAATCCATGAAAATATTGTCAATAAAAAAATACTAGCCAGTTTTCTTAGCTTAGGCAGGCTGTCGTAAAATGTATTCAAGGAATTATCTGTTTTATCTTTAATATGTTCTGGCACCAGATGTCTATACAGTAAGCCAAGCAGGAACATTGCTCTTTTTTTTCTCATGAATATCCATATCAATGTAAAAAACACCAGAAAAGAAATTATTAATATTGGCTTCAAATTAAAATTTGATTTAATTATGAAAATAACCCCTAAAAAAGCAAAAATGAATACTGAAAATAAGTCCATAATTCTTTCAGCAACTATTCCTGATGCACACTCTACCAGTTTTCTTTTTGTTTTATTTTTAAGGTAGTAAGCCCTCATCAAGCTGCCTGCTCTTGACGGAGTGATGAAACCGTAGAAAGCACCTATATAATATATTTTTAATACATAAAGAAAATTCAGGTTAAAACCCTGTTTTTTAAGTATTCTGTGCCATTTAAAAGCTAAAGGGAGCACAAAAATAGGAGTTAGTACAACTCCAAATATTAAATAATAAATATCTGCTCCTTTTACTGCATTTATTATTTTTGAAAACCCTATATCGTAAATTAAGTAAATAAGCAGCACTATCCCTATGATTGGTAAAATTCTTTTAAGTTTCATCTTTTAAACCTTGCTTTTATAATTGCCAAAAACATGTTTGGTATGGCTTTCCTCATTTTTAAAGTTGACAATTCCTTATCTTCCCATGTTATTGGTTCTTCCCTAATATTAAAACCATTTCTTTTCATTTGAAAAAGCAAAATTGCATCTATAGCAAAATTTGTCACATCAATCTTGTCTTTTATACTTTCAATAACATAATTCCTGAATATTTTTGCTGAACACTGCGTGTCTTTGTAATCTAAACCCAAGATTATTTTTGTTAAAACATTGAATCCCCTGCTTGCTATCCTTCTTATTAAAGGCTGTTTTTTTAATATTTTAGAATCTTTCATCCATCTTGAGCCAATTATTCCGTCATAATCACTTATTTTTTTGCTTAATTCATACAATGTTTCTGGCAATGTTGCACCATCTGCATCAGTATAGGTTATTAAGTTGCCATTTACTAATTTGAATCCCTCAATTAAGGCACCGCCCTTTCCAATTGGACTTTCAAAATTTACAAAATTAATTTCAGGATAATCTTTTTTTACTTCCATAACTACTTGCAAGGTTTTATCCCTGCAGCCATTTAATACGACTAATATTTCAAAAGTTTTTCCTGTATTTCTAAAAAAATTTGAATAACTAATTAAAGTATCTTTTATTCTTTTTTCCTCGTTATAAGCAGGAATAATTATTGAAAATTCCACCATTTTACAGCACCCAAATCAAGCTTGAAAATATTAACTGAATAAGCATCATAAAATAGACAACCTGTTTTTCTGTAAATTTCCCTGTTCTTGTCAATAAATGCGGGATTGAATAAATCTGATTTCCATACAACGATCTTACCTTTCCATTTTCATATGTGCCTATTGATTTTTTCTTGAACTTTCCCCTTGCTTTTAATAAAAACTCTATGAAAAAAGGAACAGAAGCAATTAATGCAGCTCTTTCGATATTTCCCAGGACTGCTACTGTAACTAAAACTCCACCAAGCAAATAAGTAAGGCTGTCACCTGCCAATATTTTTGCAGGCACTTTGTTATAATAATAAAATGCCAAGAGAGCACAGACAGTTATTCCAGCTATTGCTGCAGCACTAAATCTTCCATTAGCATAGGCATATAAACCAAGATTACTTAAGTAAACTATCCCCATTCCAGCTTCGCTGCCATTAAAACCTGCAAACATGTTTATCATATTTGATGCACCAACAATTCCTATTGGTACAAATAGCAAAGGGAATAATAAGCCTACATCTGTTCTTCCCAAAAAAGGAATAAGCATTGTTGTTGTACCTGCATTGACTGCCATTAAAGGTACAGCTGCTATCAGGGTCAGTAATGGCTTTTGCCACTGCTTTAAACCAGATGTTTCATCCTTGCTTTTTTCAATTATTAAGTCATCAATAAAACCAATAAAAGTTATTAATAAGATTGTTGTTATTGCGCTGAATAAAAGCAGCAAGGTTTCAGCATTTTCATAATAAAATATCTGGATAAAAATATACCACATCAAGCCAGCCATTAAGCCGCCCAGGACAGCAAGACCACCAGAAACAGGAACTAAAGGTGTATTTTCCTTATGGATATCTTTTACAACCAAATCTATCTTTCTAAGGTATTTAATCAGGTAAGGGGTTATTAAAAGTGTTACAAAAAACCCTAAAACCAGACCGATATATAATAACCGCCTCATAAACTTATTTTCAATAATAACAATTTAAAAAACTATTTGTTTACTGATGATTCATTAAGAAGTAATTAATTTAAGTTAATTCTTCTATTTTTGCCTGGATTGAATCTAAGTTTTGTTCTATAAAATTTCTTGCTGTTTTCTCATCTAAAATATTCACCAAAAACTATTAAGGCTCGTGTCAATGAACCAAAACTATATTCAGAAGAAACTTTTGAGAAAAGTTTCATCAAAATAAGCTTAGGTTTCTTCTGTTGAAAACCCAGCTCCGAGCGAAGCGAGGAGTGCGAGCGTGAGCGAGTACAATTCATGGAATGGGGATATCATACTATCTTCAATTTATTATTTATCTATATTTTTATATTTTTTTAGATAAAATATTAAAAAAGAAACAAAAATTATCCAGAATAAAAAAACAGCTGCCAAAATAAGTATATTTTTTTTACCTGAGAGTTGAGAGACTACAGGATTATTACTTATCTCAAAACATCCTTGCACTTGTTTTGGAAGATCTAAATAAGTACTACAGTTAGAACTATCCTTACAGGTTCTGTTTTGAGTTTCGTCAATGCAAACAGACCATGGAGAACATTCCCATTTTTCTTTGCATGAAGATTTATTATTTGAGGAAAAAGGATTATCAAAAAATCCACTACTTCCTCCACCAGATGAACCGCCACCAGATCCACCGCCACTTCCTCCACCAGATGAACCGCCACCAGATCCACCGCCACTTCCTCCAGTATCCTCAACAATCTCAAACTCAGAGAAGCCAGATACTTCAACAACAATGGTTCCGTTTTCCTTGTAATGAGCTATGATTGAGCAGTCTGAGCATGTTTGCTTGTCTTTTAATATCTTTGGAGTAGAGATGTCAGTCACATTATAGAATGTTATTCTTGCAGGTTTATTAAATCCTGAAAAATGAGAGCTGTTAAGGAAAAATTTCTTTTTTTCCATCTTCATTATCTTTCCTAAGTTGAAGTCCAGCTTTTCAAAGCAGCCGTTTTCATTGATTTTTATCAAGCTTATTTCCTTAAGGAAGCTTACTCTTGCTATTCCTTCCTGCCTTAATGCAAAATTTGAGTAATTAAACAGATTAGAAGCATTAAAAGAGAAATTTGATTCAAAGTAGCTGGATGAAGGGATATAATTATTTAATTCATTTGATTTTGAATAGAAGTAATAGTTATTGGTAAAAGTGCAGAGATCCTTTCCTGAAGGGCACTGGACTGAATCGTAATCAATAATCCCGTCATGATCAATGTCTACACAATTAACAATAACTACTTTGTTATATTCATACGCTCCAATATCAGGAGCATTTCCTGAGTAAGCTAATGAAACTCTTTTTTTATCACTCCAGCTTAAAGAGCTATCTAAAATCAAAGTGTTCGTCGCTCTGTTAATTGAAACAATTCTTGCTGTCTCAAGAGAGTCATCCAATTGTATCAAATCTCCAACATAGAAATATAAACTATCTTTTACAACAACAGACGTTCCACTACCACTCCCAACAGTTATCGTTAAAAAGTCTCCTGCATCAATTGCTGGACTGTTGGCCAGCAAATTAAAATCATAACCCAAAACATCTTTAAATAATGGATCAACCTCTAAATTACCTTTATAAAAGGCAGGATAATTATCCTCAACATAATTCAATGATCTTCTGTTATTATAACTTACATAAATCAAATCAGACTCTCCAGCTATATTATTAAACAAGATATTATTCTTCATTTCAAACCCATTCATAGACTTATGGGTTGCTTGAGTTCCACTTGGAAAATTATCTGCCCATTTAAGGGCCATAGGATAATTCTTATAGAATATATTATTAACATGAATATTATCAGAAAAATCCCTTCCAGATAATCCTGCAGTCACAATTCCCCCACCCCTTATATTATAGAATACATTATTATATATTCTATTATTCTTTGTATGCTCTGCCTCTGTTGAATAAATAGTTTCATCGATGCCTATCCCGCCGCCATTATAAAACAAATTATTTCTAATTATTGTATTTTGTCCTGCAAATTGAATCTGATTATATGGTCCATCGCCTGTATCTACTACAGAAGTAAGCACAAAGGAATTATTCTCAACTAAATTATATCTTGTTGAATCAAATATCCCAGAATTTACATAGTAAGGTGTATTATAGTAATTAAACATAGTTTCAGATTCGCAGTCAAATATTTCCATAGATTTCTGCAATTTATTATCAAACCTGTTATTCCTTATAATATTATAACTGGAACACTTCAAAGCCAATTGCGTATGCCTTGCATTTAAAAAAGTATTCCCTTCAATTACATTCCTGTCAGAATGGATTATATCGACTGAATCGCTTCCATCCTCAATAATATTATTAAGTATCTTATTGTCATGGCTTTCAAAGAAATATGATGCCTGAATCCATCCGTTATTTGCTTTGCGGAAATGATTATTTTTTAATGTATTGTTATGAGCCCGCACACTGCGAACATATCCTTCACCATTTACAACTTCAAATCCGTCAATCACAATAAACTGCACTTCTTCAAGCCATATAGGTCCAAAGTCAAGGTTAGGATCACTTGGGTGCGCTGCAGCCCTGTTATCTCTCGCAGTTCCTGTTAAAACAACAGTTCCTTCTGCCTTAAATGTAATAGGTTTACCATTAATGCCAGATGTTGTTGGTTTCAAAACCTCATTATAAGTTCCTGGCTTAACAATAACAATATCTCCTAAAGTATTTGCAGCACTTGCTGCATTAGCCAAGGTAGCATAAGCTGTGCTACTTCCTGAACCACAAGCCCTATTTACAGGATCGTAACTACCTATACAGTTGCTTGTAAGAGAATTATCAGCATAAAACACTCTTGCAGTTGAAGCAATGCACCCTTTAAGAGAATCACAAATCTCGCCACTATTACAAAGAGCATTATTCGGAGTAGATGCACAGCCAGTTCCAGGAATACAACTCTCAATAGTACAGGCAATTCCATCACTACTGCAGCTTACACTACTTCCTCTGCATACTCCGACAGAACAAATATCTGCTGTTGTACACAAGTTATTGTCAACACATGTCAGACCTTCATTTGCTGCTTGCTTTTCACAAATATCACTAAGTTCATTGCACTTTCCTGTGTTGCACTGGTCATTTGAACTGCTGCAATCCCTAGCAGTTCCACCCTGGCACAACCCTGCCAGACATGCATCCCCAGTTGTACAGAATAATCCATCATCACATGCTGTTCCGTCTGTTTGTCCTGTGCAGTCAGTAATGTCACTTAAAACATCTACACTAAACCACTCAATCCTGCCCCAATCAGCTGGATCAGTCCCTTTAATATCAAATGTTTCAAATGTAACCTTGTTATTATTTACTGTAATTAACACATACAATGCCTGGAGATTATAAATGCTGGCGCTGTCAATCTCCCAAACTCCTTGGTTTGTGTTATAAATTTCTCCTTTCTTCCCATATGCCAACCTATTTCTTTCAGACACAGGAAGAACATTACCGCTCGAGTCCTTATTTCTTTTACCATCTGCTTCAACTAATCTGCTTGAATAAGTATGAGAGTGTCCAATTAAATGTGCAACGACGTTACGTTTTTCTAACATTTCCCAAAATGCATTCCTTGCCTTTTTTCCATTAACATTTGGGCATTTAGAATCCTCCAAAGAATCACCCCAGTGTTCTCCGTAAGAGTTCCCCCAATCACCTGTTCCGAGAGGTGAATGAGGTCTTGGTCTTTTAGCAGGATCAAGATAATCTTCAACAAAATTATTGCCATAATTTAAACAGCTATTATATCCAGGTGCATTTCCACAAAAAGACCATGCTGGCTCATGACCAATTACAAATTTAATTGGTTTATTTGTACTTGCTAAATCCTGATCAATCCAGTCATACAAAGGCTGGGTTATGCATGCAACAGAACTGTAAGGACTTGCAAAATTTGGATTGCTTGGAGTTATTCCTGTATATTGGTTGACAACAACAAAATGTGCATTCTTATAATCAAAAGAATATGTAGTTCTCTTGTCAGTTTCACCAGGCAATGAGCCCCATGTGTCAAAAGGCCCTTCTTTGAAATTGCTAATGCCAACAAGGGTGGAACTAACCATTGCTCCCACATCTTTTGACATCCATTCTACACCTGTTGCAACTTCTGCATCATGATTTCCTGCCCCAATAAAGTAAGGAAATTTTTTATTGCTTGCACTACAAGTAAATGGATAATTTAGATTGCTAACAACATTTATCAAGCTTGTATCAGTAGTCTTAAAATTAGTCCAGTCTCCTCCTATTACCATGAATCTTGGGATTACCCTGCCTGGGTAAACCCCTCTTTTATTCGTGGCATCCTGCAATGCTCTCATCACCCCACTATTTCCGGAACCACTATAGCTGTCAGAAACCTGAATGAACGAAAAAGTGTTACCAATATCATAACATTGTTCTTCCACTGCACAAGAGGCAGTACAGCCATCACCATTGTTTACATTTCCATCATCGCATTGCTCACTTTGTTCAATTAATCCATTGCCACAAATTGCTGAAACAGCTTTTCCTGTAAAATGGGTTTCTGAAAAAAGATTTAGGCCATTCAAAACTGGCAAGATAACAAGAAGCAAAAAAACAGCAGAAATTAAAATAGTTTCAATTAATTTATCTGAAGACACTCTCTTTTTCTCTTTATACATTGAAAATTAATATTATTTATTTATTTAAAAACTTATACTTTTTCAACTGCAGGATTAGGAACTTCTGTTTTTAAGTAAATAGGATTTGCTTTTATATCGTTATCATAACTGGTTTTCCAGATTTTTAATGGACCTATCATTCTTCCATAGTTTGCATAATAAGCAAGGCCATAACCATTTATGCTATCATCATAAATCTTTTCAAAGCCTTTCCATTCCTCAGTATTTTGGCTGCTTTTGTCAAAAAGATAAAGCTGTGTGAATAAAGTATTCTTTGTGTTTGGGGAAAGGAATAATGCAGCACCCAGGTTATTTACATTATTTCCGTTAACCAAGGGCATTATTCTTAAGCACCCATCATATGAGCCTTCTGTTGTAAACTCAATCAGCTGGTTATTCAAATAAATGCACCTTAGTGGCAATCTTTCCTGGACACCATTCTTTACAAGGATAACTGAAGGCTGTCTTATTTCTTTTATCTGGGTGCCTTCCTGTCTGACTGAGACTAAGACAGCAGCTATACCTGCACCGCCATCAGGATATATTTTTCCATTGTAAATAATATCTTCATCAAGAACAAAATTTCCTACATAAGGATATACTGTTAGTTCATTTCCATTTTCGTCTCTTTCTTCCCTGATTTCATTTTGATTTAAAAAGAATGCTGGGATGTAAGAGTACCTGTCATAATTTTCGTCACTGCCAATGCTTGAAAAGGCAGTATATTTTCCTATTTCATCAGAAACTATAACCAAATGAGTTGCATTATGAGTTTTTAATAATTCCAAGGCTTCTGTCCTGTTTCGTCCTGTCAATAAATACCTTCCTATAAAATGATTTATTGCGCCTCTTGCATTTCCTCCGTCACTTAATGTTGCTCTCTCTCCAAAAGTCTGCACCCAGTAACCATAATCCCACCAGTGTGCAAATACACTGTCTTTTGGAGTATTTTGTTTAACCCATTCCATTGCTACCTGCCATTGAGGGTCAAAGCTCGGGCCTGTTCTTTTTGCTGTATCTATGGTTATTTTTCCTCTTTCAACCAAGCTTCCCTGAACAAAAGGAGCAAAAATTAATATTCCAACAACTGCAACAACTGCAACTTTAAGATAATTTTCCTTAAGAGTTAGGCCATAATCAAGAGCTTTCATTAAAAGGTATGACACGAGAACTGCAGTCACAGGCACAAAAACAAATAGCAGCCTTATAGCACTTCTTGCGCCTATAGCAGTTATTACAAACCATACCAGCAGGAATATAGTTGCCTTATCAAGATTATTAAAAGATTCAAAAATTTCCCTGTCCTTGTAAAACCCATATAACAAATAAATTACCAAAGAAGCAACAAAAAATATTAATGAACCTATGTATAATATCAAGGAAAAATTTGAAGAACCATTCAAGATTGAACTGCCTGAGTACCTGCTGAAGATAAAAGAGAAAATAAATGCTGCAAATATTCCTGTTATTATCCATTTATGCTTTTTCAAGTTCCTGAATTTTTCATAAACAATAACAATTGGTGAAATCAGAAGCAGCCACATATAATATTTTCCAAAATTTGAGAACCACGAATTTATGAAAGGCTGCTGGCTTTCTGCAACTGTCAATGCCCACCTGTTCCTGCTGAATGGCTTTGTCAGATCAATATATAAGTTTAAAATCCTATCATAAATAAAATCAATGCCATAGACAGAAATCATAAATAAAAGCCCCAAAATAATTGTTATTCCAACACTTAGCAGTCCTATCGGGTATTTTTCCAAATTTAATTTTTGTTTTATGTCAAAGATATTTTTATTGCTAATCAGGAAATTTATTGTGCTGCTTATTAATGCAAACAATGTAATTTGGGATGTCAATGCCAAAGCAATTGAACTAAAACCATAATAATTAGGGTAAAATATATTTAAGAGGATAAAAGTAGAAAACCACCACCAAGCATAACTATAAAATTCTTTTTTGCTTAAATTATTTAAGGCGACTTTTACCAAAGTACTTCCACCTATTATTAAAAAGACAAAATTAACTCCCCCCCATGTTGATCCTAATATGGCTGTAAATATTCCTGCAAGCAGGCCTTGAAAATACCCATATTTGCTATTTGATTTAACTGCTGCAAGATAAAAATAGAAAGCAGCAAAGAAGAAAACAATTCCTAATGCTTCTTTGTCACCAACTCCGGAAATGGTTCTGTAAAGGAAAGGCGGAGAAAATGCAAGAAATGCAGAAGCTAATAATGCAACCTTGAAATTGAATAATTTTCTTACCAAAAGATAAAAGAATATTAAAGCTATACCAAATGTTATAGCTGGAAATATTACATCTACATATTCCAAAGTTATTGAGGAATTAAAGAAATGAAGAAATTTATATAGATAAACAATAAAGTGGGACAGAAAATTAAATTCATCCAGATTATTATAACCCAAAGGAAAATATCTCATTAAGTCTACTTTCATTAAAGAGCCATTTTCAAGAACATACTTCGCATATCTTAGAAAAGCAGCAGCATCAGGATCACCAGGAATATATTGTCCTGTAGCAACACTTTTTAATATTGGAAGGTTGCTTATCCTTACTTTAAACCCTATAAATATTAGTATGACAAGTCCCAGGATACCAAAATCTTCTTTATATGTCTTTAAGAAGTTGAATAGGCTTTCTTTTCTTTTTTTAAGAGTATTTAGCTCCTGCATTTTTCTAACTTAAATATACGTGTTTTTAAGGTTTTGGTTTGTAGAAGTGTAGTGTTTGGAATAGCAATTATTATAAATTATTTATGGATTTATTTTTAAAAAATGAAAAAATACAGGGTTGTTTATAATCGAAGCGACTGCATAGGTGCTGCTGCATGCACTGCTGTAGATTCAAACTGGGTTATGAATACTGACGGGAAAGCTGACCTAAAAGAATCTGAAAGCAAGCTTGATAATACTGTGCAGGAAAAAATAATAGAAGAAAAAGATTTTCCAGCCATGCTTGAGGCTGCAAGAGTATGCCCTGTTGTTGTAATTCATATTTATGATTTTGAAACTGGGGAGAAGATAATCTAAAATTATTGGGCTTTAGAAAAATATTGGTGTCACATAAACTTCCAATAAGGCTGCAACAAACAGCAAGCCAACAGCTATTATTATTAAGTCAACTGAATCTAATAATATTTTCTTGAACTGCTTTGTTCCTATTTCATGCCTGGTAACTGCTATGGAGATTATACCTCCTGCTAGGCCTCCAACAAAGTAACCTAAGATTTCCGGAAGCCCATGAATAAAATATCTTAATAATCCCAGAGAGAATATATGAAAATAACCTGCAGTTTTTACAAAGCCTATGCTTTCCGCATACCTTACAATATTGGTTCTGAAGAAATTTCCTATTGCCGTGCTTATTACAGATGCATTCCATATTAATATAAAAATTGCACCTGCACCGAAGAAAAACGAAAAGAAAATTGAGAACAATAAAACCTTGAGATTATTTGCAAGTATCTTGCCAAACAATGAAGCACTGCTTATTGTTCCTGATGTTATTATCCTTCCAAATATATTACTATTAATATTTTTTATAGTGCTAATCTGTGTATTAAAAACAGAACCAATAATTGATTCTGGCAAAAAGATATACCACAAAGAATAAGCAACAACTGCTCCCAAGAACAAGAACATAAAAACTGATAATGCTTTTCCATGCTCTTTTAATATACTATATTCCCTGCTTATTACCAAATCTTTTTTTTCTTCGTATTTTATTAAATCATAAACCAAAGGAAGAGAAGCCATGACTGTAAGGAAGACCATTACCAAGCTCGTTTGATCCCTAAAAATCCACAAACTAAGGAACATTGCAACAGAAGCATAAAAAAATCCTATGAAGAAAACCTCGAAAGGCTTTTTCTCAGCATTTTTCGGGCTTATTAATTGCTCCAACACCATTTGTATTATTAATAACCTACAGTTTATATAGTTTGTCTTAAGAATTACTAAAATAATATTTAATCAGAAAACCTGTACTTAACTAAATAAAGAAAATGCATTAATCCATCTCTCCAAGTAATTTTCTTGCCTTCCTTAAAGCTTCTTGGATTATCAAAATCTATTTTCACTTCTTTTATCTTATAACCTTTTTTTAATAATTTTGCAGTTATTTCAGGCTCAAAATCAAACCTGTCTGATTTAAGGTCAATATCTTTCAAGACTTCTTTTTTAAATACCTTGAAACCTGTTTCCATGTCTGTAATTTTACAGCCATAAAGTAAATTTGTTGCTAGAGTAAGAACATTATTTCCTAAATAATGCAAAAAGTACATGTCTTTGTGCTTGCCGAGCATTCTTGAGCCGTAAACAACTTCTGCTTCATTATTTAATATAGGCTTTAATAATTCATTATAAAATTGGGGGTCATACTCAAGGTCAGCATCCTGATTAATTATTATCTGACCAGTTGCGTGCTTGTATCCTGTTTTTAATGCTGCTCCCTTGCCTTTATTTTTATCATGAAGAATTATCTTATAATCTCCTAAGCTCATAAGTATTTCTCTTGTGCTGTCTGTAGAGAAATCATCAACAACTATTATTTCTTTTTCAATGTCTTTTAAGTCTACATTTTCTATCTGATAAAGTATTTTACGAATCGTGTCCTTTTCATTGAAAACTGGAATTACTATTGAAACTTTCATTCGGTATTTTTAACAAAATAGAAGATATATATAGTTTTTGCTTAATATTAACATTCCAGAATAAATATCTGAAACTATTTTAAAACTTAATTAGCAGAAAGGCATATAGGTCTGGTTAAAGAATAGTTCTTTACAAACATTTTTAAATGTTTATTTTTGTAAAATGTAATAATGAGGCTATTAGAGTATAAAGGAAAAGAATTGCTAAAAATGCACGGTATTAGAGTTCCGCCTAGCATAATCACTGACAATAAATCTTATATTAATTTATCTTATCATAAAGAAAAATATAAAGAATTCTTTTTTGAATATAAAAAAGTCATAATCAAGGCGCAGATAATACAAAATAATAGAAAGAAAAGTGGTTTCATTGTTGAGAGTGATAATTATGAAGAGTCTTTAAAATTAATTGATGAACTATATAAGAAAAAGTTCAATGAAAATCCAATTACAACCCTGCTTATTGAGAAAAGACTTGATGTATGCACTGAGTATTTTTTAGCTATTATTTATGATACAAAGACAAGGCAGCAGACAATATTATTTTCAAGAAAAGGCGGGACAGATATAGAAGAATTGTCAAAAAGAAATGATTTAATCATAAAACCTGTATCTGCTGTTTCTGGATTACGTGACTATGAAGCTAGAGAGATTGCCAAGATGGCTGGATTTGACAAAAGCAAAATTCTGCAAATATCCCTTTTTATTAAAAAGGCTTATGAATGCTTTGAAAAATTTGACTGCAGAAGCCTTGAAATTAACCCTATTATTGAGACAAAAGATGGGCTGTTATATGCTGGAGATGCAAAGGTTGTTATTGATGATAATTCTATTTCAAGGCAGGAGATATTTAATAAGGAGACTGATATTGAAGATACAAGTTTTTTAAATGAAAGAGAATTAGAAGCAAGAAAAATAGATTATAATGATTACAGGGGTGTTGCTGGAAAATCTTATATTGATCTAGGTGGAGACATAGCTATTTTAGCTTCTGGAGGAGGAGCTTCTTTGACTTCTATGGATGCTCTTATTCAAGCTGGAGGAAGGGCTGCTAATTATACTGAATACAGCGGCAACCCACCGAGGGAGAAAGTAAAAAAATTAACTAAGATTGCTCTTGCAAAAAAAGGAATTAACGGGTGCCTTGTAATTGGGGGAAGGGCAAATTTTACTGATATCTTTGAGACTTTGTCTGGATTTATAGAAGGATTAAAGGAAATTATACCAAAACCTGACTATCCTATTTTAATAAGAAGGGCAGGACCAAATGATAAAAAGGCATTTGCAATGATAAAAGAGTTTGCATTAAAAGAAAAATATAATATTACGCTTTATGATGAGGCTACTGCTATAAGCAAGGCTGCTGAAATAATGGTACAAAAAGTTAACGAATATAAGGAAAAGAAAAATGGGAATATTAATTGATAAAAACACAAGAGTCTTAGTGCAAGGTATAACTGGAAAAGAAGGATTAAGAGCTGCAAAAGAGATGAAAGAATATGGGACTTTTGTTTCTTGCGGAGTTACACCTGGAAAAGGCAACACGATTATAGATGGATTTAATGTATTTGACAGTGTTAAAGAGGCCAAAGAATATGATTCTTTAATTAATACAAGTGTAATTTATGTTCCTCCTTTAATGGTATATGATGCTGCTATAGAGGCTATTGTTAATGGGATAAAATTAATTTTAATTGTAAGCGAGAATGTTCCTATCAAAGATTGTGCTAAAATTCTTGAGTATTCAAGAAGATATAACTGCAGAGTTATAGGGCCTGCTTCTATTGGAGTATTAAATGTTGGTGCTGGAAAATTAGGTTCAATAGGATGTTCAAGTGAGAATGACATGTTTTTAAAAGGTAATGTTGGAATAATTTCAAAAAGCGGGGGCATGTGCTCTGAAACTTCCTTAATTTTAACGCAACAAGGCATTGGACAAAGCACTGTTGTTGGAATTGGAGGGGAAGTCATAGTTGGGAGCAATTTTACTGATATTTTAGATTTATTCCAAAATGACGAAGGTACAAAAGCTGTTGTTATTTATGGAGAAATAGGCGGAGTTTATGAA
>JACPNF010000083.1 GCA_016185635.1 Candidatus Woesearchaeota archaeon
CAATTAGCCCAAAAAGAAATAATAAGCAAGGTACCTCAAGGAAAAAAGAATAAAATTTACCTTAAAACTAAATTCTGAACGATTCTGAACGATTATTTCTGGTTTCTGAACGAAAACAGGGCTTATGTTCAGGCAGCAACCTATATCATATTACTTTTCTTAGGTCTTGTAAAACTTAAGGAGGGTAAAATGGCTGAAGATAAAGATGATAAAAATGAAACTAACTCTAAAATCACATCTAAAAACACAATTAGCAAACTAATCGTATTATTTATTGTGATTGGAGTGGCTTTAACCGCGTATAACCAGCTTCAGATTCTAGGCATTAAATCTGGGTTAAGCCAAAATTTAGCTACAGGACTTACTTTTGTTCAAGCTGAAGTAATACCTACAGGAATGCCGGAAATTTACGGACAGGAATTAAACATAAGGTATGATGATGTTAATCAAAATAATCCTGAGTTAGCAGACAAAACTATTACTGTCATGGGTTTATTAGACAAAAGCATTAATCTTGAGGGAGAACAACTAGAAAGGTATATTGACATTACCTCTGAAATGAGCTGTGAATATTGCTGCGGGACTAACTCAATTATAGTAAGAAGGGAAGATGCTGCAGAACTTGACAAGAAAATTGATGAAGCAATTTCTGCTGGAAAAATAACAAGGGAGCAGGGAGAGTCTTTTAGAAGAACTCCTGGAATTCCTGCGTGCGGATGCGCCCATTCTTTTGCGATGAGAGGGCTTGCAAAGTATCTCATACTTAATTATGGAAGCGAGTTTACAAATGAAGAGATCTTAAATGAATTAGGAAAATGGAAAACTTTGTTCTTTCCAGGACAAATGGCTGCTAAAGCAGATGCCCTAAAGAATAAGAATATTGAATTCAGTTATGCAAACTTAGGAAGCAACAGATACAGGGGAATAGAAACAGAAAGTTCAGGAAACAGTCAAATGGTTGGAGGTTGTTAATATGAATAGAGATGTAATTATTTTGGCAGTGATCATCTTTTTGGTACTTATGCTTGGAGTTCAGGCTTACCAGATAGGCGGATTAGGAGATGGAGCTTCTGTACCAAGCCAAAAAACAAGCGGCGGAGAAAGCTATGGCGAGATGATGGCAAGAATGCATCCTGACCAGGTTCAAAAACAAGCCAATAGCCAAAGGCCTGCTGCTCCAACAATGGTTGGCGGATGCTAATGAATAAATCTTTTTTTTTAATTTTTTTAATTTTCTTATTATTAGTTTATCCTCTCTTAGCGAGCAATAAAATAATTATATACCAGAATTCAGCATGCGGTCACTGCAGCTTATATCTAAATGATTTAAAAGGATATTTTAACAGCCTAAACTTAACTTGGGAAGAAAAAAATATTATTAATAATAATGCTGGCTTATCTGAATTAAATGAATTAAATAAAAACAGGAATATCCCATTTAATTTTCAGGGACACATGACTGTTGTTTTTAACAACCTTGTTCTTGAAGGGCATATACCAATTCTAGCTATAAAAGATCTGGTTCAAAAATATCCTGATTATAATTTTCCCAAAGTAATCTTTTACCAAGATTCCATGGATGACTTAATTACAAGCTACAAAATTTTAGACCAAAATAACAATATAAAAGAATGTGATTTATCCAAATCTTTTGAAGAATGCAGCAAAACACAAAAACCAAATAATAATCTTTGGAATAAGTCCTTGTTATTTTTAGTTTTATTTAACGGTCTTTTGGCAGGCATTCATCCATGCACAATCAGCGTGCTGCTGCTGTTCTTGGCTTTTTTATTTACAATAAGGAAAACTAAGGCAGGCATTTTTAAGGCTGGTTTGTTATATATAACTGGAATATTTTTAGCATACTTTGGCATCGGCTTGGGAATCTTTAAGGCAATATCAATTTCAAGCAGCCCACATTTTGCAGCGAAAATAAGCGGAATTTTAATATTAATTTTGGGGCTGGCAAATTTGATAAGTTTCTTTACTGGAAAAAAGAATATTTCCCTTGGTATTCCTAAATTATTAAAACCAAGCTTAATTAATATGATTCAAAAAGCAAGCCTGCCTGCTGCATTTTTTGTCGGGTTTTTAGTAGGCATATGCTCTTTTGGGTGCACAGCAGGGATTTACTTATCAATAATGAGTTTATTGCTTGTAAAGGCAAGCTATATGCTTGGAGTATTTTATCTAATTATTTATAACTTAATGTTTATCCTGCCATTAATTGTTATCTTAATGTTTGCATCTTCAAAGAGGATTGTATTAAAGATGGAAAAATTGGAGATGTCTGAGAAAAGATACATAAAACTAATTGCAGGCTTAGCTATGATAGCTTCTGCTTTAATTTTATTATGGATAGCTGGAGGTATAAAATGATTTTTTTCAAGAAAAAGGATCCTGTTTGCAGGATGAAGCAAACAGATGGCGGAATTGAAAAACATGGTTACTGGTTTTGCTCTAATAACTGCTTAGACATTTATGAAAAGGGCCTAAAAAAGATTGCAAAAACCAAGCATGGGTGCTGCAGTTAAAATGCAAGAAAATTTTTATCACAAAAAAATTGTATTAAAACCAATTTTGATAGGAATACTAAGCAGTTTTTTATTATTTGGAGTTTATTTTTCAATATTAACTTTTGCAAATTCTTTTCAGCATGCATTGCAGGAGTTTAACAAGTTTTGGTATTTACTTCTGTTATTAATTTTTGGTTTTGGAACCCAAGTTGGTTTTTATGTTTACATCAAGGAAGTTATAAAACTAAAGGAATTATGGCTTGGCAGTGGTGTTGCTGCAACAGGGGGAATTTCGACTACTTCAATGGCAGCCTGCTGCGTTCATCATCTTTCAGATATTTTTCCAATATTAGGATTAAGCGCTTTTACAATCATATTCAGCAAATACCAGATTTTTTGGATGCTGCTTGGCATTTTTTCTAACATAATTGGGATAACCTGGATGCTGATGTTTATCCAAAAGAATAATCTGTATATTGAATTAAACAGAACTATCTTTTCCAAGGTTAATATGAAAAAACTATTTTTCTTAAATTTAATAGCCAGTATTTTTATCCTTGGATCTGCATTACTTTATTTGAGAGGCTAAAATGAAAAACAAATTAGAATTAGGCTTACTGATAATTATTGCGGGTATTTTTTTATTTAGTATTATGACTTTATTTAATAAGCCTAATAATGAAAATTTAAATTCTCTGGCAAGAATAAGCGAAAGCACAGTTACTGTGAAAATAGAACCTGAAAAGTTTGCTGACAATAATTTTTATTTTAAAATAAACTTGGATACCCATAGTGCTGATTTAAGCAAATTAAACCTGAGAGAATTAATAATCTTGGAATATGAAGGCAAGATTGTAAAACCTGCAGATACACCAAAATTACAAGGGCATCATAATTCAGGTGATTTAGTGTTCAATTTAGACAAAAAACCTGAAAAATTTACTATAAAAATTAAGGATATACCTGATTTACCTTTAAGAATATTTGAGTGGGGAAAATGATTTACTACATTTTATTAAGCATTTTTGTTTTGTACATTCTTTTTGTTTTTTTAAAAGATGGTATATACAAGGTTACAAAGCAAAAAATCTGTGCTTTATGCGCAGCAGTCAGCTTGACATGGCTAACTTTGCTTGCTTTAAACTTTTTTGGATACAAAATTGACAGCCTTATACTGGCAATTTTAATGGGAGAATCTGTTACTGGGATAGCCTATTTATTAGATAAAAGGATAAAGAATAAGCTTTATTTATCATTGCTCAGGCTTTTTACAATTATTTTTGGAACCTTGGCAGTATATCTTATATTGGGGTTAAAATGAAGAAGAATTATAAAAAGAACCAAAAAATTAAGGGGAAAAAAAGAAAACTTTTAAATATCATTAAAAAAAAGTTTGAAGATTGCTGTTAATTATAATGCGGAAATGGAAAAGAAAATAATTGTAAAGGGAATGCACTGCAAGAGCTGCGAGATTTTAATAAAAGATGAACTTGAAGAGGCAGGCATCAAAGCGAGGGTTGACTATAAGAAAGGGGAAGTTACTATAGAAAATTTTGACAGCAAAACAGACCTTGCAAATATTCATAAAATCATTGAAAAAAATGGCTATAAGGTAATGAAATGAATGCTTTAAAATTAAGAATAGCTGGAATGCACTGTGAATCTTGCGAGAAATTACTTAAAAAAGCCTTATCGAAATTAGGTCATATTAAAGAAATAGACTTAAGATACAACAATGAGATTGCAACTATTTATTATAATCAGGAAATTAATGTAGACAAGGTAATATCAATTATAAGAGAATCTGGATATGATGCAATGCCAATATCTGGGGATTACTCAATAAACAATGCATCAATAAAACAATTTTTAAAAGACTTAAAAAACAAAAACAAAGCTGAGGGGCAGTTAATCTTTATAGCACTGCAGGTATTTGCAATTTTAGCATTACTGGAAGGAGTAGCTTATTTTGGCTTTTTCAGGAATATACCAAATTTTTTCAACACTTATGGTTATTTTATTATATTTCTTTTAATAAACGTTGTTTTAATGGCTACTTCAGTATGGCATATAAAAATTTATGGAAATAAGTTTACATGCATGACTGGTATGATGATAGGAATGACAATTGGAATGCTTTCAGGATTTTTAATTGGGATTATTGTTGGAGCTACTAACGGAATGTTTGTTGGATCAGTTGCAGGGCTATTAATTGGTATGGCTGTTGGCGGCTGGTGCGGCAAGTGCTGCGGCATTATGGGGATAATGGAAGGAATAATGGCTGGGTTGATGGGCGGGTTGATGGGTGCAATGACTAGCCTGATGTTATTAAATGACAATCTTAAATTAATTTTTCCTATTGTTACAGGAGCCTCTGCCTTAATATTGGGGGGGTTAGATTACATGATATACAAAGAAACAAAAAAGAATGAAATAAATGAAACTTATAAATATGATAAATTTAATTTCATATCATTCTGCTTTTTAATTACAATAATAGTAACATTTATAATGGTTTACGGGACTAAATCATTATTATTCAGGTGATTAACAATATGGGGGATGAGATTAATATCAACAAGAAAACCTTGTATAAATCCCTGGTTTTTATAGCTGTACTAATCTTTCTAATCGTGGCTTTCATAAATATATTTACAGGTGCTGCAGCAAATGACACAGAACTTGTAAAAGGAGGAAGTGCTGGTTTAAACAGAGTTATAGAAGATGGGAATATGGTGACTGTTAATTTGGGGGTTGCTAATTATAACTATGATCCAAACACTATCAAGGTTAAATTAGGCCAAAAAGTCAAGATTATAGGAAATGTTAACCAATTACAAGGCTGTTTAAAGGCTTTTCTTATTCCTGACTTAGGAATTTCAAAATTATTTAGGTCTAATGATAATACAGTAGAATTTACAGCTGATCAAAAAGGAAAATTTAAGTTTAGCTGCTCAATGGGTATGGGCAGCGGATTACTTATAGTTGAATAATCATAATAAAAATTTTCATGAGAATAGAAAAAATCAAAGATTTATTAAAGAAAAAAACCTATTTTAAAATATCTTTAATTGGGGCAGCACTTTATTTAGTTTTATCAACTTATTTAATCTATTATTTTTTTAATGGTTTTTATTTATTCTTTAATAATAAATTATGGTATTATCCCTGGCTAAACATTTTATTTGGAGCAATAACATCATTTTTATTTGGGATTAATTTAGCTTTGGCCATAAAAAAATTTAAGGAACTAAAAGAATATTCAAATCAGGCCGGGACTGGAGTCTTTGGATTGTTTACAAGCGGATTAAGCTTGTTTTCAGCTGGCTGTCCTGTATGCTCTTTATCAATACTAAGCTTGATAGTTCCCAGCCTGGGATTAACTTTTAGTTTAGTTTTACTGCCTTTCAAAGGACTGGAAATCCAATTATTCGGCATCTTAATTTTATTAGGAAGCATATTTGTGCTTACTAAAAGAGAGGTATGCAAGGTTAAAAATAAAAATTTTTAGAAAGGTTTATATAGAGATATATCAAAATCGGACATATAATGAAAAAAAAGATACTAAAAATAAAAGGAATGCACTGCGCAAGCTGCGCAACTTTAATAGAAAAAAAATTAAAAAAAGTTCCTGGTGTAATAAATGCCAATGTTAATTACGCAACTGAAAAAGCAAGTGTAGAGTTTAATGAAGATACAGATGAGAAATTACTTGATGAAGCTGTAAGGTCTGCTGGATATGATGTAATAGACTCTGACAATAATGGCGGAGTACTAAATATAAAGATAATTGGGATGGACAATGAGCATTGCATTATGGCAATCAGGAATTCCCTGGCGCAATTTAAAAACGCTATCAAGGAAGCAAAACTCAATACAAATGAAAAAGCACAAATAATTTATGATCCTGCAAAAATAGATTCAAAAGAAATAATCAACAACATTGAAAAAACCGGATATAAGGTTTTAGAGGAAACTTCTCTTGACAGGGAAAAAGAAGTAAGGGAAAAAGAAATCCGAACTTTAAAATTATTGTTCTTTTCAAGCTTATTTATTACTATTCCATTAGTTATACTGGCTTTTCCAGAATACTTTTTTATTGATTTTGCTTACAGGACTATTGTTCTTTTTTTATTGGCAACTCCAGTGCAGTTTGTTGTAGGATACAGGTTCTATAAAAGCGCATTTACAACATTAATGGCAAAAAGTGCCAACATGGATACATTAATTGTTTTGGGAACAAGTGCAGCATATTTTTACAGCATCTTGGGAGTATTTTTACCAAGCATATTTGGAGGAGATGCCTTGTATTTTGACATAGGTGCAGTAATCATTACTTTCATAATGCTTGGAAAATGGCTTGAGGCAAAGGCAAAAGGAAAGGCATCTGAAGCAATAAAGAAATTAATGGGGCTACAGCCAAAAACTGCAAGAATATTAAAAGGGAGCAAGGAAGTTTTAATTCCAATTGAGGATGTAAAAATAAATGATTTGGTTGTGATAAAACCAGGGGATAAAATTCCTGTTGATGGCCTTGTTGTAAAGGGAGATTCTTCTGTTGATGAATCTATGATTACTGGAGAGAGTATACCTGTAGAAAAAAGAGTAAATGATAATGTTATTGGTGGGACAATAAACAAGAATGGACACTTTATATTCAAGGCTACTAAAATAGGGAAAGATACTGTATTAAGCCAGATAATCCAGTTAGTTGAGGAAGCACAAGGAAGCAAGGCACCAATACAAAGACTGGCAGATATTGTTTCCAAGTATTTTGTTGTTGCTGTTTTAATAACTGGCTTGATAACATTTTCATACTGGTATTTTTTGGCTGGGAAGGAATTTACTTTTGCATTAAGCAATTTTATAGCTGTTTTAATAATAGCCTGCCCCTGCGCATTGGGATTAGCAACTCCTACTGCAATTATAGTTGGAACAGGAAAAGGGGCTGAAAATGGGATATTAATCAAAAGCGCAGAAATATTGGAAATTGTGCATAAAGCAGATGTAATTGTGCTTGACAAGACAGGAACCTTGACAAAAGGAAAACCAGAAGTAACTGACATAATTTCCTTTGGAAAATTTACAAAAGAAGAGATACTCGCCATCGCGGCTGGGATAGAAAAAAAATCAGAACACCCCCTGGCAGAGGCTATAGTAAATCATGCTGAAAAGTTAAATACAAAACTTTATGAGATAAGAGATTTCAGGGCTGTGCCAGGTCATGGTGTTTTAGGGAGACTAGAACGTAAAGAGATTTCTTTTGGAAACAGAAAGCTAATGGAACTTGGAAAGATTAAATTAATCCGCGATGATTTAATATCTGAGCTGGAAAATAACGGCAAGACAGCCATGATATTGGCATTGAATAAGATTATTATTGGGGTAATAGGTGTTGCAGACACATTAAAGGAAAATTCAAAAGAAGCAGTTGATGCGTTCAGGAAATTAAGAAAAGATGTTATTATGATTACTGGAGACAATGAAAGAACTGCAAAAGCCATAGCAAGAAAAGCTGGTATATTAAAAGTTTTGGCAGGAGTTTTGCCTGAGAATAAAGCATTAGAAATTAAAAAGCTGCAGGGAAAAGGAAAAAAAGTAATAATGGTTGGGGATGGGATAAATGACTCCCCTGCATTAGCACAAGCTGATGTTGGAATCGCAGTAGGGTCTGGAACAGATGTTGCCATGGAAACAGGAAATATTGTGCTGATGAAAAACGACCTAAGGGATGTTGCAATTGCAATAAGAATAAGTGAAAAAACACTAAAAAAAATAAAACAAAACTTGTTCTGGGCATTTTTTTATAATACAGCAGGAATACCGATAGCTGCAGGAATTTTATATCCATTTACTGGGTTTTTATTAAATCCGATGATTGCTGCTGCTGCAATGGCATTTTCTTCAGTTTCTGTTGTAAGCAATTCATTACTTATGAAATTGTATAAACCAAAAATTTAAAAAAATACTATTTTGATCGATATTGCAAGCAGCAATATTTGCAGCAAAAATACATAACCTTGCCTCTTATTTTTGATTTATATGCTCCTTCTATTAACTTGCACCTGCAGCTGGCACATATCTTTAAATTATGCTTAATGTTGAAATTTACAAGTCTTGCAAATTTGTCTATAATAGTTTTAGTAAACACTCTACCTTTTTTTGTCATCTGATATTCTTTTTTGTCATTACTGCCTTTTGCTTTTAGCCTGATAATCTTATTTTTTTCAAGATTATTTAAAAATGGATACACATGACTTGAGCTTATTTTCTTTCCTGTATGCTCTTTTAGTAATTTGATTAATTCATAGCCATGCATAGATTTTTTATACAAGAATAATAATGTACAAAACTTGATTAAGTTTGTTATTTTTATTTCTTTCACTTTAATTATATCTATCAAAACATTTATATACTTTTTTAAATTTTGATATGTCTGAATATGACATATTGGTTTGGGGATATAATTTGATAAATAAAAAATTGGCAGGAATTAAGAAGTTATTTGTTTTATTAATATTTATTATATTTTTAATAAACACAGCACTTGCTTCTGAAACTGAAGACATTAAGGCTGGAGAAATGCTTGTAAAAAACAGAGTTTCCTGCTCAAGTTTAAGCAATGAACAGCTGGAAAACATAGGGGAGTATTATATGGAGCTGATGCATCCTCGAGAGCTGCATGAGACTATGGATGCAAGAATGGGTGGTGAAGGCTCAGAAAGCTTAAAGCAAGTCCATATTAATATTGCAAAAATGATGTACTGCGGTGAAACAAGTGCGATGCCTATGAGTATGATGAATATAATGATGAACAGGGGTGGTTTTGGAGGGATGATGAATAATTGGTTTGGGAGTGGATATGGAATGATGGGAGGTAGCTATCCTGCATTTGGAGGATTTATGATGATATTCTGGATATTAGTAATTATATTAATAGTCTATCTATTATACAAACTGTTAAATGGACATGGTTTAAATTTAGGCACAACCTCTATTGAAATACTTAAGAAAAGATATGCTTCTGGAGAAATCACAAAGAAACAGTATGAAAGAATGAAAAGACAATTAAGATAAATTATAAAAATAATTCATGAACAAAAACAATAACTTAATCAGCACCAACAGGAAATTCTTCGACTTATGGGCTAATACTTATGACTGGTTCTTGATAAAGCCATGGATGTATTACATACAAAAGAAGATTGTGGAAAACTTAAACTTAAGAGACAATCAAAAAATTCTTGATATAGGCTGCGGGACTGGTGATATTTTAGTTTTAATATCAAAGTTAAGTAGGGCAAAACTTTACGGACTGGATATTTCTGAAAACATGCTGAAAAGAGCATCAAGAAAATTAGGAAAAAAAGCTGCATTAAAACTTGGAGAAGTCAGCAAATTGCCATTTAGCAATAACATGTTTGATTATGTTTTAAGCACAGAGGCTTTTCATCATTTTCCAGACCCAAACAAAGCCCTAAAAGAAATAAACAAGATTTTAAAGAAAAACAGGCATGTGCTGATAGCTGATGTAAATTTTTATTTATCTTTTATCCACAAATTATTCAAATGGCTGGAGCCTGGACATGTTAAGATATACAGCCTGGATGAATTTAGAAACATGTTTAATGATAATGGATTTAAGGTTTTAAAGCAAAAGAGAATGGGTCTGTTTGCTATCCTAACAATCGGGAAAAAGAAATAATATCCTCAGGATCTCCGAATAGGATTAATTTCTAATAGATAGTAACTAAACAATATCCAAAAAAAGGAATATTTATAGATTACTTAAACTTTATTTAAAGTTACTTAAAATTACTACAAATTGTTAAAGTAAAATGAAACAAGAATAATTATTAGTTCTTATCAAAAAATGAGAGACTCAGGAAATTTGGAATTTTTAATAGATTTAGGAACTTTTTTGTTTTAAAAATCCTTTCCCAATTATATAAATTTCCTTGCTTTCTTTTCTTGATGCTTCTGGTTTATGACATTTTACAAATTTGAATTTTAATTTTACTTTTTTCAAAAAATCCTGAAAATTAACTCCCTGGAAAATTTTAAGCAATAAATTTCCATTTTCTTTCAGGATTTTATCTGCTATTTCCAATACTTTTTCATTTAATTCTAGGGACCTTTCTACATCAAGTGTTTTTATTCCTGTGGTTTTCGACGACAGATCACTTATTACAACATCAAACTTATTGCAAATAATTTTTATTTTTTCTAGAGTCAAAGAATCTGTTATGTCTGCATTAATAAATTTAATATCTTTAACTTCCTTTATTGGAGTAATGTCTACACCGACAACCAAGCCATTTTTTCCAACTAAGTTTAAGGAAGCCTGAAGCCAAGAACCTGGAAAACAACCCAAGTCGAGCAGTTTATCATTTCTTTTTATTAAATTATATTTCTTGTTTAGAATTATTAACTTGTAAGCTGACCTTGCCCTGTACCCTTCTTTTTTTGCTTTTTTGAAAAAATAATCTTTTCTTTTTTTCATGAATCAATGTGCAGGGAAAACTCAGTCTTTAATCCAGTAAAATCTCTGCTGCTTACAGCTACTGAGTATCTATTAAGAAATGAAACAATAATTAGTATGTGAACTACTCAGGCTAAAAAGCCCTGAGCGTCTAACTCCAGAGCTTTATGAGTTTCAGCACTCAAACCTTTTTTCAGGTTATCATCTGCTGTTAAGGCATGTTCATCTGATGCCAGCTGGCTGAAAGAAACCTGTCTTTCATTCAGCATGATTCCGTGATAATAATATGATGTTCTTATAGCCATGTTTATTGAAGCATTGATATCTGAGTTTAAGGTTATATTACAGTCATTGCAGTGAAACAAGCTCCAGTTGTTATTGTAAGGTCTTTCTGTATTTCTGCTTCTGCAATTGCTGCA
>JACPNF010000086.1 GCA_016185635.1 Candidatus Woesearchaeota archaeon
AGCACGAATTAAATCTCGCTTACTTAATCCGACCAATTCTGGGGGTATTTTCATATTAGCCTCTATCCCCCAGAATTGTTAATAATCAGTAGTATTTTTAGATTATTGTACTGGACTATCTAAACACGTACGTCAATTGCATATAAATATATACTCTTCCAGCCTGCTGAGCCATACTTGTTATGCAAGAATCAGTTATACCTTCTAGTGTCATTAACTTTAGATACAACTTTTTATTTATATTAAATCTTGCTTTGAATATATATTGTTGGATATTATATACTATGATATAGAAACAAAATCATAGTAACCGAAAGGTTTATATATAAGATTACAACTTAACGATAACAACATATTTTTATGGGGGGGAAGATGAAAAAAATTTTAAGTTTATTGTTTGTAATTTTATTTACATTAAGTCTTATTTTAAGTTCTGTTTTTGCTGCAGGGGACTTAAGTGTTATAGATGTTACTAATCCTCCTTCAGGAAATCCTGGAGATACTGTTACTGGAAATTTTAAGATAAAAAATAGTAACTTAGTTAATCCTTTATCTGGAATTGTTTTTTTAAGTGCTGATTTAACCCATACTGTTGATCTTAACACAAAGATTCCCGCTAGTGCTATAACTTTTAATCCAGCAAGCTTGGCAACTTTAAGTGCTAATACTACTTCAAGTGCAATTGCAGCAAATGTATTAGTACCACAATTTATCAAACCAGGATCTTATACTGGAACTTTACAGGCAAAAGACACTCCTGCTGGAGCAAATTCAGCTTCTTTTGCATTTACTGTAACTGTAAGCAACATGCCTAAATTAAGTGTTACCAGTTTTACAACTACAAGCCCATTAACAATAAAAGAAGAACAAGGGGAAACTGCAACTGGTACTTTTGTATTAAAGAATGACGGCAACTTAGATTTAACTAACCTTGCTGTAACAAACACAGTAACGTTAAAAGATAATGACAATGATGAAATAACCTTGACATTTGTTGGATTGCCTACAACTTTAACTCCTGGAAATAGCGCCACAATAACTGCCAACGCTAAGATTAACAATGAGGTAGATTTTGATACATATTCCGGTATTGTAACTGTAAAAGATACAGTAAAAAATGTTGAAGCATCATTTAAACTTGAAATCAAAGTAGAGCCGAGAATGTGCTCTGATGGTGTAAGAAGCAATGGAGTTCAAGGCGGGGATAATTTAAGAGTAGACATAAGAGATCCAAGCTCAAGTGACAGGTTCGCACCTGGCGATGACATGACAATAAAAGTCAATATAAAAAATAATGGCGACAAAGATATGGATGTTATTGTCAGCGCATTTTTATTTGACTTAGACCAAAATGAAGTTGTAGAAGAGATTGAGTCAGAATCTTTGGAAGTTCAGGACGGCAAAAGCGAAGATTATAAACTTTCAATAAAAGTGCCTGTTAATATAGATGTAAACAACAAATTTGCTTTATTTGTAAAAGCATTTGAAGAAGATGAGGAAGACAGGAACTGTGGAGAGCAAAGAAGGGATGTAGACTTAAGAAGGGAAAGCCATAGCATTCAATTAACTAGAGTAACGTTTACACCATCCAGCTTGTCTTGTTCATTAAGCTTTGATGCTACTATTGAACTACAAAACATAGGAACTTCTCAAGAAGATGATGTTGTAGCAAGATTACTTGATGATACTTTGGGCATTGACAAAATTTCTAATACCTTAACTTTAGAAAAATTTGACAAGAAAGGAGATTCTGCAACAGTAAGGTTCAGGGATATTACAATACCTAAAGATGCTGAGGCTGGGGATAATCAAATAGAGACTATATTAACATTTAATAAGGGCGGCAAAACAGTTTCAAAATTCACTCCTTTAACTATTAAGAAATGTGAAAGCACTGAAACAACTACTATTACAGCAGAAAATAAGCTTGTTGATGTAGAAGTCTTAGTCTCAACTTTCAATGCAGAAGCTGGAAAAGGATTCAGCATACCTGTTACAATCACAAACAAGGATACAAAACAAAATACTTACCTTGTTGAGGTTGACAACACAAATGAATTTGCAGATGATGTCTTTGACAAGACATTAACTTTAAACCCTGGACAAGGCGAGACAGTTTACTTTAATGTAATCACAAAAGAAGGCATATCTGAAGGAAAATACACAGCAACTCTGGTTATCAAGACAGCTTCAGGAATACTTGACACTAGATCTGTAACTGTTAATGTTGCAGCTGGAGAGAGCACTTTCAGCGGATTAAGCAACTTAAGCGGCTCTTTGGGTTCAAGGGTATTCTGGGTTGTAGCTGATGTAATCTTGGTTGTTGCAGCATTGTTCTTCATCAAGATGATTTTCGGCAACAGAAAAGCAAAGAAAGAAGAATAAATTTTTATTCTTTTTTATTTCTTATTATTCTTAAAATGAACCTTAAATCAATTGGAAGACTGGACGGAAATCTTAAAACAGATTTAAAAGACAGGGATAAAGTTCTAAAAGGGCTGAATGAAATATTAACTAATTCTGTAGAAAAAAACATAGACAAAGAAACTAATCATGGACTGGCTTTTTCAGGGGGTGTTGATTCAAGCCTGATTGCTCTTTTATGCAAGAAACTTAAAAAAAACTTTACTTTATATACTGTCAGCATCGGAGAAGATGATGATGTTATATGGAGCAGGAAAGCAGCTAATCATTTAAAATTATCCTTGAATACAAAAGTCATGGATTATGATGAAGCTTTTACAATAATAAAAAAGGTCTGCAACATCTTTAAGACTAATGATCCTGTAAAAACTGGAATTGCATGCGTTCTTTTCAGCGCCTTGGAATTGATGAAAAAAGACAAAATTAAAGATGCTATTACCGGACTTGGCTCTGATACCTTGTTTTTTGGCTTTGAAAAGCACAGAAAGGCATTTGAAAACAAGACTATATTAAAAGAAAGCATAAAAGGAGTAAAAGAAATTTACAAAAATGACATCAAGAGAGACTTAATGATAAGCGGATTTTACAAAATTAATTTAATATGCCCTTTTTTAGACAAGGAAGTGATTAGATATTCAATGAGGATAGATCCAAAATTAAAAATTAACAAGGAGCAGAACAAGGTCATCTTAAGAGAACTTGCTTATGGACTTGGATTAAAGAAAGAATTTGCTTTTAGAAAAAAGGTTGCCAGCCAATACGGATCTGGGTTTGACAAGGCTATTTCTGTTTTGGCAAGGGAAAATGGATTTGAATACAAAAGAGAATTTTTAAATAGTTTACTGAAGTAATTTTTTACATGGAAACTGAAAACGAGATGGTTGAAAGGGCAATAAATGAAGTAAAATATTTCATGAAGAAAAAAATTAAATGGATTATTCTTTTTCTTATAATCTTAATTGCTTTTATCGTATTTTTGTATTTAAAATGACAGAACTTAGGCGTTTGCTAACTGAAGAAGAATTCAGGACTTTGGCATTAGATGAAAAACTGGAGATTTTCTGGTCTGAAGAAAAAAATAATTTTACATCCAAAGACGGAGATACTGTTAAAGTAGAAGCTATGCACGAGCCAGGAACCATAGTTTTAGCATATAAAGCTATTTATAAAATTTTTGAAAATGGTGTTTATATGGAGGAGAAGAGAGAATTTTGTTATGCAGCTATACGAACCAAACCAAATGAATTTAAATATTATTGCCTTGGACAATTATTAATATCCAGGGAAATTCTAAATAACTTAGTTATTTATTATATTCCTGTAATGTTCTTTAAAGAAGTTAAATAAGAGCGCGGAGCAGGATTCGAACCTGCGAATTACTGCTTTCTTCCAAATGGCTGCAGGCTGGACTAACCTTTCTGATTATCAGTCCCATTAACCGCTCTGGAATCCGCGCTTAAGAATTAATATTAATTAGGTACTTTTAAAAGTTTCTTTTAAAATAAAAACCGGGCCTGCCAGGATTTGAACCTGGGACCCTCTGCTTAGAAGGCAGTTAAGCCAACTTTTTTAGTTGTATGCGCTGTCCATGCTGCGCTACAGGCCCGTATAAATAATGGTAATAATTTAACTTTTAAATCTTTCTTTTAAACTTCTAAAGGCATTTTGAGAATTCTAATAAAAACATTTCCAAATTCATTTCAATATCTTTTGCAGTTAATTTTTCAGTTGGTTCTTCGTATATTGAAACATTAATCTCATTCTGTTCAGTGTCTTTTTCAGCCCAAATGTGTAAAAAAGGCTTGAAATCTTCGCTATTTGGATTGCCCCTCCCAATAGTTATCAAAGTACATTTATAAATTTCTCTTTTAGTAACTGGATTTAAATCATATTCTATATCATACTGATCTTCTGACTTAACTTTATATGCCAATTCTTCTGAAGTTTTTATACATGCCTCTTCTATTATTTTCCAAGATAAATTTCCTGGCAAATTTAATTTAAAATGTGGCATTTTAATGCTATTAACTTAAATCTTTTTATGAACCAGTAAGCAAGAAAACTCAGTCTTATTTTGTTTAAACTTTTCTTAAAAGTTTAGCTGAGATGAATTGCTTATTTCTTCCGGAAACTTTTCGGATTAACTACT
>JACPNF010000011.1 GCA_016185635.1 Candidatus Woesearchaeota archaeon
AAAAAATAAATCTATTTTTTTCTTTTCTTTAAGTCTTCTGTTATTCTTGAAAGTTCCTTTATGTTTGAAGTCAGGGGGTTAATTATCTTCTGGAAAACCTTTTCAAGAACTTTTATCTCATTCCCTATGCTTACAACATTTCTGTCATATTGTGAAATCTTTCCCATTATTGCTTTTTCTATGTTGTTAAACCGTTGTTCAAGCCTTATCATTTCCTGCTTTACTGAACCTACATCAGTTCTTACTCTTTCTTTCCATACATCTAAATTTCCAAATTTTTCTATTGCAGATTTCCATTTTTCTTCTATGACAGATTCTATAAGTGCTTCAGTATCACTAAGATTTCCTCTTTGAAAATTAGCTCCTGGAAAATTACCAGGACTTTCTTCTGGTTCATTCCTATAACTTATGTCAATATTTTCATCAGGATTTCCAAATTGTTCTTTTCTTCCTTTGTCATTCAATAAAGAAGGTTTCAATCCTGGTTCTGGAGCTTCTTCTATTATTTCTTCTTCATATTTTTCTGCAGGTCCTAAATTTGCTTGATTAACTGCATCATCTATTTCAACACTTGAATGCCCACCTTTTTTTAGGGAGTCATAAATTTGTGAGTCTGAAAATCCTTCACCACGCATTTCTTCAGCCATTTCTGAAAGACCTTTTTTATCATCTTTTACCAGATTTATCACCTTTTTTTAAGCTTCTTTTTTTTAATTTTCTTGAGATTAAATCTTCAAGTTCTTCCTCTGTTACAAATTTTAAGGGGTTCCACAAATTAATATATTTTTCTAGGACTTTTAAATCTGACTTTTTTGCAAAATAATCTATTTCCCCAAGAAAATTCTTTATTGTTTCCCTTAATTTAAATATTTCCTCTCTTAATTCCTTTACATCTGTGTTTATCAGGCTTATTTCCCTGTTAAGTCTTCTATATTCTTCTATTGTGTTCTGGTTGACTGTCAGCAAATTCTCCCCAAGGGTGTAATTTTTGCTTTCCAGGAGCCTAAGCTTGCTGTAAATATCAAGAATTACAGAATTTGGATCTTGCTGGATAACAACCATTTTGCACAAAAATTATATATCTTCTTTTTCTTATTTAGTGTTATATTAACTTAGTTGTTAAATGTGATGTAGTTATTAAAAAGAGGTAAAATGCCTGAAATAAGTAATAATCAAAAAAAAGAGTATGAAGTTGTAAGGGAAGGACAGGAAGATATTCTGAAGATTAATGCATCAAACTGGCCTTATTCTCCGTCTATCGAAGATAATCCAGTTGTAATGTCAAAAGTAATTGAAAAGTTGTTTGAATTTCCATCAACAGCAAGATTAATTTTAGTTCAGAACAGAAATTATGAATATAATTATGAACAGACCCAAGCACTTGTAGAAATAGCAAATTTGTATAAGCATTTAACAAAACAAAAAAAAGTACTTACCTTGAAGACTTCTGATGTTTCTTCTGAAAGTTTCAGGAATAAAGTTTTGTCTTTGCAGTATCTTGTATACACATTATTAAAAACAGATCCTTTAGGTTGTTACGTCGAGTCAAAAAGACTTTCTCGAGAAAGCAAAGTTTTTATGGGTAACATAACTTCCCAGAATGCTTTGCTTGAAGAGCAGGATTATTTTTCAAAATTAGAATATATCTCAAGAGTCATTGAAAAAACATCGTTAATCCGCAGCTTCAAGGAACAGTTAAGTGGATATGAAATAGGAGATCGTTCTTTGTACAAGGAATTTTTCAATCCGAATATAAGTCCAATATTTCTTTTCACTAAAATTTATTCGCAAATACCTGAGTCCTCAAAGCAGCTTGACTCTTATAATGTAAAAAATATGAATGTTTCTATCTTTCAGTTAAAAGATGATGTAAAAAATTTTTACAGGCTGATTCCTCCAGAACTTAAATTAACAGAAGATCAGTATGAAATATTAAATATAGCAAGAAAAGTCCTTGGTGAGCACAAGCCAAAAGATGAGGAATTTTTAGAGCCGCAAAAGCTTAGAAGGACCTTTTTTAATATAGGGCGTGATCTTTTGCTTGACTTGTTGAATAATAAAAATATAATTATGCCTCTGGAAGAAATAAATGAGCTTGCAAAAATTCTTGTAAGATATACTATTGGATTTGGAGCCATAGAATTATTGCTGCAGGATAAAAAAATACAGGACATAGTTGTAAACAGCCCAATAGGTCAGACCCCAATTTTTATTGTTCATGAAGATTATGAGGAGTGTGTAACAAATATAATTCCAAGTTCTGAAGATGCAGAAAGCTGGGCAACCAAGTTCAGGCTACTTTCAGGACGTCCATTGGATGAAGCTAATCCTGTTTTAGATACTTCATTAAGTATTCCTGGTGCAAGGGCAAGAGTTGCAGTTATTTCAGAGCCATTAAGCAGATTAGGCTTAGCATATGCTTTCAGGCGTCACAGAGATACTCCATGGACCTTGCCTTTGTTTATCAAAAATAAAATGATAAATTCTCTTGGAGCTGGCTTGCTCAGTTTCTTCTTCGACTCTGGAAAATCAGTCATCTTTGCTGGAACTAGATCAAGCGGAAAAACTAGTTTGCTGGGTGCTTCTCTTCTTGAAATCCTGAAAAAATACAGGATACTTGTAATTGAAGATACAGAAGAAATTAATGTTGATGTAATGCGCGAAATAGGATATAATATACAGTCAATGAAAGTTCGTTCTGCTTTGTCAAAATCATCAACAGAAGTTCCAGCAGATGAAGGAATAAGAACAGCCTTAAGGTTAGGTGATAGTGCCTTAATTGTCGGTGAGGTAAGAAGTTCCGAGGCCCTTAGCCTTTATGAAGCCATGCGGGTGGGTTCAGCTGCGAATGTGGTTGCAGGCACAATTCATGGTGATAGCCCTTATGGTGTATTTGACAGGGTTGTAAATGACTTAAAAGTTCCAAAGACTTCATTCAAGGCAACAGACATTATTGTAATTTCTAATCCTATAAAAAGTCCTGACGGCCTTCACAAGCTGAAAAGGGTTTTATCAATAACAGAAGTAAGAAAGCACTGGGAAAAAGATCCTCTTGCTGAAAAGGGTTTTGTTGAATTAATGAAATATAATCCTGAGACAGACCAGTTGGAGCCTACAGAAGATCTTATTAATGGTGACTCAGAAGTCCTGAAATCAGTTGCAGCCCAGACAAAAGAATGGGCAAGCGACTGGAATGCCTTGTGGGAAAATATAATTTTAAGGTCAAAAATAAACCAGGCTTTAGTAGATTATTCTGAAAAATTCAGCAAACCAGCACTTCTTGAAGCCAAGTTTAAAGTAAGTTCAAATGATGCATTGCATAAAATAATATATCAGGAAAAAAAAGAAGACACAATAGATAATCAAAAAGTATATGCTACTTGGGAAAAATGGTTGAAAGATGAAATAGAACATGCCAGATATTGAGGAAGAAAAAATGAGAAAAACTACGACACAACAGCTACAAGAACCTGAATATACTCCACGAGTATTCAGCAATTCGGAAGAACTCTTAAATTCCAAGAGTTTAGAAAACAACAGCAACCCTGTTGATAACTCTATGCAGTTGGGTCATTTGCGAAGTGGGAATAACTACAACAAAGACGAAAGTTTTTGCGTAAGCCCAGAATATCTGGGAAACAATAGAAGACTTTTTGTAGTGAGTTGTTTTGGAAAACCCTTGATGCCATGCAAACCTCAGAAAGCTAGAAAATTAATATGCGGAAAGGTAGCTAAACCTGTATGGAATAAGTTTGGATTGATGGGAATACAATTGTTGTTTCCGACAGCAGAGCATATACAAAAGAGTGTATTTGCTATAGATGGAGGAACTAAATTTGAAGGAGTGAGCTTAATTATTGGAAAAGAAAACTTACTTAATGTAATGTGGTTATTACCTAATAAAAAAACAATAACCCATAAAAAAGAAAAACAAAGAGAATTAAGAAGAGCAAGAAGATGGAGAAATTGCAGAAGAAGACAAGCAAGGTTTGATAATAGAGTTAGAAGTCCTAATTGGATTGCCCCAAGTCAGTTAGTTATTGTTAATAGTAGATTAAAACTTATTAAAGAATTTTTCAAATGTTACCCCATAACTTATGTAGGATTTGAAGACGTGAAGTTTAATCACAGAGACAATAGATGGGGAAAGAACTTTTCTACTATTGAAATTGGAAAAACTAAAATTAAAAATTATCTTAAAGGTTTTGTTGGAGAAAATATTATATATTTTAATGGAAGTGAAACACAAAATATCAGGAAAAAATTACATCTTCCAAAGGTTAGTGATAAATCAGCACAGAAATTTTCAAGTCATTGTGTTGATAGTTTTTGTATGGGTGTAGATATTATAGGAGATTATTCTATTGTGCCAAATAGAAGTATAATTATAGTAGATGATACATATAGGCCTCAAAGAAGAAAATTATTTGATACTGAACCAGCAAGTGGAAATTATTTAAAAAAATTAAAAAGAAGTTATGTTAACGGAACATTCAGTGGTAAGATTAAGCAAGGTGGATATTTCGCAAAATATACCCAAGGCAATTTTAAGGGAATAAGAAAGGGTAGTATGAGTAATGTAGGGCAGATAATTGGCGGAACTAAAAATACTTTGTACATAAAAGATTTTGATGAGATGACTAATAGTAAAGGAAAGAAAGTTTTACAAAAACCAGTTAATCTAAAAAAGATTATGTGGTATTCAAAACAATTCAAAACTAAATTTATAGGAGGTGAAAATTCATCCAACTAATAAATTAGCTGGTTTTCTTTTCACGATGACATATAAAACAGAAGATATTTTAAAAGAGTACAGGGAAAAATTATCAGGTTACATAAATCTTGATGAGGAATATTTTCCTGGGGAAACATTTTCCAGGGAGTATAAGATATTCAGGCGTGAAAACTTAGAGCAAGATCTCTCAAGATATGAAAAACTATATCTCCCCTGATGAAAAAGATATTCCATTAATTGAAAAAGCTATTGAAAAGCTGCATCTTGAAATTACTCCTTTTGGTGCAATGAGTTTTGCAGTTATTTCTGCCTTGTCAATTTTGTCTTTAGGTGTTTTGATTTTATTAGTTTCTTTGTTTTTAAAGGAAGTTTCCATATTTATCCCACTTGGAATTTTAATGCTCGGAGTTTTTTTAATAAAACCCTTAAGCAAGTATCCTTTGAGGCTTGAAAGTGCTTATAGGCTAAAGATAACAAACCAGATGGTCCTATGCATTCTTTACATAGTAACTTACATGAGACACACTTCTAATCTTGAAAATGCAATAAAATTTGCAGGAGAACATTTGCAGGCACCATTGTCATTGGACTTAAGAAAAATATTATATGATGTTGAAATTGGAACATTTGTGACAATAAAGGAAAGCATTGACAGTTACTTAAGCTATTGGCGCCAGTATAATCTTGAGTTTATAGAATCTTTTCATTTAATTGAGGGCTCTTTGTATGAAGCTGATGAAAAAAGAAGAATAAGGCTGCTCGATAAATCATTGGATACGATATTGCAGTCAACTTATGAAAGAATGCTTCATTATGCCCAGGATCTTAAGACTCCAATAACAATGCTTCATATGCTCGGAGTTATCCTGCCTATTTTAGGTCTTGTAATATTTCCTTTGATGGGAAGTTTTTTAGGCGGCTTGGTAAAATGGTATCATATTGCATTTATTTATAATTTGATTCTGCCCTTGGTTGTTTATTCTGTTGGAAATAATTTATTGTTGAAAAGGCCGACAGGTTTTTCTGAATCAGAAATACAGATCAGGAAAATTTTATCCAGCAAGCAGCAGTCAAACATAAAATATCTATCTATTTTAATTGCATCTCTTTTTATTTTGTTAGGTATTTCTCCAATATTATTGCACTTATTTGTTCCAAATTTGGATCAGGCAAGTTTTTTTGGAATCAAATTATTAGATTACAAGTGCACTGAAAATACATGCCTTGGTCCATATAGCACGTTCTCTCTTTTTGTCAGCTTGTTTGTTCCATTAGGTATTGCTTTGGGTATTTCCTTGTATTATTATCAGACTACCAAGGATTTAATTAAAATAAGAAAAGAAACAACTGACTTGGAGCAGGAGTTTACATCAGCTATGTTTCAGCTTGGAAACCGTGTTGGAGATGGTATTCCAGTAGAGATTGCATTTGGGCAGGTTGCGAGAAGCATGATTGGCACTCCATCAGGAACTTTGCTAGCAATAATTGACAGCAATATAAAAAACTTAGGCATGGATGTCAAGGGTGCTATTTTTGACAAGGAAAAAGGGGCAGTAAATTATTATCCAAGTTCATTGATTGAAAGTTCAATGAAAGTTCTTATACAGTCTGCGAAAAAAAGCCCTACGATAGTCTCAAAGTCTTTGATCACTATATCAAATTATGTAAAAAAAATACATCAGGTTGGTGAAAGATTAAAAGATTTGCTTTCTGATATAATCTCTTCCATGAAGTCTCAGATTTCTTTTTTAACTCCTATGATTGCAGGAATTGTTGTTGCAGTATCTTCAATGATAACAACAATAATAAATGAATTAAGTAAGCGGTTTCAAGATGCTATTGAATTTGCTCCGGAAGCCACAACAGGCTTGACTGCTTTGCCAAATATAATAAAAATTGAAGATGTAATACCTGGATTTTATTTTCAGATTATAATTGCACTTTACTTAATTCAGATAGGAATAATCTTGACAATATTATCAAGCGGGATAGAAAGGGGAATAGATAAACTGACAGAAAAAAATCTTATTGGAAAAAATATTTTCAGGTCAACCCTGCTTTATATTTTGATCTCCTTGGTAGG
>JACPNF010000087.1 GCA_016185635.1 Candidatus Woesearchaeota archaeon
TAACTGAAGTAAAACCTAATGAACTAGAGGAAAACAATTCCTGCATCGCAGTGCCTAGAATTTTACCTATGGAAGGTAAGGGAGTATTTAGTTTTAATTTACTAAATCATTTGAAGCACTTTAGAAAAGATTTTTTATTTGGCGAACCTGTTAAAACAATTTTAACAAAATATAATTATAAATATTTCAAAGTAAGCAAATCCACGCACCAGTGGTGGAGAAGGAGAAATATTTTGCCTATAAAACATCTTGACAAAATTGAATACAAATTTAGAGAAGATGAATTAAAAAATTTGTTTATAAAAACCAAGAATATCACAAAATTACCAGTCATATTTGAATTGGATGATGATTTCATTAAGCTAATTGGTTTATGGATAGGAGACGGCAGTTATGATAATTACAATAAAAATATGGTAATTTTATCTTCTAATGAACCTGAAAGTGTTGAACTGTATAAAAAGATAAGTAAAAGACTAGGAATAAAAGTTAGTATGATGAATGATGACTGGAGCTGGAGATTTAATAGCACTCTTCTGTACAAATTTATGAAATATGTTCTTAAATTAGATGGCGATGCAAGGAATAAAAAAATACCTTCTTTTGTATATAACTTTACAAATGAACAATTAAAAAATTTTATTTCCGGTTACTTTAGTGCTGACGGTACTGTAAGAAAATACGAAGTTGGCTGCACTTCCCAAAGTGATGACATAATATATAATATTCAGACTTTATTGTTAAGATTTGGAATAATATCCAGAATTGGCAGAAGCATTAGAAAAGATGGATGCAAAGATTTATACATTACTTCTTGCGAGAATATTTCTAAATTTAAAGAAATAGGCTTTATTCAGAATAGACAAAATATAAAATTATCATTAATAGGAAATTCTGCATCTACTCATGCAAATTCAGATGTAATACCTATAAATCCAAATTGGTTAGATGGTTTAAAAGAATATAGAAATTGTTTAAGAAATTACGGAGGGGTTAACAACAGTTTACCAGGAAGAACTTTTATGAATAATCTCCTTGTAGAACATGAAACAGATATACCTGCCAGCTGTTTTGAATTTTTAGATAAAATTACAAATTCAGACTTGCTATGGGATAAAGTTGTAAAAATTGAGAAATTGCCTAAAAATAATAGATATGTTTATGATATATCTGTTCCGGGAACTGAGAAGTTTATTTCCCAGAACATATTGCTGCATAATACTAAAGAATTAAACATCCTGCATGAAAACTGGCTTCCAAATATTACAAGGCAGGGAATTGGTGCAACGACTGCTGAAGGTACAAAAGAAGGTGAAATAACCTTATTTGATTTACTAAAAGAAAGCTTCAGGCAGAGGCCAGACTATCTAATAGTTGGAGAAGTAAGAGGAAAAGAGGCTTATGTATTATTTCAGGGCATGGCTTCAGGCCACTGTTCTTTTGGAACAATGCATGCCGAGGATGTAGAAACTTTAATCAGAAGGCTGGAAACACAACCTATCAATCTTTCACCTTCATTAGTAGAAAGCCTTGATGTTGTATGCATAATAGCACATGGAAAATTCCAGGAAAAAGAAGTAAGAAAAATAAAGGAAATTGTTGAAGTTGTAAGAGTAAGAGAAGGAGTAGGAAATGTCCAGACAAACACTCCTTTTGTCTGGGACCCAAGAAATGACAGATTTTATTTCAAGCAGGACAGCTATGTTTTCCAGAAGATTGTAAAGAATAGGGGACTAAACGCACAAAAACTGCAAAGAGAATTTAATTACAGGGCCAAGCTTCTTATGGCAATGTACAAGAATAACATATTTGGGTTCAAGGAAGTTTATGATGTCATAAAGGAATATTACAAAAGGCCAGAGGCTGTATTAAAAAAGTTCGGGATTATCTAAAATGGAAACCAGCAGTTTTGGATTAGACAAAAAAATTAAAAGCCAATACTTAAATGAAATTGGCGCAGACAAATATATTTTACAAAGAGCTGTTAAAAGAAAGAAAGAAGATTTAAGCAGGAATATTCCCTACACAATATACAGAAAAACATCTTACGGCAGCGCTGCCAATTATCTTTTTGAAAATCTTACATTTATTCTGACAACAAAATACAAAGATTTTTTCAACAATTTAACACATTTGATAAGATTAGCAGACATAAGGGTTCTTTCAAAGACTTATGTAAGCATGATGATTTTAACAAGCATGCTGGCAGGATTTTTTGGCTTCTTTTCTTACTTATCTTTTATGATAATAAGAACAAACAACGCTGCTCTTGGAGTGATAAGCTCTGTTCCAGTGGCTTTTCTTGCATCTTTAACTACTTTTGGTTTCTTTTATTTATACCCTTACTTGCTTGTGAGCAGCAGGAAAAAGGCTATAAAAAATGACCTGCCTTTTTTAATAATCCATATGGCAGCAATAGCTGGAAGCGGGGCTTCACCAAGCTCTGTATTCAACTTAATCCTGAGGTCGGGAGAGTATAAAGGAATTGAAGGGGAGATAAAAAAGATTGTCAATTACACAAATTTATTTGGGTATGACCTTTCAACTGCATTAAGAACTGTTGCTGCAACAACTCCATCTTATCCTTTCAGGGAGTTATTAAACGGGATTATAGCAACAACAGAAAGCGGAAGCGACTTGAAATCTTATTTAAATGAAAAAGCTAAAGATGCTTTAAACACTTACACCCTCGAGAGAAGAAGATATGTAGAAAGTCTGGCGACATATTCGGATATTTATACAGGTGCATTTATCGCAGCACCCCTACTATTTATCACAACCTTGGCAATAATAAATGTTATAGGAGGAACAATAGGAAACTTAAGCGTAAAAACAATATCTATTTTTGGCATATTTGTTGCACTTCCATTATTAAATATTGCATTTTTAATATTTTTAAGTTTCATACAGCCAGAAGAATGAAAATAATTTTCAAGAAAATATATATGGTGTGGATAGCACTTGCCCTGGTTTTAATATTGACAGATATATATCTTTTTTTAAGAGTTCCTGAGTTCAAGAGATGGTTCTGGCTTTTTTTGATAATTTCAATAAACATAGGCTGGGCTAATTTCTGGATAGATTTTTTGAAAGAAAACAAGAGACAAAAGAATATAGAGGAAAAATTCCTTGAATTTATAAGAAATGTCGGAGAATCTGTAAAAACAGGAGTTCCTATACCAAAGGGGATACTGCAGGTTAGTGACAAGGATTACGGAGCTTTGACCCCTTATGTAAAAAAACTTGCGAACCAGGTTGAATGGGGAATGCCAATGCACAAATCATTAATTGTATTTGCTGATGACACTGAAAATAAAGTCATAAAAAGATCAATATCAATAATAATAGAAGCTGATGAATCTGGAGGAGACATAAGTGATATACTTCAGTCTGTTTCTACTTCTGTTGTAAACATAAACAGAATGAAGGAAGAAAGAAGAAGCACAATATTTTCCCAGATTTTGCAGGGATATATTGTATTTATAATATTTATAGTAATTATGCTTGTTCTTCAGCTTGTTTTATTTCCTAAACTGACAAACATAACCTCCTCGCTTGAGGGAAGCGCAAATGTACTTGGGTTTCAGACAGGCACTACAGAGGAAATAATAAATATAGATACTATGATATTTCTTTTATTGATGGTTCAGGGCTTTTTTGGAGGATTAGCAATAGGAAAATTTTCAGAGGGAAACATAAAAAATGGGCTTATTCATTCTTTGATCTTAATGACTATGTCTGCGCTGATAATAACAACTGTAAAGGGCGGCATTTAAGAAGCTTTTTAAGAAAAATCTTCAGCAAAATAAACTTTAAGAAAGTTTAATCAAACGGAAAAATGGCAAATAAAAAAGGAGCAATACATGTTGACTGGGCAATAAGCATGGGCTTGTTCCTGCTGTATGTAGTTTTATTATTCATCCTTTTAAAGCCAGGAGCTGAAGTTGAATACAAGCCAGAGAACTTATTCACAATAATTGAAAACAATTTTTTTCCTGAGATTAACATTGTTATAAAAGAAGTTAACTTAATTGTTGACAAATGCAAAGGCCCTGGAACTCCACCACAGCTATCTACAAAGATTACCCTAGAATCAACAAGCAATGACTACAGGTTTTCAGAATTAATAGATAAAACAAATAACAGGGATGTAAGCAATGATAAAGGGATAGGCATAGGGTCCAAGATAAATATAAACTGTGGAAAAGAAGAAAATGATTTTCATGATATACTCTCGCGAACAAATTTTATAGCAACTTCTTATCCAGAAAAGCATATTGACTTTAGCAATCCAGATTTAATACCAACGTACAGTGTTACATGCAATCCTGACGATAAAGAGTTCTGTATGGCAAACCTTGGAACTGTAAATGATTTTTTTGGCTTTAGTGAAGAATATATTGAAGACCTCAAGAAAATACCTTATGCAGACTTAAGCAAAATGTGGGGCTTTCCCTTAAGCAAAAGATTTAAGATAACTACAACAAAATTAAGAAACGGAAATAAAATAGAAATATCAGACGGAACTGAACCTCCAGCAGGAGTTAATGTTTTTGCAAAAGAATATCAGGGCGTTTATTTAAACAGCGCTAATGCTCGGGAAAATGTAAAGGTGAGAATAATTGTTTGGTAAAAAAGGATTCATAAAGACTTTAGAAGCAATAATTTCTATTGTTCTTTTGTTAGGGCTTGTTTTATTTATATTCAGCGGAAACTCAAATATTTTAAAACGAACGCCGCAAGTTGTTGAAAGCACAAATACTTTTGTTATAAATGAGTTTCTTAATAATGAAACATTCAGGAACTGCTTCATAAATACAAATAGTAACTTATGCACAGAAATAGACTTTTTTACAACAAGCGAGAACAGGAAATGCGGTGAAGTTATAGGGGATTTTCTTTTAAAATCTGCACCAACAGGATATGATAATAAATGCGAGGTTTGTATAAGCTCAAAAAGCTGCACAGATTTAAATATTCCTGTTGACAAATCTGTTTACACAAGATCAGGATTTATTTACTCTGAAAAAGAAAAAGAAGGCAGGATAATAAGAAATTATATATTTGAAAAATAAATGGAATTAAATTTTAAAGTGCCAAAAAAAGAAGATATTAATTTACTTTTAGAATTTTATAACCAATTAAGCATAGAAGAAGGAAAATTGCAATTCCCTTACATTCACAAAAAAGAAATGAAAGAATATTTAAAAAGAAATAATAAAAAAACAAGATACTTCTTTAAAAAGCATTTAAAAGATAAAAGGCACAATATATTTCTCTTTGCAGTTATTAACAAAGAGATAGTTGGATATATCCATGGAGAGATTAAAAAAGGAAAAGGACATTTTGAAAGAATTTTTGTAAAGAAAGAATACAGGGGAAAGGGAATTAGTACGAGACTATTTAAAAAACTGGAAAGAAAATTTAAGCAGAAGGGTGTAAAAGAGATATTGTCTAATCATTTTTACAACAATCTTCCTTCTGAAAAACTTCATGAAAAATTGGGTTTTAGGCCATATTCAATTGAGTATAGAAAAAAGATTTAACTGATAAGTGCAGCCTAAGTTGAAAACTTTTCGATAAATTATCTCTTAAATGAAAAACTTTCAAGATTTAAACCAAAAAGCATATAAGTAAGGAAATTCTTACTTCACTTATGGAAACAAAAATTGTAAGAGTTACAGACAAGGGGCAGATCTCTTTGCCTACAAGCATCAGGGAATCTACAGGCATAAAAAAAGGAGATGAACTTATATTAGTAAAGAAAGGAAGATTAATAATAATTGAAAAAATAAGAGAGTCTAATTTCAGAGATTTGTTAAAACACTCTGAAAAAGTAGCAGAAAAGTTATGGAGCAATAAAGAAGATGACATATGGGACAGCATTTAAGCAGGGATAAATAATAGTAGTGCCATTTCCATTTTCCAATTTATCATCCATTAAGCAGAGACCTGTTTTAATTTTATCAAAAGAGGAGTATAACAATA
>JACPNF010000080.1 GCA_016185635.1 Candidatus Woesearchaeota archaeon
AATCTTGCAAATTTTATCTGATCTTTTATTGACTCATATTCTACTATCGGGGGCCTTGCAAAGCAATGACTTATTGGAAATTCTGGTGAAAATACATTTTCATTCATTAACAATTCTTTTTCTGCATGAACTGCTAAAACTCCATTATAATCTTCTTGAGCCAGAATTAAATAAGTAGTTTGCTGATGAACTGGATGAACAACAGCAAGATCACCAACAGACTTTCCTGCATATAACTTCATTCCAACTACTAAAGGAAAATATTTTCTAAAAATTTCTACAGCATTTTTTATCTGTTCAGGATCTGAAGTCAAGCCAAGATACATACCACAGAAAATTTCATTTATACCAGCCTGCTTATATAACTCAATTCTTTCTTTTACAGTTTTCTCATCTATAATAGGTGGTTTAGTATTCGGCATTTCAAATACTGCAGAAACTCCAGAATCTAAAGCAACCTCCAAGCCATGTTTAACTGTTTCTTTATATTCTTCTTTGAAATCCCTTAAATGTACGTGAGTGTCTATAACCATATTAATAACCAGACCTTAATTTATCAAAATAAGCTTTATTAATTTTATGGGCAAAACCTGGGCCAGCATAAGGATTATTTTTGTGTTTGTAAACAAAACCAGTAAAAGTAAGAAATACATTAACCCCTAATTTTTGCATAGCCAAAGCTTCATTTTCTGTGCTAATGCTACCAACACCTATAATTGGTTTAGATGTTAGTTGTCTTAATCTTTTAATTGTTACCCATGCTAGCAAATATAAGTCCGGACCGCTTAAACCACCTTGTCCATAATTAGGATCCTGTACGGAAAATGTATTAACTGCTTCATAACCGTCTGATATATCTTCTGCAATTTCAACTAACTGCTCTAATTTTTGATTTTCTAAATTAGGAGAAAACTTGAAAACTAATGGCCTGTCTTTTCCAACTTCTTTAAGCGCTGAAACAAGATCCTTGAAGCTTGATGGTTCCTCAAATGTTTTTCCTTCTGAAGTATTTGGGCAACTAATATTAATTGCTGTGTAAATTCCTAAGTGCCTTAATAATTTATAAGAGTTTATTATATCGTCAATTGCTTTGTCGCCAATTATCTTTGGGTTATGGGTTTTTGCTATACTTCCAGCAAATGAATAAGGATTTTGTGCATGTTCTAATCTTCTTACAGCTTCCTCTGAACTTAGGCAATTAAGACCCATCCTATTTAACAAACTACCAGTTTCTCTTATTCTAAACAACCTTGGTTTTTTATTTCCTTCACCACCCTCATAAGTAAAACTTCCTTCTTCAATAAAGCTAAATCCGTAATCCTGCACTACGTCCTGGAGCTCAGCATATTTGTCAAAACCAGCAGCTATTCCAAATGGATTTGGCAATGTTATATCAAATAATTTTGTTTCAGATTCTTTTGTATGAAATTTGCCTGGAGCAAAAATTCTTCTTTTCATTGCCCATTTTCCAATATTATGCGCTCTTTCTGGATCTAACCATAATAAAAAAGAATGAGCTAATCCAGCTAATACCATAAACTGTCCAGATTATAATTACTTTATAAGTTTTATGCCTGGCTTATTTTCAATTAAAAAAACTTAAATAGTATTGTTTGTTCTTATTTAATTAAGAGGTGCAATTTTGAAAAAAAATGTAATTGTGGCTGGGGCAGGAGGTAGAGACTTTTCAAATTACCTTGTATATTTTAAGGATAATCCTTACTTTGATGTTGTTTGTTTTACAGCAGCGCAAATACCTGGGATTGAGAAGAGAAAATTCTCAACAAGATTATGCGGGCCTGTATGCAGGAGAGACATACCAATATATCCTGAGAGTAAGCTAAAAGAACTGATTAAAAAATACAAAGCTAATTATGTTTTTTTGTCTTACTCAGATTTGAGTCACCAGGAGGTTATGGAAAAAGCCTCTTTTGTTTTATCATGCGGTGCTAACTTTGGATTGTTAGGAACAAAGGATACATGGGTGGAATCAAAAAAACCAGTTATTAGTGTTACTGCTGTAAGAACAGGTTCTGGCAAGTCCCAGACTTCAAGGGTTATAGGTAAAATATTGAGGAACTATGGAAAAAAAGTTGTTGCTGTAAGACACGCTATGCCTTATGGAAATGACCTTACAAAACAAACATGCCAAAGATTTGCAAATGTGTCTGACTTTAAAAAATATAGCACAACAATTGAGGAGGAGGAGGAGTACCAACCTTGGATTGATAATGGATTTGTTGTTTATTCTGGATTTGATTACAAAGAAATTGTAAAAAAAGCTGAGGAAGAAGCTGAAGTCATTATTTTTGACGGTGGGAACAATGATCTTCCCTTTATTAAGCCTGACCTGATGGTTGTTGTTGCAGACCCCCACAGAGCCGGGCATGAATTAACATATTATCCTGGGTTTGTTAATTTTTTAATGGCTAATGTTATTATAATAAATAAAATTGATTCTGCACCAAAATCTGGAATAGTAATTGTTGAAAAAAATATCAAAAAGTATAACCCTAAAGCTATTGTTATTAAAGCAAAATCTGAAATCTTTGTTGACAAACCAGATTTAATTAAGGGAAAAAGGGTTTTACTAGTTGAAGACGGGCCAACAATTACTCATGGAGGAATGAAATTTGGTGCTGCAACTGTTGCTGCTAAGAAATTCAAAGCAAGGTTTATAGTTGATGCAAGAAAATATGCTAAGGGTTCAATAAAAGAGGCTTACTTGAGGTACAAACACTTAGGAAAAGAACTTCCAGCAATGGGGTACAGCCAAAAACAAATAAAAGAGCTTGAAGAAACAATTAACAAGGCTAAATGTGATATTGTAATTAATGGAAGCCCTTCAAATCTTAAAAAAATCTTAAAAGTAAATAAACCAATAGTAAATGTTACTTATGAGCTTGATAACAAGGCTGTAAAAGAACTTCACAAAATACTAAAGAAAAAAGGGTTTATTTAAATGATTAAACATTTTTTAGAAATCAGAAGATTAAGCAGGAAAGAGATTATTGATTTAATTAGTTTAAGCATTAAAATCAAAAAAAATCCTAAAAAATATTCTAAAAGCCTGCTTGGAAAGACTTTACTGCTGTTTTTTGAAGCTCCATCATTAAGAACCGAAGTTTCTCTTGAAACTGCTATATTCCAGATGGGCGGTGAGCCTATAGCTTTTCATGCTGAGAATTCTCCGTGGAAGTTTGGAAAAGAGACTATTGAGGATGTTGCAAGAGTTATAAGCCAGTATTGTGATATTATTGCTTTAAGAATTTACAGCCATGAGGATCTATTAAAATTTGCAAAAAATTCTAAAATACCTGTGATTAATGCAATGACTAATTTTTCTCATCCGCTCCAGATTATTGCTGATTTTATGACAATTCTTGAAATGAAGAAAAGATTTACTGGATTAAAATTGTGTTATCTAGGTGATGGAAACAATAATGTAACTAATTCCTTGCTGTATGGCTGCAGCAAATTAGGTATTAATATTAGTGTTGGCTGTCCTGCAGGAAAAGAATATAATGTACAGAAAAAAGTAATAAATGAATGCAGAAATTTTACAAAAAAAAATAAAAGCTCTGTAGAAATTTATCACAATGCAAAAGATGCTGTAAAAGATGCTGATGTTATATATACAGACAGTTGGATGAGCTACAGGATTAATCCAAGCCAAAAACAAAGAAGATTAAAAGTATTTAAGGAATTTCAGGTTAATAATAAAATAATGAAGCATGCCAAGAAGAATGCAATTTTTATGCACTGCTTGCCTGCTAAAAGGGGAGATGAAGTTACAAAAGAAGTTATTGACGGAAAGCAGAGCGTTGTTTTACAGCAGGCAAAGAACAGATTATTTTCTGAGAAAGCTGTTTTATATAAATTATTAAGGAAGTAAAACTTTTAAATATTAGTTTATATCAAAAGTTATGAAAGAAAGAAATATTGCAATAGTTATTGTCGAAAATTCTTTTGGTTTTTTGCATGTGCATAAAAAAGCAAGCAATAAGAAAATGTTTCCTTCAATGTACGGACTGGGAGCTGGAGGAAAAATAAATGACGGAGAAGATCCAAAAAATGCTGCAAAAAGGGAATTGAAAGAAGAATTAGGAATAGCAGATTATTTAGCTAATTTAGTTACGCTTGAATTCTTTTCCAGAGATTTTAATGACAGAATTTACGTGTTCAGAACTAAACATGACGGAAAAGTAAAACCATGCACAAGAGAATTTCAATGGAGCGGATGGTTGTGCAGGCAAAGTGTTGATTATCTGGCTGCAGAAAATTTATTATGTTACGATATAAACTTGGCTTACAATTTTTATAAATTATTTTGCAATGATTAATTTTTCTTAAAACAAAAAACTATTTAAATGAAAAATTCTTATTAATTAACATTAAAGAGGTGTTATATTTTTGAAAGTTTATAAGAATTACATTGACGGAAAATTCATCAGCTCAAGAACAAAAAAAACTTTTGCAAGTGTGAATCCAACAAACGGAAAAATTCTTGGATATTTCCAAAAAAGTGACAAAAGAGATTTAGACAATTCTATAACTGCTGCAAAAAAAGGATTTAAATTATGGTCCAATGTTCCTGCTCCAAAAAGAGGAGAAATACTCCTTAATATTGCAAGTTTATTGAGAAAAAACAAAGAACAGATAGGTAAATTAGTAACAACAGAAATGGGGAAAGTAATAGCAGAAGGAAGAAGCGATGTGCAGGAAGCTATTGATATTTTTGAATACATGGCTGGAGAAGGAAGAAGATTATTTGGAATAACAACACCCAGCGAATTAAGAGAAAAATTCTGCATGACTACCAGAAGGCCTCTTGGAGTTTGTGCTTTAATCAGCCCATGGAATTTCCCTATTGCAATTCCTGCATGGAAAATATCTGCAGCTTTGATATGCGGAAACAGTGTTGTGTTCAAGCCAAGCTCTGATACTCCTTTATGTGCTGTAAGATTAATTGAAATCTTTGAAGAAGCTGGAGTTCCTGTTGGAGTTGTGAATATGATAACTGGTTCTGGAGAAGAAATTGGGGATGAAATAATTAAAAATAATAATTTTATGGGAATATCTTTTACTGGATCAAAGGATGTTGGCAGGTATATTTTAAGGAATGCCTCTGCTTCAAGGATTGGCTTGGAATTAGGCGGGAAAAATCCTATTATTGTTATGGAAGATGCTGACATGGACTTAGCTGTTGATGGAGTAATCTGGGGAGGATTTGGAACTGCAGGACAAAGATGCACTGCTGCGTCACGAGTAATTATTCATAAGAAAATTAACAAAGAGTTTGAGGAAAAGTTATTGAAAAGAACCAAGAAATTAAGAATAGGTGATCCTTTGAAAGAAAGCACAGACATAGGTCCTTTAGTTGCTGAAAGAGCTGTAAAAAAAACTGAATATTATGTTCACTCTGGGAAAAAAGAAAAAGCACGAATTTTGTGCGGTGGAAAGAGAGGTGAAAGAGAGGGCTTCTTTTATGAGCCCACTCTTTTTTCTAATGTAAAACCAAGGATGAAGATTGCCAAAGAAGAAATCTTCGGTCCTATTGTAAGCTTAATTAAAGTTAATAACCTTAAAGAAGCTATCAAAGTCTGCAACAGCGTTGAATATGGTTTGTCTTCTTCTATTTACACAAGAGACATACAAAATGCATTCAAGGCTATTGAAGGAATTGATGCTGGATTGACTTATGTAAACAGCTCTACTATTGGAAGCGAAGTTCATCTGCCTTTTGGAGGAATAAAAGCAACTGGAAATGGAACAAGGGAAGGCGGACAAGAGGCAATTCATGAATTCTCTGAAATAAAAACAGTATATATTGATTATAGTGGCAGGTTACAAAAAGCACAATTTGATACTATTAAGATAAAAAGGTGATAAAAAATGTCTGATGATTATGGCAATGCAAGCTTTAGAAAAAGCAAAAATGATAAAAAACTGAAAAGAAAAAACAGAGTTTACAAAAGAGGCGGTAAATACAGAGGAATTGAATTAGGAAAAGAAAAATAGAAAATGGCAGAAGTATCTAAAAAATACATTTCTACTCCCAGCTTTGGCGGGATTCTTCTTTTAGTTCCTGTGCTGTTTTTTTAGTTTTTAGCTTTCCAAATAAATCACTAAGATTAATTTTTTCTCTCAATATACTATGTATCTTCTCGTTTTGCTTAATTTTTTTCTTTTTTAACAATCTCTTTTGGTATAATTATTGCTAAAGGATCTTCCAATCTCATAGCTTTTAAATCAACTTCAGTCATGATATTATATAGGATATGCATGATGTATAAATCTTTCTACCCGGCTGAAAAATAAGAGAATTTAGCTAAACAAAAAGCTATTCTTGATTTTCATATGGTGATCCTGAAATATTTGCCTCTTCATTATTCATTTCTTCAATAACTTTTTCTAAAGATTTTTTGTCTTTTTCTGGAAGATTCTCTCCATCCCAGGTATTAATAGGTTTAAAAAAGACAAGGTTATATCTATTGAGAGTATCATTTCTTCTCAACATTTTTATTGCATTGGTTATATAGGACCTTACACTATGAATCCCCAGAAGCGTTACGGACTCATAACCAGAAATCCCTACATCATAACTATTTGCGCCATACAATGGATAATTCTTTTTTACAACAATATCTATTGCATTAATTTTTCCCATTTTAAACTCATAACAGAAATAGCATTTATTGCCTTAATAAGATTTTGTTTATCAAAAAAGAATATTTAAATATATATTAACAAGTTATATTTACTAAGAAAGAGGTTGAGATGAGCAAGTCAAGCGAAATAATAAAAAGAGACAAGAAAGTTATAAGCCCTTCGTTAACTAGAGATACTGATTTTGTTTTTAAATATGGAAAAGGCTGCTGTGTTTTTGATGCTGACAATAAAAAATATATTGATTTTTCTGCTGGGATTGCTGTAAACAGCCTGGGATATGGTAACAAAGATATATTAAATGCAATTAAAAAACAATTAAATTATGGCATGCATATTGGTTTCGGAGATTTTTATGCTGAGAAGCCAGTTGAATTTGTGGAAACTTTGCTTAAATTTGTTCCAAAGCATTTGAACAAGGCTTTTCTGTCTAATTCCGGAACTGAAACTGTTGAGGCTGCTTATAAACTTGCAAGGTGGCACACAAGAAAGAAGTGGGTTATAGCTTTTAAAAATTCTTTTCATGGAAGAACTTATGCAAGCTTGTCAATGACAAATACTAAAAAAGTCCAGAGAGACAGGTATGATCCTTTCCTGCCTGTAAAGCATGTTCCTTATGCTGACACTTTCAGGTTTAAAGGAAGTGAAAAAGACTGCATAAATTATTGCTTAAATGAACTGGAAAAAACAATCTCAAACTTAAAAAAAGATGTTGCTGCAGTTTTTATGGAGCCTATTCAGGGAGAAGGAGGATATATTGTGCCCCCAAAAGATTTTGTAAAAGGCGTAAGGGAAATCTGTGATAATCTTAATGTTCTACTTGCTGTTGATGAAGTGCAAAGCGGATGTTACAGGACTGGAAAATTTTTAGCTATGGAAAATTTCAATGTCAAGCCAGATATTGTATGCTTGAGCAAGGCAATTGGAGGAGGATTACCTTTAGGAGTTACCTTGGCAAATGATAAAATAATGAACTGGGTTCCTGGAAGCCATAATAATACTTTTGGAGGAAATTTAGCTGCATGCTCAAGTGCTATTGCTTTTTTAAACTGCTGCAAAAAGAAAAAGATATGGAACAATGTAAACAAGGTTGGAAGTTATATGATGAAAAGACTGAACAAATTAAAAGAGGAACATGAAATTATAGGTGATGTTCGCGGATTAGGATTAATGATTGGAGTTGATTTTGTCAACAACAAGAAAGATAAGTCATACAATTTTAAGACAAGGGATAAGATTGTATTAAAATGCAAAGAAAACGGCTTGATAGTTCTACCTGCTGGAAAAAGTGTTATAAGATTCTGCCCGCCCTTAATTTTAAATAAAAAAGAAGCTGATGCTGGATTAAGAATATTTGAAAAAAGTTTGAAAAAAGTTAACAAATAAGGTTTTACATTATTCTTTGGATCATTAATGAAAGAAAATTGATTTTTAATAAAAAATTGAAAGATTTACAGTTTTGAAGATTAAACCCTGGAAAGTTTCCGGAAAATTGACCAAAATAAATATTAAGTAGCTTACTTTTTAGTATTTAGTATTTTGAGGAAAAGTTTATATACATGTATGTGTACACGTATATGTATGGGGACAAAAACAATATCAATAATGGATGATGCTTACGAAATTTTACTGAGAAAGAAACACAATGGGGAGAGCTTTTCAGAAGTTATAAGAAGGATAACTGGGGTTAAAAGAGAATTAATGAAATTTGCAGGGACTTGGAATGACATTTCAAATAAAGATGCAGAAAAAATGAAAGAACAAATATTAATTTTAAGGAAAAAATCAACTTCCGAATTACTAAAAAAACTAAAATGATCTGTATTGATTCTGACTGCATAATTGATTTTTTAAGGGGAAATAAAGAAGCTATTGAAGTTATTAAAAAATACAAGGATGAAATAGCCACAACAGAAGTGAATATATTTGAAATATTTTCTGGAATTTATTTAAGAGATAATATCTCTGAAAGGGAAGAAGAAATAACAAAACAGTTCTTTACTTCATTAAATATATTATATATTGATGGGTGGGGAATAAAAGCTGCAAAAATATTTTCCAGTTTAGTAAAAGAAGGCAAAATGATAGACCAAAACGATTGTTTTATATCAGCAATTATGCTAGTTAATGGCTGCAATAGGATTATAACTAGAAATATAAAACATTTTTCAAGGATTAAAGGAATTGATGTGATATCTTATTAAATAAGAAAGAGGCTGACAAAGCTAGCATTTATGATAACATTTTTATATTATACTTGCCTAGCTTTATCATAAAAAGAGCGTGAAATATGACCAAAGAAATTTTAGTGAAATTAATAAATACATTAGGTCCAAGCGGAAATGAGGACAATGTAAGAAACCTTATTCTTAAAGAAATCAAGCCATATGTTGATACTATCAACGTAGACAAGATGGGAAACTTAGTCGCAAGAATAAAAGGCAAGGGAAAGAAGGCTATGTTGACAGCACATATGGATGAGATTGGGTTAATGATAAATAAAATAGATAATAAGGGAAGAATGAGCATATCTGTCCTGGGTGGAATAGAACCAATAACATTAGCAGGACAAACTGTCAGCATATTAACAAAGAAAAATAATATTGCCTGCAAGGGTGTAATAACTTTTAATGAACTTCATGAGTCTCTTGAAATAAAAAATATACCTGCTATTGAAAATTTGTATATTGATGCTGGAATAGACAAAAAAGAATTGCTAAAAAAAGGAGTTGAAATTGGAAGCTATGTAGTCACAAGCCATTGGGCATGCGATCTTGGAAGCAGCAAGGTTATATCTGGAAAAGCACTTGATGACAGGGTTGGATGTTATGTTTTGATACAAGTTATAAAGAACTTGAAGAAATATATAAAGAAACTTAATGTTGACGCTTATTTTGTTTTTACAGTGCAGGAAGAAGTTGGATTGTATGGCGCAAAAACATCTGTTTATGAAGTGAATCCGGATTTTGGCTTGGCTATTGATGCAACAAACAGCGCTGATTCAGATATAAACTCTGCCATAGTTATGGGAAATGGACCTTCATTAACTGTAAAAGACTCTGAGATTATTTCTAACAGAGAATTAAATGAGCATATCAAGAAACTGGCTAAAAAATACAAAATTCCTTTGGAACTTGAAGTTGTTGATGTAGGAACTACTGATGCGACAAGCATTATGTTCTCAAAAGGAGGAGTGCCAAGCACAGTTATAAGCATACCTGTGAGGAACCTTCATTCAAATGTAGGAATGATTCATTTTGATGACTTGTGCAATGCCATTGGAATTATATTAAAACTATTAAAAGAACCTCCTAAATTCAGCTGAGAAAAAAATTAAATATTAACAAACTTCAAAGGAATAACTGACCATAGTTCACATATCTCTTAAATCCAAGTTCATGTTTATTTCCTTGTTTATCTATTACTGAGTCAGTTATATCAATAATAATATCCCCACTACCATGATAACGTACTTCAATCTTTCTCTGGCTGGGCTCTGCCAGATTTAAACTTTTTAATCTTTCAGAATAAGATTCAGCCTCAGTTCTAGTACTGCAAGGCAATCTTGTCTTAATTTCTTTAACCGCTATTTTAATTCTATTGTCTTCCTCTTCTGTTGCTTGTTTTATAACATAATCTATTATTATTTTCATTTTTTTATCACACCGTCTGGAAGCAAACTTTTACCTTCAAGCTTTGAACGCTCTTTCCAAAGTTCTATCTCCATCCATTTTCCTTTATATCCAGGAATACCAAGACCGTCCAATGCACGAGTTAATGAATCTTCTGGTGCCCAAATGTGAGGATGAATTACTGGAACATTATCAGGTCCAAGGAATGGTTCTCTATATTCAGGAGTGTAAACTTCTGGTATTCCATCTCTGGCCATTGTTTTGAATACTCTTACACCTTGCCCTTGTAACCCCATAATAGATCCAAATTGCATTTTAGCTATTTCATCTAATGAAACAAAGTAGGACTCACGATTAAAGTGAATGAACTTTCCATCTTTTGAAATCATACCTTCTGCATCAATAGGAACAACTTCATCTGAAGACAATGGAAGCTGCCTAATTTGGGATGCATTCAAACTTGTATTTGATTCATAAATAAATCTCAAAAATGCCTTTGCAGTAAATATCTGGTTACAATTATGATCATAAACTTCAAGAGTGTCTGTTGGAGGAACTAATTCAACATCAACAAGACGCTCCCTTAAATCTATACCAAGACGCTTTGCTGATGCATGTGTATATTCCTGAGAATCTTTAGGAACAAGAAGCCATGGCTTTGGGTCTCGAGTAACAAGAAGGCATTCTTCTGCAGTTTCCCTCAGGCAAATATCAACTAATCCATCAGCTGTAAATATTGCTTTTTCAGAATCTGGCCATCCGCTGTATGCACTGTGATACATTGCATGCCCTGGCGCTTTTGAATCACGCCTATGGCAGACAATAACATCATCTTTTAAAATATATAATGAACCGCCTCCGCAAGGGCCAATTGGATTTTGTTCATCAGCAATTGCTGCAAATCCTTCTTTAACTAAATCTTCAAATACACTAACACCAAATTTGGGATTTTCAGGCAGCCTTTTTTGCGGCTTTGTATCTGCTGGATAAAATAAACGAACTGTCATTCTACCATCTTTAATAATAGCTTCAGCCTTACGAATTGGAAACTGATAAATTTCTGGCATTGTATCTTTCAGTTAAACACAATTATTTTTAAGCTTATCGATTTATTTGTAATCAAGAGTATAAATTCCTAGTCCCTTTAAAACTATATTTAACCTATAGATAGGAAGACCAACTACATTAAAATAACATCCATTTATTTTTTCTATGAACTGCGCTGCTCTTTCCTGTATAGCAAATGCCCCTGCCTTGCCTATAGGCTCTCCTGTTTTTATATAATCATCAATTTCCTTTTCTGTCAGGAGTTTTATTTTTACCTGTGTTTTTTCATAATTTATATTTATTTTTTTGAATTTTGTGTCAATCGCAGCAAGCCCTGAGACAACTTCCACTAGTTGATTGTTTATTTTTTTTAGCATAGACCTTGCACTTTCTTCTGTAGATGGCTTGCCCAAAATTTCTCTTTCAACAACCACGACAGTATCACAAGCAATCACAACTTCTTCTTCAAGGCCTCTTGAAATCTCTTTGGCTTTTTCCATTGAATGATGCAAAACTAACTGAACTGGGTCTGCAAAGAGAGAATTATCTTCCATATAGCTTGCTGGCTTTACCTCAAAGTTTTTTCCTATTAAAGTTTCAAGCAAGTGTCTTCTTCTTGAAGAAGTTGATGCTAATATTATTTTTCTCATGGTTTATATCAGGAATATCTTTCCATTGCCTCTTTAAAAACTTTAAGAGCTTCTTCTTCAGTTACTTTTTTAGAATGCATATCTGGGCGAGCATTTTGCACAAAAACATATGCTGGGCCAGCCTGGTTTATCACCATAGGCTTTCCATCCAATAAATTTTCTATGCCTTCTGCTTTTGCAAGCCTAAGTGAAACAGACGGCTGCACTTTTGGGCTTGTTATGTCTGCTATTAAAACATTTGGCCTTAGATTTTTTAGCTGTCTTAAAATATCTCTTGAATTTTTTTCATTAAAAGGATGATCACCATCATACATAGCTATACTTAATAGATTACCGTCACTTCCTTTGTCTGATAAATTCAACAAGGCGTCAACCTTGACTTCAGAATTTAATACTGCTCCCCTGCTTAATTCTTCACCAATACCTTCTGCTATTTGATCATAAGTCTCATTTATGTAATGTGCAAGAGCAACAGCCCTGCTAAATGTCCTGTTAACAATCCTTATGCGCCTGGCTTTTCTTTCTGCAAGCATCTTTGTAACTTCTTTTGCAACTCCACCAGCACCATATACAATAAAATTACTTCCCTGGATTGTTTTTCCGACTTTTTCCAATGATTCCTCAAGGCTTTTCACAAACCCTAGTGTATCAGTATTATATCCTACTAACTTACTATTTTCTTTTACTATAATATTAACTGCCTTTAGATTTCCAGGAATTATGGAATCAAGGAATGGTATAACCTTTTCTTTGAATCCAACACCTGCACCACCACCCAAGTATCTTGGATCATTTCTTAAATCTTCTAATATTTCTTTAGAATTTTCTGGATCTCCGATAACCATTATGTTTCTTATTGGCAAATTTAACTGGAGATAAAGATAGTTCCACATTAAAGGCGTGCTAGCACCATAATCATGTGCAATTAATGGTACAGTATACCCCTTAAGCTCATCTAATTTTTCTAATTTTAATTTATTATTTTCTATTAAGAAATCATTATCTCTTGGGATCCTTGCAACGTTAACTATTCCTCTTTCTAATAGGTTTTTTAGCGTCATTTTTTTTAATTAATAGATCTACTTAATAAATTTTTTGTTAAATCAATGTTATTTCTAAATAGTAAGGAAAAACAGAAAGAATTATAAACAAAAATTTATCTAAATAAATAAAATGGCAGGATTAGAAAAAGAATTAACCCCAGTTCAAAGAGAATTTTTAAGAAGGGACAATACATTTAGGTATTTTCCTTCTGAATTAAAAGAATTTCTTGCTCAAGAAAGAGAAATTTCTGGACAAAATATCAGATTAAGGTATCCTATAAGAGATAGTGAAAGAATTGATGAAAATGAAAGATGGAAACTTCACAGGGATTTTTCCAGATTTTTTTCCGCTATGCAACAGCAAAACCCGAAAGTTTATACTAATGACCTTTTTGATTTAGCAGATGAATACTTAAGAGAAGGATTAGGTATTTAGTTATATTACTGTAAATCTTTTTCCAAGTTCATAAGCATGATCATACAAAAGCATTTTTTCAGGGTATTTAAACTGCAAGTATCTCCTCAGTTTAAAGGCGCAAAAAACCTGCATTAATTGCCTTTCAGACTGCCTTGTTTTCATGTGATATATTATATCGTTTAATCTTAATGGCTTATTTTTTATTGCTCTTTTTTCACCCATTTTCTCACCAGCTATTCTTATAGCCTTATAAAGAATTAAAGAACGTGGGCTTGTCAATTGCATATAAATATATACTCTTCCAGACTGCTGAGCCATACTTGTTATGCAAGAATCAGTTATACCTTCTAGTGTCATTAACTTTAGATACAACTTTTTATTTATATTAAATCTTGCTTTGAATATATATTGTTGGATATTATATAATATGATATAGAAACAAAATCATAGTAACCGAAAGGTTTATATATAAGATTACAACTTAACGATAACAACATATTTTTATGGGG
>JACPNF010000012.1 GCA_016185635.1 Candidatus Woesearchaeota archaeon
AAATGTTGTAAGCATAGGGAATGAGATAAAAGTTCTTGAAAAGGTTTTCCAGAAGATAATTAACCCCCTGACTTCAAACATAAAGGAACTTTCAAGAATAACAGAAGACTTAAAGAAAAGAAAAAAATAGATTTATTTTTTCTGACTTGAATAAGAAGGAAAACCAACTCTCCTGACAACTTCAGCTGCAATTATTAATATTATCAAAAATCCAAGTATTTTTGGTGTAAAAAGAATTTTTCTTACAGACGCAAATATACCTGTCTGTTCAGCTGCAGAGGCATCAAATATCCCTGGACCAAAGACTTGGGACATAGCAAACAAAAATATAAAAATTGAGAGGCCCACTATAATGCTTAAGACAAGAGCATTTTCTTTTGCTACCTCCTTGATAAATTCAGGCTCAACACCTAAGATCATAAATATCATAACAAACATCAAGCCTGCAACAATAAAAACAATAAACCAAGGAGTTGCTACCTCTATGAACTGCCTTGCTTCAGGAATTACAATAAACAAAACAGCCAATGAAAATGCAATCAAAGAATTTAAAGAGGTATTCTCACCAAATAATTTTATTTTGCTTAGAAGAGCATAGAATACTACAAAGATAAAAATAAATATAAAAATTGGCATTACAAACTGAAACAGATCTGCTGATAATATTGAAGCCACTTTATTTTTTGAACCCCATTTTTTCTCCTAATTCATTAATGGTATTCCAAAACCCACCATGTGAACTGCTGTCTGAAGTTGCTACAGCTATAACAATAATCATTCCTGCTACAAATAAAATTGTGGCCCTTGTCTGATAATCATAAAACAAGTCAGCTAAAAAAGAAGGCAAAATAAATTCATAACCATAACCTAAAAAATCCCCGCTTAATGCCAGCACTACAAAAATTAAAGAGATGATAGAAGCAATTGGAATCATGTATCCTTTAAAACCTTCAAACTGGCCACCAAAAGTCCCAAGCATTAGCAAGAACATCAAAATTATGATAAGGAATATAGCAGTATTTGGCAGGAACCTGTTTAATAACCCAACTAAAAAAACACTTCTTACTGAAAGAAAAGCAAGAACAACTGCAACAATAATATCTATATTCTTTTTTCCTCCGAATAATTTTATTTTCTGCAGGACTGCAAATATAACTGTAAAGATTAAAATAAAAGGCAAGGCTATATCAAAAACTCCAAAGCTTTCAAATGAACCAAAAATATCATACAAAGACATTAAGGTTTTCCTCCCTTAGACTCTGAGCCAAATCCTGGAAATGCATCAAGGACATATAAAATAACCAGAACAATAATTACCAAAAAAACAAGACCTGAAAACAAGGGACCTGTAAGCCAGTTTTCTTTAATATAGTCTACAACAACTTTTAATACACTGTCTCCTGACGATGTCTTTATTGCACTCATGAAGATTCCTGTAACACCAATTATTACAAGAAAAATAAGAAACCCCCTCATTAACTTATCATTTTTAAAGGAAAACTCCTCATTGCCTACAAAGCTTCCAACAAGCAGCATTAAGCTAATAAGAATAATCAGGACTAAAGTTATCATTGGAAGGGATTCCTGCAGGACTGCAACTATATTGCTTGCTGCAACAACAAACAGAGCTATTACAAAAGCAACCATTGAATTAAGATTTTTCTTTGGTTTATCTTCGCTGCCTATCTTTTCCTTGCCGAGAATCATTGTCTTTTCAAGAATTGCAAAAACTATTGTAAATACTAAAAGAAAAGGCAATACTATATCAAAAAAACCAAAGTCTTTTAAGAAAGTTACAGCTATTTCCAAAGGCGAAGCCATAAAATTTAAAAAGAGAAACTAAGTATATAAATTTTACTAATCAAATTGGCTAATTAATTATGTTCTAATAATTCCTTTTCCTCATAAGTAGGAATTGCAGCCCTGCTTATTATCATAATGCTGCCTATTGCTTTTACAAGCTGGTGCGGAACAACAACACCTTTTGCACCACCAAGAACTTTTCCCAAAGCAGAATTTTTAGTTGCTTTTATTCTCCAGCCAAAAACTTTTGAGGTAGTAATTACGCTTTCCTCAACATCTCCAAAATAATCACCCTGATCTGTAAAGACCTTCATTTCATAGATATCACTTAATTTTTTCATTGCTAAAGCCATTTTAATCTTAACCTCTTGATAAAACAGAGTAAACCTTTTAAGTATTTAAATATTTTTATGATATAGTATGCAAGTGCAGTATATAAGAAAACTCAGGATTTTTAAGTTAGTTTTGTTTAAACTTTTCTTAAAAGTTTAACTGGGATGAATTGCTTTTCTGAAAGATTTTCATAAATTTCGGAAATCTTCCAGTGAAATCGTAAACTTTCCGAAGATATTCCTTGAATAGTGATGAATCACAATAAAGCTTAAATAACAAAAAGTCTTGTAAGAGTTATGCTGAATGGAAGACAGGTTTCTTTCAATCAGCTGGCATCAGATGAACATGCCTTAACAGCAGATGATAACCTGAAAAAAGGTTTGAGTGCTGAAACTCATAAAGCTCTAAGGTTAGACGCTTATGGCTTTTTAGCCTGAGTAGTTCACATTTGAATGATTAAGTATAAAAACCTATATTTGCTTGGTACATCTCATATCTCTAAAGACAGCGTGAAAGCTGTTGAAAAGAGTATATTAAAGATAAAACCAAAGATTATTGCTTTAGAATTAGACAGAAGAAGATTTAATTTGATTAATACACAAAACAGAAGAAGATTCAGCCTAAGTGATGTGAGGAATTTTGGGATAAAGGCATTCCTGTTAAATTTCATAGGTGCCTGGTTTGAAAAAAAGATGAGTAAAAAGGTTGGAACAAAACCTGGCGGAGAAATGAAAAAAGCGATAGAACTTGCTGAAAAAAATAAGATAAAAATAGAACTAATAGACCAGGACATACAATATACAATTAACAGGCTTATGAGACTTATAACAAGAAGAGAAAAAATCAGGTTCATTAAGGATTTAATATTTGGAGGAGAAGCAGATTCTTTTAACATTAAAAAAGTACCTGACAAGAAAGATATTACAAAAATAATAAATAAAATAAAACAGGACTATCCTTCTTTTTATTTAACTGTAATAAAGGAACGCAATGAATTTATGGCAAAAGGATTATATAGCCTAATGAATAAGTTTCCAATAGGCAGAATCTTAGGCATAATTGGGGCAGGTCATGAAAAGGCAATTGTGGGTGAGATAAAATTATTAGAAAAGAAATAACTTTTGTGATAAGTCTTCTTATCACAGCATTTGTGTTTGGATTTCAAGACAAAGAAGTTACCTTTGTTTTTTCAAGGTGGATATTAAATTATTTAAAATTCTTAATTCTCAGCTTGATTGCCCTTGGAACTTACATAGGTGCACAAACTTACTTGAGCCATAAATATGGAAGCAAAACAGATTATGAAATATGGTCAATATGGAGGATCGGCTTTGCAAAATCATCCCACCTACCCATGAAATTATTTGGGTCTTTGAAATTAAACTATATATATCCTGGAATTATCTTACCATTACTGGTTTCTTTTTTGTCTGACGGCAAGATGTATTTTGCAGCTGTCTTAAGTTCAATTATAACAATAAACCCAATTTACAGATTTGGAAAGGGCGAACATCTTACTGAATTTGAAGAGGCAAAAATTGCCTTAAGCGGCCCTTTATCAAACATTTTAATGGCTTTTATAATAAAAATATTTGAAATTAATTTTTTAAAGGATTTAATGCTTGTCAACATATTTATAGCAATTTCATATATGCTGCCTTTTCCAGGATTAGATGGAATAAAAGTTTTATTTGGATCCAGGTATTTGTATCTTGCCAGTATTTTATTCATATTAATAAGCAGCTTGCTGCTAAATTTCATAAATGGAACTGCGGTTTTGATCCTCAGCTTAATCATTTCATTAACAGCGCTAATAGTTTATTTTTATAGAAAAAATAAGTAAGATTAAGACATTAAACTGAAAATACCCTTCTGAAACAGCCACAAAGAGAATATCCATGTGAAACTAAAATAAATATTCAGGGCAGCAAGCAGAAGAAAAACAGCAGTTATTAAATCAATAATACTTGCAAGATTATTAATAAAAAAGAAACCTTTTAACCCCAAATATACTGCAAGCAATATTCCAATATTCTCCATAAACCCAAATTTCAGTAATATAATTATAATCCCTGCCAGAATATCCAAGATACCAAAAAACTTCATTAATATCATGCAAGTCTGATTTTATTATGGTTTTTAAATTTTTTTAAAAATATTTAGCAAGTTTTTTATATAAGATTAAGCAGATATAACTCATGGATTTTGAAAAAACTGGTGTTCCTGGCTTAGATGAGATTTTTAAGGGTGGTATAAGAAAAAATTCTTCAATAATTGTCAAGGGAGGACCTGGAACTGGAAAAACAATATTAGCATTGCAATTTATTGTGGAAGGAGCAAAAAGAGGGCAGCCTGGGCTTTTTATATCTGCAGAAGAAGAGCTTGATGATTTCAGATTATATGCAAAAAGCCTTGGAATAGACTTGGAAAAATATGAAAAACAGAAACTAATCTTTCTTGTAAAACAGCCTGTAACATTAAAAAGGTTAATATCAATTTCTGTACCTCTTGAATTAATAAGAAGCAAAAAGGTAAAGAGAGTTGTACTTGATTCACTTACACTTTTCAAGTATGGGGTTGAAAACGAACTTGGATACAGAAAAGAAGTACTTGACCTAATAAATAATCTAAGAGAAGTACTATTTTTAGCTACAGCTGAAGAAACAAATAATAATTTGGATGATTTAGAATGCGCTGCAGAAGACTATCTGTTTGACGGAATAGTCAGGTTAACAAAAGTAAGGGATGCGAATGTTTTTGAAAGAGCTTTGTATGTTTCAAAAATGAGGGGTCAGGATCATTTGATAAATATATTCCCTTTTATAATTAAGAAAAATGGTATTGAAGTTTATCCAAAAGAGATCCCTTTTACTTTAGTTAAAAAGGGATTTAGAAAATGAAGATGGAAAGG
>JACPNF010000077.1 GCA_016185635.1 Candidatus Woesearchaeota archaeon
AAATTCAGTTCCGCCGTTAACTCTCCTGAGAGCCAAGCTAGCTAAAGAAGCAGCGTAAACATCTGATGGTTTTTGTTCATTAAGCCATTTGTAAGCTACCGAAATATTTGCAGCACTTGCACTTAAGGAAAATAAAACTATTAATAATGCCACAAAAATTATCTTCTTAAACATAATTACCTCTTTTGATACAAAAGAGTAGTTAATAATTTATATACCTTTCTAAAGAAAAATTTATCAAAAATAAATAGGTTTATAAATAATTATAATAAAATAAGAGAAAATGGAGAAAACAGTAAAAATAACATTGATAATATCTTTGGCTGTATTGATATTAGTATTCGGAAGTCTTTTTTTTATTAAAGATATTTTATCTCCAGCATCATCAAACACAGTAACAGCCTCAGGAGAATCAAAAATAACTGTTGTTCCTGACTTAACTTCAGTATATTTCTTTGTTGAAACAAAAGATGAAAGTGCTTCTAAAGCAAAGGACAAGAATAATATAATATTTAATAAGGTATTTGATAGTTTGGTAATTTCAGGCATAGATAAAAATGAAATAAAGACAGATCAGTTTTCTGTAAATGAAAACTGGGAATGGGATGGAGAAAAAAGCGTAAAAAAAGGTTTTGTAGCACAGCATTATGCTAAATTAAACTTAAAAAATTTTGATTGGGTAGGAAAAATAATTGATATAATTATTGATAATGGTGCCAGGATAAATTCAATAAACTTTGAGCTTTCCAAGGAAAAAGAAAATACTTACAAAGCAGAAGCCCTTAAATTAGCTTCAAAAGATGCAAAAGCCAAAGCTGAAGCAATTGCAAGTGGCCTGGGAAAAAATTTAGGAAAATTAGTTTCAGTTAGGTCAAGTGACTTTAATTATCAGCCGTGGCCTATATTTACAAGAGAATCAGCTGGAATATCAGACAAGGCAATTGTAGAAAGTGCAGTAGCAGAAATAACACCATCAGATAAGGAAATCACAGCAACAGTCTCAGTAGAATACAAATTAAGTTAGATAATGTTAAAAGAATTAGCCAAGGGAAAAAGATCTGTAGTTTATTTATGCAAGTTTAATGGAAAGCTGGCAGTAAAAAAAGTTGAAAAAGAAAATATCCAAGCAGTTAACAGGATTAATAATGAAGTTTTCTGGCTTAAAAAAATAAATAAGTTTAAGATTGGTCCAAAATTATATTCTTCTAAGAAAACTTACTTTATTTGTGAGTATATTAAAGGAAAAAACATTATTCCTTACTTGGAATCTGTTAAAAATCCAGGAAAAGTTATTCTCAAAGTTTTAAAGCAGTGCAGAATATTGGATAAATTAAAAGCAGATAAGAAAGAAATGACAAATCCATATAAACATATCATTGTAAGAAATAATAAACCGGTAATGATTGATTTTGAAAGGACTAGATTTAGTGCAAAACCGCAGAATGTTACAGCTTTTTTCCAGTTTTTAACAAGTAAAAAAATACAGCAAACATTAAAGAAAAAACTAGAATTGAATAATCAAAAATTAATGCCTTTGCTGAAAGAATACAAGAAAACTTATTCTGAAAAGGATTTTAATGAATTGGTAAAAGAGCTGAATTAGTGCTTAGTGTATCCACCTTTTTCTTCATATTCTTTATGGGTTTTATACACTTCCAGAATAATCTGCAGAATTTTAAACTCATCTTGGGAAGTATTGGTATAAAATGCACGAGCTTCTTTTGTTAGTTTAATCAAAAACAAATTTGTAATTCCATATTTTTCACAGAAGTATTTGTAAATTGGGAGTTTCTTTGAAATTGGATTTCCTTTCCTTTTTGCTTTAAGAAAATTTATAGACTTTAATATCAAATAATAAAGTTCTTCATTTGTCTTATTTCCTTCTTTTAATTCTTTTTCAATTTTAATCTTTATTTGGTGTAGATCCTTGCTTAAGCTAACTAAAAATTCCTTCATAAGATAAAAAATAAAAACCTTAACTTTTTTAAGTATTTCTGTAGAAATCCCGAAAAGTTTTCGGAAAACAAGAATAGTTATACTATTGCTGCTTCTTTAATTAATTGGTTTAGTTTTTTATTATTAGCAAAAACCCATATTATTTTATCATCTTCAAACATAATCTTGTTTGACCTCTCTAAATAATCCAGTATTAGCTTAAAAGTCTGATACTGCATCTGCTTAGGAAGGCTTTTCCATAATTCCATTTTTGTAAGGTAATCTTTGCTGTTTTGAATAGTTTTTTCTACCATCAAGATAGAATCCAACCTAGGATAATGCAAAATAATCATTTCTTGTTTAGGTTTCATCATTGTATATATCTATACAATTACTAATATATAAAATTTTTGTTTTTTAATTAGTACTGCAAAAGAGAATTTAAGAATCTAATAAAAGAAATTTAGTCTATTTTACAATTAAACTTCTCAGCAGCTACTCTAAACATTTCATAAGTTTCATCAAAATTTTGACCCTGAACTGTAAAACTAGAAATGTAATGATAATCTAAATAAATCCTACCTAACTTAATGCCTTCTGGTAAACCTATCTCTTTTTTAATATCTTCCATAATTTTCTTTAGTTTAACATTATCAACATCTGGAGCAAAAATACCATTTTCTATTAATTTTTTAGAGACTACTGTACTCAAATAATGTTTTCCTACCTTTAAAAATTGAGGAGATATCAAATTAAAAGAATATAAACCATCTTTCTTATCAAAAGTCACCACAAATTCAGAACCTGTTTGAGCTTGTTTAATAGCCTGCAAATGTTCTCCTGAAAGGATTTTTTTTTCAAATCCTTCTCTTTCAAATTTTTCAACTGCTTGCTCCAAGGTATCCATTTTAATCAACCATAAACTCCAAAACATAGTTTTTAAGTCTTTCCATAAGAGAAAAGTTTAAATAATCTACAATTGTATACATAAGTATATGGAAACAACAATTAGGATAAAACAAGGTACTAAAGAAGAACTTGACAAGTATAGGCAATATAAAAATGAAAGTTATAATGAGGTAATCGGAAAAATTCTGTATATAATTAAAGTTTCCGAAAAGAATCCGAAATTAAGTAAAAAAACAATTAAGGAAATAAAAGAAGCTAGAGAAAGAATTAAAAAAGGTGAGTATTATACTGAGGAAGAATCTAAAAAAATACTTGGCCTTTAGGATGTATAAACTAATTTTTGAAAAAAGAGCTTTAAAAGACTTAGATAAATTTGAAAAGCATATAAAAGAAAGAATTTGGAACAAGCTTCAAGAATGCAAGGAAAATCCATTTAGATTTTTAGAGCCGTTAATTGAAATTGAAGGATTTAAATTAAGGCTAGGAGATTATAGACTTATAATTGATATTGATAAAGAAATAAAGATATTAAAAGTTATAAAAGTAGGTCATAGAAAAAATATTTATGATTAATTAAAAATCTTAGTCTATTTTATAACCAAGCCTTTCAGCAGTTAATTTGAATTTTTCATAAGTTTCTCTAAAGTCTTTTCCCTTTGCATAAACAAGTAAATTAAAAGCAATCGCAAGTTTAGGAATACCTAAATCTACATCTTCAGGCAATTCTAAGCTTCTTTTAAATTCATCCAAAATTTGTTTAATTCCATCATTTATTCCGCTTTCAGCAATTAACCTCTCAACCCTGTCTTTTATGTCATCTTGAACTTTTTTTGGTTTTGGAGAATCAGCAACTATTGAATCCATAATCCTGAAAGTATAAGTTCCTGGCTCAAGTGGAATATATCTGTTTGGTCCTTTTATAAAATGCCCTATAACATTAAAATTACTTGGAGATAAATGTAAACCATGTATAATTACATCTTCTATTCTACCTTCTGATAAATTTAATTCTTTAAAAAAAACGATATGGCTGTCATACTCAAAAGTTTTTTCAAATCCTTTTTCCCAAAAATTTATTAAAGCCTTTTCCAGAGTATCCATAATTATTTAAAAGAAAATAAGTTTATTAATTTTGTTAAAAATGGATCCAAACAAAGCTCATTACGTTACTGCAACAGCCATTATAATAAAAGATGGAAAATTTCTTATAACTAAAAGATCTCCAAATGAAAAGGCATTTCCAAACTTGTGGACAGTTCCAGGCGGAAAATTAGAGCAAAAAGATTATATAAACAAACAAAAAGATACAAAAGACTGCTGGTATAATGCAATAGAAAACCTGCTTAAAAGAGAAGTAAAAGAGGAAACAAACTTAGAGATAAAAAACATAAAAATATCTTACAAGCCTGGTTTTCATAAGGCCTGACAACATTCCTGTTGTTGTTCTTAGCTTTTTTGCAAACCATCATAAAAGTAATATAAAACTTTCTTCAGAATTGACAGAATATGCATGGGTTACATTAGAAGAAGCTAAAAATTATGACTTAATTAGTGGTTTATGAAGAGCTTGAAATGTTAGATAATCATTTGAATAGAAATGTTCAAAAAGAATGGAAGAAAGATAAAAATGCTTAAAAAGGCCACATTACAAAAATTATTATGGATATTTCAGTCTCAGGTCATACAGAAAAAATCAAATATGCAGTTAGAAACATTGCAAGAAGAGCTAAAGAACTTGAAAAGCAGGGAAAAAGAATTCTTTATCTGAATATAGGGGATCCTGCAAAATATGATTTTAAGGTTCCAGGGCATATCGTCAATGCTCATTGTGAGGCTATTTGTGCTGATAAAAATTATTACGGCTTTTCTTCAGGAGTAGATGAAGCAAGAGAAGCAATTGCAAAGGATTGTAGGAAAAAAGGTTTCAAAAACCTTAGCTTAGAAAATATAATAATAACAACTGGAATAAGCGAAGGTATTGATATCTTATTAAATGTTTTGCTTAATCCTGGTGATAATATCTTAGCCCCTTCTCCAAATTATCCTTTATATGATATAGTAGCTAATAAAATAGGGGCTCAAGTTGTTCCTTATTATTTAGACGAAGAAAATGAATGGCAACCAGATATAAGAGATATGAAAAGAAAAATTAATGACAGAACAAAAGCTATCCTTGTTATTAATCCAAACAACCCAACTGGGGCAGTATATAAAAAAGAAACTTTGCAGCAGATAATAGAATTGGCTGCAGAAAGAAAAGTCCCCATTATATCTGATGAGATTTATGATAAGCTTCTTTTTGATGAAGAAATCCATATTCCATTAGCTTCGATGACTGATGAAATTCCAGTGATTACATTTAACGGCTTGTCAAAAAACTATCTTGCGCCTGGTTGGAGAATAGGGTGGATTATTGAAAGCAACATAAATCCCAGAAGTCAGTTTGCAGCTACAATGAGCAATATGGTTGATGCACGTCTTTCAAGCCCTACACCAGCGCAATTTGCAATTAAAGCAGCCCTTGAAGGTTCACAGGATAATTTGGCAAGCACAATCAGTAAAATGCAGGAAAGAAGGAATATTGCTTATGAAAGGCTGAATAAACTTAATGGAATAAGTTGTGTAAAGCCAAAGGGAGCTTTTTATGCTTTTCCAAGAATAAACTCTGATAAATATGGTACTGATGAAGAATTTGCTTTAGGTTTATTGCAAAATGAAGGGGTTGTAGTTGTTCATGGAAGTGGTTTTGGCCAGAAGCCTGGAACAAAACATTTTCGTTTGGTTTTCCTGCCAAAGCCTGATATTTTGCATGAAGCCTTTGACAGAATTGAAAGATTTGTAGCTTGATGACGAATATGACAAAAAGTCAGATAGTTAAATAATCATTAATAATTTTCTTTGTATCTTCTAAAGAAACCTTTCTGAAAATAATCCCTTCAGGATAAATAGCAATTGTAGGCCCAAAATTGCAGTGCCCTAAACATTTGGTTTTTGTGACATTAAACAATCCCATTAAGCCCTTAGAATTAATATGCTCTCTTAAAATTCTTAAAATCTCATGTCCTTCCTTTCTTCCGCAGCTTTCTCCTTCATCCCTTTCATTAATGCATACAAATATATGTCTTTTATATTTTAATTCTATTTGCTCCATGAAAGTATAGGAAAGAAAAGATTTAATTAAATTTCTATATGCTCAAAAATATGGAAAATAAAAAAGTGCACTGGAATTCAGCTATACTGACAATAAATCCAAAAGAAATCCAAAAACATGATGGGACTATAATCAGAACTTTATTTGATGATGTAAAAAAAGTTCTTTTAGTAGATGTTATAAGAGAACTTGATTCTTTAGAAAGAAAGATTACATTTAGTCATTATCCTGAAGAATGTCATGAAAATGTTCAAGAATTAAACCCTGATGAGATGCCCCAGCCCATCAAGGATTTATATCAGGATTTTGAAGTTAAGGAAGCTTCAGAACTTGTTGGAAGAAAGATTGTTGGTTTATATTTCTATAATAGTCTTGTAGGGATTAGAAAAATAGAATAATTTTTTTCTTTGGTACGTGTTTAGCTCCTAAAATCTATTTTTGTTCTATAAAACTTACCTATGCATTTTAAATTTTGTGAAAAAATTTGACCCATCAAAAACCTCATATTTTGTATTTCTGAGATGAGCTAAACACATACTTTCTTTGATAAGATTTATATACCTTTTCAGCCTTATTTAACCATAAAGAGGTGATATAATGGCTAAGAAACAAAATTGGGATTTGGTGGCACTTGTTTTAGTAATTGTAGGTGGTCTTAATTGGGGGCTTGTAGGTTTATTTGATTTTGACCTTGTAGCTGTAGTATTAGGGGCAGTGCCAGTTGTTCAAAGGCTTGTATACGTGTTAGTAGGGCTTTCTGCAGCATATATGTTATATTCAGCAGTTAAGAAGTAAACCTATTTCTTTTTTATTTTTTTCATGACATTCTGCATAGGGTTTTTTATTCCCCTGCAGAAAAAGTCAGGCTGGCATACAGCCATACTTTTATAGTAACTAACATTATCACAGTTAGGTGGAAGAATTTCCTCTTTTTGTCTTTTGCTCCAGTTGACCTGTGATTTTATGTAACCTTCTCTTAAAGGCTCATAATTTAACTTGTTCCACTCAAGCAGTCTTCTTTCAATCTCATTAAAATCCCAACCCATTTTTCTTAAGAAATTAATTAAGATAAAAACAGACCTTTTCCTACCATCTTCTTTTGAACCTTTTAGCAGTAGATGCATGCACGGCGGAAATAATTCCTCATTAATAGCTGTTGTAGGTAGTTCATATTCTCTCTTTTCTCTAAGAGAATTAGTTTCATTGCTTATTTGTTTTTTAAAGTCTTCTTTTATTATTTTTTTAGAATTTTCATCAAAAGCCTCAATAAGAAGAGCAGAAGCATCCTTTTCTTTCCCTTTATATTCCAAGAAACCCATATTGACATTGACTTTGTCTATTGAAGCATTTTCTTTATTAAACTTTAAGACCCCAGCTAATTCAATTGGAATGCTTACAAGACCGCTTTTCTCATTAAGGCTGTAAACAGACCTGAATAAATGCCTGCTGGAAATTAAGACAGAATCAATTTCAATAACAGAATAAGGATTAAATTCATCATTTTCTTTTAAGTCTTCTTCTATTTTGTTTAATTTCTCTGCAAGCTCCTTTAGCTTGAAGTTATCAAGTATCTTGTCTCTTAAGTAATCTTTAATTGAATTTTTTATATAAGAGTTGACAATTCTTACACCTTCAGGAAACCAAGACTTAATGTCTCTGTTATGGACATTATCTGGAAAGCTTTCAAAAGGTATGCCAATATGCATTCCATTGTTTCCTGAAAATTTTAAAGAGATGTTTTTTACATCCTTGTATTTTAAAAATTCTATTATCAAATTTGCGCATATCTTGGAAACCTCGAATATTTTTGTATCCAAATCAATAATTAAATCAAATCCTGTCCTTAATTCATCAAGCTGTTTCTGGGTCATGCCTGTTTTTAATTTTAAAGGATCATTAAATCGTTCAAGGGAAACATGAAAAGAGGTTGCTCCCTGCTTTGCAAGCTCTAAAATATCATTTTCATATTCAAGAACATCAGGCCGTTTTCCAAATCCCTTTTCTCCGAATTTTACTGCAATTTCCCTGTTTCTTGCAAGGTGAAATATCTCTTTTTGCACATCTTTCCTGCTGTAGAATTTTAATATATTATAGTCTATCAATTTTCCCCCCTAAGATATTAAAAAATAATCTTATTTATAAGAATTATTATAGGATTATTTAACTATGCACATACCATAGGATAGTTGCAATTCTTAGGTTTGCTCTAGACTTTTTCTAATCTGGATATTGTAAATGCATCGTTTTGTCGATATTTATCCCTTAATCTTTTCAGAACTTCTTCATCAAAAGTTGATAAATACCATTTTTGTCCGCTAAAACCTGTAATATCATGCTCCCCAGAAGATGCTATGCAATTGTAAAATACTCCGTTTTCACCAAGAAAATCTTCTAAATCTTTACCTCTTCTTTCAAACTCGCGTGGTCCCTCTGGCCCTCTAATTAGACCAGGACTTAAATTAATTCCAATAAGATATCTTTGTTTTTCTGTCATAACTATAAAGTAGTTTCAATATTTATAAACTTTTGCATCATGTCTTCCCAGCATCCATCTTAGCTTCATAATCTACTAAATATTCAAGATAACCCTCTTTTTCTTGTTCAGCTTCTTCTTTAATTTTTTCATAGCTTAATTTTTTAATATTATAAATTGGAGAAGAATACTCCTTTTCTCTCCAAAATCTTTCTTTATGGGGAAAATATAGTGTAAAATTTCCCTCTTCTGTAACTTCTCCATCAGGGTTTCCATCAGAATAAGTAATATTGACTGGCATGTCTTTTTCGCTTCTTTCAAGATTATCCTTAAAAATGCCCTCATAAATTGAGAGCATTTCAAAGTAAGTTATAATTTTAGCAAATAATTCCTTTCTTTCTTTGGGAAAATTTAAATTTCTCAAGAGATATAAAGATTTTAATATTACTTTTTTCTTCAATGTCTTGATAGAATCTCTGTCAACACAGTCTAATAGCTTTAATCTTAATGCAAATATTTTCTCGCTTAAAGAATCATTCATAATTTTTAAAAAACCATACAAAAACTATAAAAGTTGCTGGTTGAGATAATCTTGAAATTTTCTTTATACTACCTTATATTATATTTAAGAATATAAACCTTAGTTGCAGTATTTACTACAATTAGCATATCAAAATCATTTTTTAATAATCAAAATAGAAAATATGACAAACCAGTTATCTTCTTTTCATTTTGTAAGATTATTCATGCAAGCATTTATGTCTTATTTGATTGCCATAGGAATTTACTACCTTTCTTTCACCAGCATAAGGGCATAATCCGCTAAAATCATTATCATCCTCGCAAGGTATTATACTGCAATATGTATCCCAGCCATCTGTTTTTTTGTACGGTGAAGAATTAATTCGAAGCAATCTTAGGCATTCTCGTATTATATTTACTAAGTCTTTTATTTCTTCTTTTTTCCTTATTATCTTTAACTTGTCTTCATCCATCATTTTTTTGCTATAGGATACTGTTTTTTATCTGCAAAAGGCCCATATTTTTCTTCTGCAAGTTCATTTGCCCACATTTCAGTATAAAACTTTCTATCTTCTAAAAAATAACAGTTAAATATGCTTGGAAAAGCAACAATAGGATAATAAAATATTCCAAGTTTTTTAAATTGTTCTACATGCCCGCTTTCATGTTTGTATAGATCATCGACTTCATCATTAAGCCCAAAGTCTTTATTTTTACCCATGACTATAAAAGGTCCTGGAGTAAAAGAATAACCAGGAAAAAAGTCGGTAATAATAACTTTGTTTCCATAAACTTCTTCTATTCGAGCATGATTTCTTACTTGGAAAAAAAAGCCACCTAATAAAATAGCTGAACTTAGTATAATTCTTTCAACTAATGATTTCCTTTTGGTCATGATTAAAAATGATATCCTTTAGTTAACTTTTCTGGTTTCTTTTTTTGCTATATCAAGCAAGTGGGTTAATTTGTTTTTTTCTGCTAATTCTAAAATCCCTGTTGCAAACCCATATTTATTATCAAGATTTGGATACATGACACTATTAATGCCAGCTATTCTGAGAACACCGTCAACCATGACAGCACCAACTGATCCTCCACTCATTCCACTTGATAATGTTGCCTCAATAAAAACCCTGTCTTTATTGTCAAATGGTAGTGGTTCCTTTCCTAGATTAGTTATAATTCCCTGGCTTACATGCTTGCCCCACGAAAAATCTATGATTCCAAATGGAGTCTTGTAAATAGCATGTGGATAACCTATGGCATAAACTTCTTGGCCAACCCTGAGCATATCTCTGTCTACAAAAAAGTTATATGGCTTGAATTCTTCTTCTGGCAGGTCAGTTCCTATTAAAATAGCTGCATCTTTATCATCGTCTTTTGCAAGCTGCCTTAACCTTGCAACTTTTATTTCTTTTATTTTTTTATTTCCTTGAAAGTCCAAGAGAATTTTTCCGCATTTATTTTTTTCATATTCATACTTGACAATATAAACCTCCTGTTTGAAAGTAGTCTCTACTACCTTAATTAATCCGCTATAATTTTCAGAAATTTCAGTTTCATCATCTGGAAGGCAATGAGCAGCTGTTCCAAAATAGGATATTCTCCCATCTCTTGCAAAATTAAATGCGCTTCCAAAAAGTACTCCCTGGGCATACCTGGATCCTATTTCAGTGCCATCTTTTGTCAATAGAGTTTGTTTCCTCGTAATCTCATTTATTATTTTATAGTCAGCATTTACAAGTTTCTCCAACCCATCTAATTTTTTTTCTTCTGCGCTTAATTCTCCTGAAGCAACTGAAACAACATTGCAAAAATTATCTGGTTCTATTGCTACAGCATTTTCTCTTGGTTGGTGTTCTATAACCTTGTCATTAAGATCCTTCTTTAGTTTAGTGTAACTTCCGCATCCCGCAGCTAGTGCGCCTGCCAGAACAAACTGATATAATCTTCTCATTAATTATTCCCCTCGAAAAAAAATTGAAGTATATTTAATGTAGATTTAATCATTTTTTCATTATATATTATTGATTATTTATATTTAAATTAAGGTAGTAGTAAAAGCTACAACTGGCATCAATATCCTGTTTCTAAAGAAAAAAGTTATGCCCTCCTCCCAGCCATGAATTGCTGGGTTTCCAACAGAAGCAGCTAAATTAAGTACTGCTTCTGAATATAGTTCCTGCTTCATTGACACGAGCCTTTATAGTTTTTGGTGAAACTTTCTCAATATTTCTGTTTTCTTTTCCGAGGTTTTCTTTTTCAAAGAAAAGCTCAGGTCTTACAGTATCTCCAACAGGCGTTAAGTTCGGGCTCGTCCAGCCCTACTTTGAATATGTTTTTTGGATTAAGGTTTTTTGTTTTCTTGCCTATCGCTTGTTACAGCTTTGTATGGCAAGATTATTTTTAATCCAATTAAGCTTAAATTGTTTTTCAGTTATTTAAGCTTTATTGTAATTCATCACTATTCAAGGAATATTTTCGGAAAGTTTGCGATTTCACCGGAAGATTTCCGGAATTTATAAAAATATTACGAAAATTAATTACCCTAATTCATCCATATTAAACTTTTGAAAAAAGTTTAATCAAAAATAGATTAAAGAACATGGTTTTCTTGGGCACTGCTAATAAAAAATGCTTTAAAGACTTTAATAGCAGGGCTTGAAGAAATATGATTATTTTTTATTTTGTTCTTTTTGTATCATTTCGTTTACTTCATTTGCAAGTTCCTCATTGTGAACACTTGCCTTGATTAATTGTTCTCTTACTTTTTCCATTGTTTTTGTAAGCTCTTCCATTTGGGTTTTTATTAGATTACCAGCTTCGCTTAATTCCTTTTCAACTAAAACCCCGTTTCCAACATTCACAAGGACATTTTTATTGTCTAAAAGCCTGCTCGCAACATAAACTCCAGAGCCAAGAGAAGAAAACATTTCAGGCTCTTTGTTTGAATCCTTTATTTCCATTAAATTATTTTGCAAAGCTGCCAGTTCATTCAGCTGCCTTTGCATAAGCATGTATTGCTCCTGGATTTGTTTTATCTGCTGGTTTAACAGCTGAAGTTCTATGTATTTTTTTTGTATTTCTTCTTTCATTTTTTAGATTTCTTTGTTGTTTTTTTCTTTTCTTTTTTAGCTTGTTCTTTTTTCTTTGGGGTTTCCTTTTTTTCTTCCTTAGTCAAACTTTTCTCATTAGTTTTGTTCAAACTTTTCTCATTAGTTTTGCTGAAGCTTTTCCCAAAAGCTTCTTGTGATGGAGTATTTCTTTTTTTTGCTGGTTTTTCTTTTGTTGTTTTTTTCGTAGTTCTCTTTTTCTCAGTAACTCCATAACCAAGTGTAGTTAATTCTTTTTTGACATTTTCAGTGCTTTCATTTTTCTTTATTTTTATTGTCTTGTCTAGTGTTTCTAAATGAAAAATATTGCATTTTCTTCTTTTTACATTTCCATCTATAAGAACAAAATTATTTCCTAATATATCAACAACAGCACAGGTTTTTCCAGCCTCTCTTCCTGCAGTTTTAATACATATCCTTCCAACTTCAAAAGAATATCTCTTTACATCACTGGTTTTTTTTATTATGATTTCTCTGCTGCAGTGACTGCATAAATTGCCACCATAAGGTCTCTCAACCCTTCTCTCAGTAAAAGATAAGTTTCTAAAAACAGCTGGTCTTTCCCTTGGAATTCCAATTAAAGCTATTCTGCACTTTCCGCACCTTGTGGACTTTGGTTTTCTTTTTAGGTAATGTATTACTACTCTTCCACCAGGTGTCTTGACCTTTACCCTTCTTAATCTTCTTGTTGCTTGCGGACTTATTGCCATTTTTATCAAATCTTCTGTTACTTTTCTAAACCTCTCCCAAGAGCAAAACCACCCCTACCGTAGTTCCGGTAGCCACTGACACACAACCTGCCATCAAAGCCACAGTAAGAATCCAAAGCTGAAACAGTTTTTGTAGGTCTATACACTTTAGCTAAAGTTATTACATAAGAGGCTTTCTTAAGAATAGAAGCAATTTCTGCAAGTTTTTCAGCTTCTTCTTCTCCTGCTTGGGCTATAACAAATTTATGTCTTGCAAGTTCTACAAGAGTTTGCTCTCCTTGCTTGAAATCATTTAATGAAACAAACCTTACCTTTTGGTTTTCTCTTAATATTTTTTCCAAGTCAGGATTATTAATATCTATTTCATCAGCTTTAGTATGTGCGTCATTTAAATAAAGACCATCAATTTCAGGAATGCCTATAACCTCAGTGAAAGCATAAAACCGGCTTTCTTTAAGTATTTCTATAAATCTTTCTTTAATTTCTTCAGAATGTCTACTGTTTTGTTTTAAGATATCATAACCTATTGAAATAGTCTCAGCCATAGTAACTCTTCTTAATCCTGATTGTTCTATTTCGTTTCCAATACTATGATAAGTTCCAGGACCAAAGGGAGGATATTTAAAAGTTAAAGTTCCATCTATAGGCCTTGCTTCCAGTTCTACTCTTTCATTTAAATTTGAGTTTACCATTTTTTTTAATGTAGTTTCAAAACCTTCCTTAATATTAAGCTAAATATTAATGAGAACAAGATATATGTTCCCAGCCACCCTAGTCCCTTCCCTATTAATGGGACTGAAAATGGTAATTGCAATATAATTTCGCTATTTTTAAATGTATTCCCCATCCACCGGAACACCAATAATAAAGGTAGTAAAGTAAATAATGTTGGCCACATAGATTGTTTCATGTAATTTAAGCTGTTTTCCATTACTTTTTTCTGTATTTCCATAAGTTTATGTGGATCATCCTTAAATTCTTTCATTTCTTTTTTGAATTTCTCACCCTCTTCTTTAAGTTCTTTCATTAACTTCTGGTCAGAAAGAAATTTTATAGTTAAGTTTACTAATAAAGTTAGTAAAAAAGAGATTATTATTACTGTCCATGGATTTCCAAAGCTTATTGCCCATCCAAAGATGAAATTAAAAAATTTTTCAAGAACCATTTAGCCCATCATCCCCCTTAAGGCAGGATACATGTCTTCCATGTGCTGCCTTGAAATATCTTCATAAAGTCTGTAAATTATCATGACAGTTAAAAGCAAGCCTGTTCCGCTTGTAAGTGCCCCTAAAAGATCTGTCAAAGAAGCAAGCAATCCTACAAGAGCTCCCCCCATGATAGTTAAAGGAGATATATACCTTTGCAGTAATCTTTCTATAACTCTTGCATCTCTCCTAAATCCAGGTATTTGCAGGCCAGAAGCCATTATCTGTTTTGCTTGTGCGCTTGCATCCATCCCGGAAGTTTGTACCCAGAAATAAGAAAACACTATAGCACCTATTACGAATATGACTATATAAATAAAAGACTGTAGCAAAAGAAAAGGCCTGAAGCTTCCACCTATTATTTCAGCTGGCAGGTTAGGTGCAAACAGCCATGAGATTAATCCAGATGAAGGTACATTACCTGCAAAAGTTCCTAATATAGGATAACCCCAGCCCTCAAGTAATCTTGCCCAAAGCTGTACATTTGCAAACAGAGCAGCAATTAATATAACTGGAATATTTGAAGTGTACATAAATTTCAAAGGCCATCTTATGCCTTGCCCTCTTATTCTTCCAAAACTTAATGGAATCTCAACCTTCATAGCTTGTGTATAAACGCTGATTGCAAATATTAGCACAGTAAAAAATATCAGCAAACCAGCAAGCAATCCTTCCTTGATATTTCTTCCTAATAAAGAAAATATAAATACCCATATTTGTCCTACAGGGCTTTCACCTGAGCCAAGAGCCAAAGTTCCAGCTCTCGTCAATGGAGATAAAATTCTTATGAATATTTGCGAAGAAACTCCTGCAGCTATAAACAAGCTTATCCCGCTTCCAAAGCCATACTTGTTCAGGACATCATCCATAAACATGATAAGCATTCCACCAACAAACAACTGAATAATTAAAGCAAGCTGCAAAGCAAAGAAGTTTCCTCCTTGTACAGGAGCAAGTCCCCCCAAGATAACATAAATGACAGCCTCAAATATTATAAAACCTACAGACATTAATTTCTGGACACCCTGAAAATGCGCCCTTCCTTCTTTTGTTGTTGTGTCAAATTTTACTAATCCAGATCCTGTTAATAGCTGCAGTACAATGGAGGCAGTAACAATAGGCCCTATTCCCAAAGATATTAAGCTTCCAAAGCTTGCACCTAATATTATAGATAAAGATTCAAATTGTGACAATGCATTTTGCCCCAAGCCGTAAAGCGGCACAACACCTAAAATAAAAAAAGCAGATAAAATTATTAAAGTCCAAGTTAATTTTGTCTTGAAAGAAACATGTTTCTCGCTCGGGCCTTTTACTTCAGGCAGGTTATTTATTAATTGATTAAAAAAACTCATTTTATCCAGTTAAGATCTGTCCGCCAGCTTTTTCAATCTTTTCTTTTGCCTGGCTGCTGAATTTTTCAATAATAATTTTAAATTTCCTGTCTATGTTTCCCTTGCCAAGCAATTTTCCATATCCTAATTTTTTTAAGTCTATATTTTCTTCTTTAAATTTGTTCAGCTCTCCCACATTTATTATTTTAACATCCTTGATTAATATTTGCGGCCTGTGAAATCCAGTTTTCCCAAAATAATCATGTCCGTATTCATGCAATATCATGGTTTTTCTGTGGTCTGATCTTTTTCCTGTTCCAGCCATTCCATAACCGCCGCGATTTCCTGAGTTTCTGTGCTTTTTATTGGCGCCCCACCCATGAGTTCTTAATCCTCTCTGCCTTGAATTTTTCTTTCTTTTGTTTACTGGCATCTTAAATCATCCTCATTAAGAGCTCGTTTATTTTTTCCTTTCTGTATCCCAAAACTCCGCCCAAAGAAAAAGGCATTTTTGTTCCCTTTGTTTCAAACCCTCCTCTTGGAGGTGATAATTTAAAGAAATTTTTCAGTCCAGGAATATCTTTTAATTCTTTTTTAAAACTCATGTATTCTTCAGCAAATTTATTAAAATCTAATTTTGTTTTGTTTTCAATATATTCATTTGTTAATTTTTCCTTCTTTGTTATTTTTCCTCTTTTTTCTAGCAGTAACTTAAATGTATTATTATCTATTTCTCCCCAGGTAACATAATTATTTATCTTCATTATCATCCCTAAATAATTTTTGGAAGAAGGCACAACAATGCATGTATACTTGTTATAAAGCCTCAGCATTTTTAATGTATCTTTTATTTCTTTCTTTACTCCAATCTTTCCGCATATCCTCACAACTGCAATTCTTTTGTTTTCCATATTATACCATGCCTTCTACTATCCCTAAATTTCTTACATTTTCTTCCTTGATCTTTGTGGCATTTAATTCCTGAAGAGCATAAATGCATGCTTTTATTAGGTTTAATTTTGTCCTCGACATCCCAAAAGTGATTGAATGAACATCTTTTATGCCTGCAAAGCTAAGTAATTTTGCACATTCTTTTTCTACTACAAGCCCAGTTCCTTTTGGTGCAGGTTTTAATACTACTATTACGCTTCCGCACTTTCCCTTTACTGAAAATGGTATTGAATGAGGGGCCTTGCAGTTGCATGCCCATGAGCCGCACCCTCTCCTTATCTTCATTATATTTAGCTTGGCTTTTCTTATTGATTTTTCTCTTGCTGGAACTGTTTCTTTTGCTTTGCCGTATCCTATCCCTATATAGCCGTTCTTGTTTCCTACAAATGCCAAGGCAGAAAACTTTGGTTTGTTGCCTTCAGCAGTTTTCTTTTGGGTTTGTCTCCATATTGACCTTTTTCCTCCGCCAAACTTTCCCTTGCTTTGCCCTACAGCTATAAATTCAACTTCAAGAGTAGGCATAAGTTCATCAACAATCCGGGATTCCAGTATTTTTTTGCCATCATCAAGAATAACATCTATGTTTGTAATTTCTTTTGTCTTTACTTTTCTTCCTAACAATGTCTTTGGCTTCCAGTCGCTTTCTGTACTTTCCTCTTTAAGCAAAACTCCTTCTGGTTCTTCAGAAACTGCTTTTACTTCTTCAATTGCCAAAGCTTCCCCAGTACTTTCAAGCTTGCTTTTTTCAGCTTCTGGAAACTTTTTCTTTTCAACTGTCATTTTATTTAACCCTTAAGATTTTGTCTTTAACCTCATTTAAATGCTTTCCTAAATTATTTATGTCTACTTTATAGCCTGTGAATTTCTTTCCTTTTTTTGCATATTCTACAATATGTTTTCCTAAAATTCTATCTTCGCTTGGAAGGACTTTCTTTTCATGAGGTATATCTAATCCCCCATCTAAAGCCCCTTTCAAAAAACCATAAGCTAAAGAACCTTTTACATTTCTGTATGCTCCTATATCAAGTATAGCTTCCTTAATACCATTGTTCTTTGCCTTTATTGCTATTAAAACTCCAAGCAAATATGAGCTCGGCAAATTAGTTCTTGGTATTCCAAGATTATATTTTTTATCTAATTCAAAAGTTGTAGCTGTAACTAAGACCTTATCCCCATCATCATTATATTCTATGATCTGGGCATAAAAGTTTTTTAATGATTTTCTGAAAACTAATCTTAATTTTCTTGTCTTGACTAGCTTAAGCCTTTCTTTATAATCAGTATATCCTAATCTTTTTCTTTTGTACTGCATTTTATTTCTTAGCTAAGCTTTTTTGTTCATTAGTTTTGCTCAAACTTTTCTCATTAGTTTTGCTGAAGCTTTTCTCAAAAGGCTTCTTTTTAAAAAGCTTATTTTCCTCCAAAAATAATTTTATGTGCCTCTTGCTTCTGAAAACATTTCCTTTTATCATTGTGTAAATTTCCCTGTTAGTCTGGGTTGTGATTAATTTCTTTTCTTTTAATAATCTTAAAAACCCTCTTTGTACCCGTACTTTCTGGATCCATCTTCTTTTCCTGGTTAGTCTTGCATGTCTTGTACCTTTTCTTGACCCAGGCCCCTTTCTTTTTCCTTTTCTTTTCTGCAACCTTATTTTATTAGCCCTGTAAGAAGATATTCCGTGTTTCTGTTTTAATGAAATTGCACCCATACCAATAAGCCTTCTTATGTCTGATTTTGTTATTGCCTCTTTTATTTCATTTAATCTTGCAACATCAAACTTAACTCTGTCTAATCCGCACTTGAGAACCTTAGCTGCAATCCTTTTTTGTGTTTTCAGTTTCATGCTTTTCCTTCCAGTACTCTTCTTTTCTCTTCTTGTTCTCTCTTTTTCTTTTCTTCATCTGTTTCTTTTATCTCTTCCTTTGGTTTTGCTTTTTCTTTCTCGCTTTCTTTTTGGGTTTTTTGCTTTTTCTTTTCTTCTTTTTCTTTCTTTCTTGCCTCAAAATTATCTGTGAATTTCTTTATTGCTTTTTCCAGGTCATTGAAATTAAACATTTTTAGTTTTTTCTCTTTGATTTTTTTTAAAATCTCTATTTTTTTTCTTGCTCCCAAATTTCCATTTAAAACAATTAAGTCATCTTTCCCGATAATATCAAGGTCCTTTAAGTTTCTCACAAAAACAAAATTTAATCCTTCTCTGCTAAGTCCTCTTACTTTGCTAGGCGAACCGTATCCTGGGCTTATATGCGCTCCTTTTCCTCTCCTTCTTGCCCTTAATTTTGAGTCCAGTCCTTTTGGTTTTCTCCATTTTTCATTTAATCCCTTCAGGAACCAGTCCTGCCTTCGGAATTTAGGCTTGTTGCTCTTCATTTCATTTCTCAGTTCCACAAGTTCTTTTTCAGTTCTCATTTTATCTTATTTTTTCTCCATCTTTCTCTATGAAAAAGCAGCCATCCTGAAATCTTCTTCTGTCCTTTCCTGTAATCCTTGTAGCTTGTTCTATATTTGCACCTGATTGTGATGTCTTTTCTTTGTCAGCACCGTCAACAGTGATAATATCCCCATCTATCTTTACATTTACTCCGTCATAAATCCTGGCTGTTCTTGGAATTTTCTCGCCAAGGAAATTTTTTATTGTGACTTTATTTTTTTCAGCAACAACAGTCATTGGAAAATGGCTTGAGCATATCTTTAATTTATAGATATAACCTAAATTAACGCCTTTAATCATGTTTCTGAAATGAGATAAAAAAGAATTAAGAAGTTTTTTTTGTGACCTTAAATCACCGCTAATTGAAAAAAGAACTTTGTTGCCTTCTTTTTTAATTTGCAACCCTGTATTCTCAAAAGACTTGGTTGACTCTCCGATTTTTCCTTTTGCTTTGATTATAAAATCATCTATTGAAACCTCAGTTCCTTCAGGAACTTCAATAAAATCTTTAAGATGCTTTTCTGCCATTTTAGTTTTTTCTCGTTAGTTTTGTTCAAACTTTTCTCAAAAGTTTGTGATGGAGCTTTTTTTAAGAGCTTCCTTTAATAAAAATACATTAATAATCTTCCTCCGATGTTTTTCTCCTTCGCTTCTGCCTGGGTCAATACTCCCTGTGAAGTTGAGATTACTAAAAAGCCGAAGTCCTTTCCAGGAAGATATCTTTTTTCAAATTTTTCGTACTCATTCTTCTTGACATTATACCTTGGTTTTATTGCACCACACCTATTCAAGGTTCCAAGCAAGTTTACCTTAAATGTTCCTCCCCTTCCTTCTTCAAATGTAACCTCTCCAATATACCCTTTGTCTTTCATTATCTGCAGTACTGTTTTTATGATATTTGACACAGGACTGACTAAGCAGAATTCCTTTCCAATTTTTGCAGCATTATAAATATTGGATAATGCATTAGCCAATAGATCGTTGTTTGTCATTTAGCTGTATTTTTTGAAGCCTATGCTCGGTGCTACCTCTCTGAAGCATTGTCTGCATAGGTTTAGCCCATATTTTCCTACATGAGCTCCTGTCCTCCCGCACAATCTGCATTTTTTATGAATTTCGCCGACGCTCCTTTCCTTTGGAGCATTATGTTTTATGAATTTCTTTAGTTTTGCAGGCTTGTTCTTCAATTGCTTGAACACTTTTTTATAATCTTTTGTAGTCATTTTTAGTTTACCTCAAAATTATACTTTTGCTTGATGAAATTAATTGCTTCTTCCTTTGAAATTGAATGCTCTTTTGGAACAGTTCTTTTTCTGTTTCTTCTTCTTTTTATCCTGAATCCAGGTCTTTCCAATGTTACTGCGACATCAAATCCTATAATTCCTATGCTTGCGTCATATTCTATTCCATTTACATCAAGGTATTCAGGAATTCCAAATGAAAAGTTTCCGAATTTGTCAAATTTTAATTTATTAATTTTTTCTGCTCCTGCTACCAGAAGTCTTTTTAACAGCTCATCTGCTTTTTCTCCTCTAAGAGTTACCTTGCACCCTACTTGCAGTCCTGGCCTTATGTCCCATGTAGGTATTCTTTTTTTGGTTATGGTACTTACTACTTTCATCCCAGTTATCTTGTTTAATAGCTTCATTGCTTTCTCAAGCTTCTCTCCAGGTCCGCCAGTACCTATGTTAAGCGTGATTTTCTCTATCCTTATTTCTTTCATTTTGTTCATTTTTCAATTTCAATTACATAAGCATAGTCAGCTAAAGTTTCATATGCCTTATTGCTAAGTTTAAATGCAATAACATCTTTTGTAGGTCCGATAAACTTTTTTACATCAGTTAAAATTGCTTTAGACCCAGCATGTTTTCCACCAATAAGATAAATTGCAGCACCTTTCTCAAGCTTAAGATGTTTCATAATTTTATTGTCTTTTATTACTACAGAATCGCTGACATTATAGTCCCCTTTAGGAGTTAATATATTCTTTCCACCATAAAGATTTAGCTGCATTTTATTTTTCTTCAAAATCTTTTTTCCTATTATTTTGTAAGTTTTTTCTTCAGCTTCCTCTTTGCTTATTTCAACTAAACTTAATTTTCCAAGATTATTATGCAGTATCCTATAATGCTTGTTCAAAAGAAGTATAGAAATACTGTCCATTATTCCTGCACTAAATCCAAAATCTTTTCTTATCTGATTGTTTACTAAAAAATTTCCTGCATTAAGTATTATCTTGATCTGCCTTTTTGTCTTGGCTAAATTAAGAATTTCTCTTAGTATAACTCCAATAGGCATTCCCTCATCCAGCTTGTGCACTCCCGGATTTGGTTTTGTTACAAATTTTGTAGTCTTTCTCTGAATAGGCCAAGTTTTTGGTGCATTGATTCTTTTTAAGTGGCTCATTTTATTTTTTTCCTGAAGGCTTTTCTAAGTTTTTGCCGAAGCTTTTTTCAAAAATGCTTCTTTCTGAATTTTTCCCTGAAGGATTTTTTTCAAAAAGGCTTCTTTCTATTGCCTTTTTCCTTTCTTTGTCTTTTAAATCTAATTCTTTTATCATTAAATTTGACGGATGTATTGGATAAAATGCTTTTGTGCCATCTTTCTTTAGCATTTCAGCTCCCTCAACATAAACTTTTATTTTTTTATAGCTTACTGAACTTACATTCCCTGTTTTTCCCTTGAACTGTCCTCTCATTATCTTTACGCTGTCTCCTTTTCTAACTGGAAAATTTCTTATCTTGTATTTTTTCATAAGTTCCTCAGACAAATGGCTTGACATGAACTTGTTTCTCGTGTGCAAAGGAGCATTATACACATATTTCCTTTGTTTTCTTGGCTGCTTGCTTGCCTTCCATTTATTTGAAAATTTAGTTCTCATTCAGCACTTCCTTTTAGGATTTTTTCACATTCTTCTACACCTTTATCGTAAGTTTCCACAATATAATCCTTTAAAGCATCTAAGTGGGGATAAAGTTGGATATTAAATAATATGGGAAAAAAGTTTTCCGGATCTAATAAAGCGAAATATACTCTATCTTTTTGTACTTTTGCCCCAGCACCTAATATATAACCTGTTTTGACAAGGTCTCCTTCTCCTGCAGTAGTTTTAGCCATACCCAAAAGTTCTTTCAGTTTACAAAGCTCAGCAAAAAAAGTTTCAAACCTGCAAGCCCCTAATCTTTCTTTTACAGTTTCAAGAGGAATATTTTTAGCTGACAAAAAACTTTCCAAGTCTTTTAATTCATCTTCTCTTCCTTTGCCAAATCTTAAATCAATTACCATTTTATACAAGTATATCTGCAACCTTTGCGATTGCAGGCCATCTTTCAGCTACCTCCTTAGCTATAGCTCCCTTGAACATAGTTCCTTTTGGAGTTCCCTTGTCATCTTTTAATATTACAACAGCATTGTCAGCAAATTTTATTCTTATTCCGTCCTTTCTTCTGTACTCTTTTCTCTGCCTTACTATCACTGCAGGTACAACCTGTTTTCTCATTGCGCTGTCTCCTTTTACAACAGATACCAAAACTAAGTCGCCTAATCCGCATCTTGGTTTTCTTCCCCTTACTGTCTTGCTTCCGCTTCCCTTTACAGATACAATCCTGACTACTTTAGCTCCTGAATTATCGCAGGTTTCAACCTCGCTTCCGTGATTCAGTCCCTTTGTTATTCTTGCTTTAAGAGCTTTCATTTTCGATTACCACAAAATTTTTCATTTTTGATATTGGCCTGCATTCCATGACCTTTACAACATCTCCAATCTTGATGTTTATGCATGGCGGATTATGCACATGTATTCTTGTCTTTCTTTTCTCGAATCTTTCATATTTTGGAAGATAAAATTGCCTGAAAAATTCAAGGCTTGCAGTTTTTGCTCCACTTAATTTTATTATGGTTCCTGAAAACATTCTTCCCTTTACTTTAAACCCTTTATGGAAAGGGCAGTGAACATCCTCGCATGCTTTTGCAGGCTCCTTTACTTCTACTCCCAATTTATATTTTTGTTCTTTCATTTTTTTAACCTGTCTTCAGGCCTCCCAAGCAAAAGATCTCCATTTACTTTTATTTCATTTCCTTTGTAATGGATTTTTAATACAACCTGATCCTTTAGTATTGTTTTCATTTCTTCCTTTTCATTTTTTATCACTAAAGTATTTTTAGTTTCATCTACTATAACTCCCTTCATTCCGATAAGGTTCTTGTTCTTTGCTTCTAAAACTTCCATTTTCAATCCTATCATTTCAGTCTTCAAAAAATCTTTTAAGTTCATTTTTTAACGTCTTCTTACTTCAATAGACTCTGGTGAAAAACCAAGCTTGATCAGTTCTTCCCTTGTTTTTTCTGAGTGATCCCCCTGCAGCTCTATGTTTTCTTCCTTTACTGTTCCGCCGCATGCAAACTTTGACTTTAGCTTTTTTGCCAGGTCTTTAAGGTTTATTTCCTTTTTGTTTATCCCTGAAACAACTGTTATTAATTTGCCAAATTTTCTTTTGTCAACATTTATTGTTATCCTCTGGCTTTCCTTTGCAATTGTCTGGCAAACACACAAATCTCTTGGTAAACCGCACTTTGGACAGACCTCAGTCATTATTTTTAGCAACCTCCTGGGTTTTTTGTATTTTACCCTGCTTTGAATTTAATATTGTTAATATTTTTGCAATTGTTTTTTTAGTATTTTTAATCAGGGCTGGTTTTTCTAAGGTAGTTCCTCTTGCCCTTTTTGAATTAAGTATTATAAGCTCTTTTCTTAAGTCAAGTATTTTAGTCTTTAATTTCTCTTGATCCATTTTCTTCAGTTCTTCAAACTTCATTCTTCTTTAGCCTTATCCTCATTAGTTTCTTGTATTTCTTCTTTTACAAGTTCTTGTATTTCTTCTTTTGCAGTTTCTTTTTCCACTTCTGTTTCTTTTGCTTCTTCACTTGGTGCAGGTTCTTTTGCTTCGGCTTTCTTTTTTCTTTTTTTAGTTTCCTTTTTTTCAGAGTCTTTTGGTGCTTCCACTTCTAAGGAAAGCTCTGCTGCAATTTTCTCTGCTTCTTCTTTTACCTCAACTTTTTTTCCTGTTTCTTTTTCAATTAGGTTCATTTCATTATCTAAAATTAATATCTTGTCTGGCAGAACAATATCAGGAGTCATTATGCTGACCTTGATGCCTATGGTTCCAGACTTTAAGTTGGCAGTAGATACAGCCCTCTTGACTTCATTTTGTGAGATATATCCTGATTTTTTCAAATGCCCGGCTGAAAATCTCCATGATCTTGCCCTTGCGCTTGGAACTTTTCCAGATATAACAATTTCAGCACCCAATGCTCCGCTGTCAAGAATCTGCTGTAAAGTTTTATACCCTACTGATTTAAATCTTTTTGATCCGAACCTTACTAATGTGGAAGATATTCTGTCAGCAACATAATTTGCGTCAATCATTGGATTAATTAATTCTCCAATCTCTATCTGTGGATTTTCAACATTAAATCTCTTGTTCAAAACAGTAGTTAATTGCTTGATATTTTCTCCTTTCCTTCCTACAACAAGGCCTGGTCTTGTCGTGTATATAATTACCTTTTCACCCAAAGGAGTTCTTTGTATTTCAGTATGAGAATATCCAGTACCAACCAGCTTTGACTTTATGTATTCCTGAATCTGGTATTCCTTTACTTTCTGGTTTACAAACTGCCTTTCAATCATCTTGTTTTCTCCAAAATTTTTGCATGGCGTACCCCGAGGTCAGCATTCAAGTATGAAGGATTGCCACTACAAAGCAGATAAACCCCACCAACATTAACAACAAACCCAACAGCTCTTCCTTCTTTTGGTCTCCAATAATATAAATTTCCTTTTTTCACATTTTTTCTTGGCAGTCTTTGAGGCGTAGGATTATTTAAAAAATCATCTAAATTTATTCCTGGAAGCCTGTCTTCCATTAATGTATCTGAACCTAAAGGTTCAGTAACCTTAACTAATCCTCCTTTGGAATTAAACCTAGAACAAGTAACTTGAAGATTTCTCTTGCTGTCTAAAGAATACATGTCTTCAAACCATTCTGCTCTCCAAGGACTTTTTGGTTTTGCAACATCATTAAATTCCATTTCTAATCTTTTTTTATTTATTTTTTTTCCGTTTCCATTGTAAACTTTTATTTTTCCTTCTGAGCCATCCCTTAATGTTCTTAAAAATTCAACACCAATATAAAGAGGAAGAGTAAAACCTCCAAAACCTGAATTAATTGCTATTGCCTGTTCATGGTTTATAGTTCCAATAAATCCTTGCTCATTATCTCTTAAGTTTAAGCCCAATTCCTCTTGAATTGTACTGATTAAAGGAGAAAAACACAATCTCCTTAATCCAACCCCTATATCAACTTGATGGGAATCATTTGCTGGTAAAAGAACATAATTTTCTGGAGCTTCTGCTTCTTTTATTTCTTCATATTCTCTCTTTAGGTTTTTTAATTTTGTAGAAATCCACTTATGTACTCTTGGATTTTCTTCAGATAATCTATCTAAATCTATGTTCATTTTTTAATTTCATTCTCCTCAGTTTTTGCAGGAACATTTTCTTTGTTAGCTTTCTCAGTTTTGTTGAAGCTCTTCTCACCAGTTTTTTCCTGAAGGTTTTTTTTCAAAAAAGCTTCCTTTGCAAAAATTTCTACGCAGCTTCTTTTCATTACTCTCCCCCTGTGCCTGCTGTAATGCCATGCTTTTGGACCTTTGTTTGCAATTACTTTGTCAATAACTAATCCTTCCGCATTTAATCCAATGTTTTTTGCATTTGCTTCAAGTGTATTCAACAAGCCTACAAAATACTTTGAAGCTTTTACAGGATAAAACCCAGGTCCAATTTTTCCTTTTTTATGTCCTCTTTTGTGCTTGAATCTCTTTAAAGGTATGACAAATTTTTGGTCCATTACAGATGTTAGTATGCTTTTTGCTTTTGCAACATCTTTTCCCTTGATAAAGCTGCATATTTCAATTGCGTGCTTTGTCGAAATAGGCATGTCGTTTCCCTTCACTCTTGCAATTGTTTTATCTGTCATGTTTATTTCTTTGTTGTGGCAGCACTTGATTTTGTAGCTCCTACACCTGGAGCAGAGTGCTGTACTTTTCTCCTTGTTAAAGTAAATTCGCCTAAATAATGTCCGAGCATTTCAACAGTCATTATAATAGGAACAAAATCCTTTCCAGTATGGACAAAAATAGTAGTGCCAAGCATTTCAGGAACTACAATCATGTCCCTGCAGTGGGTCTTTATATTTTTCTTGATGGATCCTTCATTATATTTTTTAATTTTTGCAAGAAGTTTTTTGTGCTGTTCAGTAAGCCCTCTTTTCAATGATCTCCTTTGCCGTGCATTTGTTAATTTCATATAGTCAGCTGTACTAATTCCTGCAAACTCTTTCTCAGTTTTTCCCTTGAATAATGATTCTTTTGCCATTTTAATCCAAATCTATCCCTCTCCCCATCTCAAAAATATCTTGTAGATAGCTTCCACCTATTTTTCTTATTCTTTCTTTCTTTTCTTCTTCAGATATTTTTGGTTTTTCTTCTGATTTTATCTCTTTTTGGTGTTTTATTTGATAAATAGTTTCCCTGTCTAAAATTTTTGCCCGACGTACCCCGAGGTCAGCACCCGAGCCCAAAGGATTGCCATCGCAGACCAGGTCAGCCCTGAAAGCATCAGCACCAAACCCAGCGACTTTTCCTTCTCTTGGTTTCCAATAATATAACCTTCCTTCTTTCACATTTTTTCTTGGCAAACCACTTTGATTTGGGTTTTTTATCCAATCATCGAAATCTATTCCCGAAATTCTGTCTTCCATTAAAGTATTTTCATCTAAACCTATTAACACTTCTATTAATTTTCCTGAAGAATCAAATTGATGAGTACTCACCCCATACAAATGCCCAGTAATTATTGAATATTGATGATCAAGTCTTGTTCCTCTCCAAGGATTTTTTAATGCTATTAATTCATCCAAAAATCTCTTTTTTAGTTCATTTGAAATTCTGTTTCCCTTGCCATTATAAACAACTTCTTCTGATTTTAATAATCCAATAGCTTCTACAAGTTCATTTGGATTTAACATAAAAGATCTTTCTTGCTTTAATGCTTCTTTTGTTTGAGGGTGTTTTTTATCTCTATGTGATAATTCCATTATTTCTATCCCCAAGGTAGGGTGGTTATCCCAGTAGTTTCCACTAGTTATTTCTGGCAAAATGATATAATTTTCCAGATTCACTTCTTGAATTAAATTAGTCATTTTACTTTCTTCCAGTTCTCCTTGCAGCTACTTTTCCTACTTTTCTTCCAGGAGGAGTTCCTCTTGCAACAACTCTTATCTTTGAATGCGCACGTCCCCTTCCGCTTCCAAAAGGATGATTAAGAGCATTCATAGCTACTCCAGAAGTTCTTGGCCAGTATTTTCCCCTTGCTCTCATTATATGATGTTGTTTTCCTGCTTTTACAATATATTTTTCAGTCCTTCCAGATCCGGATATGATCCCTATTGCTGCCCTGCATTCAGGATTAAACTTTTTTTGTTTCTTGGAAGGCAGTTCAATTAAAATAAAATCTTCGCTAGCGCTTACTACTTTTGAAAATGTTCCAGCTGCCCTACAGAATTTTCCACCGTCTCCAGGAGAGCTCTCTATATTATATATTAAAGTTCCTTCAGGAATTTGTTTCAAGGGAAGTACGCTTCCCTTATTTAAGCTTGATTTTATGCCGGTTTCAACAATATCTCCAGTTTTAACCTCATTTGGTGCTATTATATAAGCCTCTTCGTTGTTGTCATAAACAACTTTAGCCAATGGAGCAGTATGCCCTGGGCATTTAACTAAGTCAACTATTTTTCCTTTCAGCACAGATTCTTTTTCAATTTTGTCATATCCTCTGTGCCTAACATCAGCAAGGTATCTATGTGAAGGAGCTACAAATATTGGGCTTCCGCTTCCTCTCTTCCTTGTTAATGTTCTCTTTCCCATTTTACATTAGTCCTAATTTTGTTGCAACATCCATCGCATTGTTGTCTTTGTGTAATTTTATAAAAGCTTTTTTTCCTTCTCTCCCAATTAAAGTATTTACTTTCTCAACCTTTACACTGAACATTTCTTCAATTGCTTTTTTTATATCTGCTTTTCTTGCCTTTCTTTCCACTATAAATATAATTTTATTCTCTTCCTGCATAAGCTTAAGTCCTTTTTCAGTTGAAACTGGATATTTTAATATATTTTCCATTTTACTTCTTTGCCTTCATGATTTTTTTAATTTTCTCTTCTTTCTTAGTTTCTTTTGTATTATCTTTTTCTAAAAGCTTCTTTTCTTCATGTACAACATGTTCTGTAAACAAATTTTTATTTTTGATTAATTCAACAGCGTCTTTTGTGAAAAAAGTCAGTCTTCCAGGCATTCCTCCAGGAGCTAATAAATCAACATTAAGGTTGTTTGCTAAGACTGCCTCTGTTCCTTGAATAGAGCTTAAAATTTTTGATAATACCTTATTACTTTTTCCTAAAACAAATAAAGGCCCTTTTTTGTAATTGTATCTTCTTCCCCTGTTTTTTCCTTTTCCTGCCCTTACTTTTTTAATCTTTATCCTGTTAATTTCTTCTTCAAACCCTAATATTATTAACAGTTTGTAAAGGTCTTTTGTTTTCTTTAAATCATAAAAGTCCTCATCAAATATAATAGGCACTTCCTTGAAAAAATGTCCCCTTTCCTTAACAAAATTTTCATTTACAGAAGCACTCAAGGCGCTTCTTATTGCTTTCCTGTTTTCTTTTATATTTATTTTCTGGCTAAGTATTTTTGTAGCCTTAGGAGGATGAGCTTTTCTTCCCTTATACATGCCAGGAGCATAAGCACCTACCCATCCAAACTGCCTTCCTCTTTTCCACAAGGTTTTTCTTGGTACTCTTGACATTGCTCTTCCATAAGCTGTCTTGTACTTTCTTCTTCTTCTTGATAATTTTGCAGAAACCCTCTCACCAGCATGAGGCATTGTACCATACCTTTGTCGTTTATTAGCTCTTATAGCTAAAAAAGCCCTATGAATTAAATCATTCCTCACAGGCTCGTCAAACTGGTTGGGCAGTTCAACAGTTCCTTTCTTTGTTCCATTTGAAGAATATAAGCTTGCTTTCATTTTTTAATATTCAATCCTAATGACACTAACTCAAAACTTTGCACTCTTTTTTTAGGCCTTACAGCTTCCGTCATTATAACTGGCCTTTTGTAAGTGCCTACAACAGAGCCACTGACTAAAACATAATTATTTTTTACAACCCCATATTGCCTGAACCCGCCTGCATTTTCTATTTCTTTTGGATTGTTCCCTATTTTTAACAGTAATTTATTATACTCAGTTCTTTGATGGAATCCCATCTTTCCTGGCTGTGCAACAGTGCTTCTTACTCTTGATGGATGCCATGGTCCTACTGAACCTATTCCTCTTACTTTTTTCTTTGACTTATGAGCCACTCTTCCAACTCCAAATCTTTTTATTGGTCCTTGAAAGCCCTTTCCTTTTGTAACTCCATGCAGATCTAATAATTGGCCTTCCTTGAAAACATCATTTATTTTTATTTCCTTGTCAAGAAGGCTGTTTAAAAAGGCTGTTTTTTCTTCAAGATCTTTTCCTCCAACTTTCATTTCAGACACTTCAGGTTTTTTTCTGCCTACCCCAGTTAATTTTGGCTTTGTATAAACTACAATTCTAACTTCATCAAATTCTTTAGGAATAGCAGTATTTTTCTTTCCAGTCATGACTTTTCTTTTTAATTCCTTGTCGACATTTTTTGAAAAAACCTCAGAAATAAGCTTTAACCCGTCAAAATGTTGTTTGTAAAATCTTAAAGAAAGAACGCTTAAAGAAGGGCACTCTATAATCGTGATAGGAACAGCAATATTCTTTCCTTTAGTCATTGAATTAACAGTATTGTCTTTTACCATTGCCTGAGTCATTCCAACTTTATATCCAATAAACCCAAGAAGCTTTAAATTAGTATTATTATCAACCCAGTTCCTTATCCTTGCATAAGACTTTTTAGCCCTGCTTCTAGGCCAGACTTGCATGCTTCCTTTTCTTGGTTTGCTGTACTTTGACATATCTTACTTTTGCTGGATTTTCTTTTTATAAGCCTTTTCCGTCGTTTTTCCCTGAAGGCTTTTCCTAAAAGGCTTCTTCCTAGAATTAGCGACTGATTATATACGTAGAGGGTAAAGTTTTAAAGAAAATTTTCATTTATAAACATATCGTTTTATCCATTAATCTTAAAAATATAATAAAAAAAGTATTTCTTATGAAAAGGCTTACTATATTAATAGTAAATTACAAAAATAGCAGAGATACAGTTGAATTAATTGAAAACCTAAAATATTCAACATTTAATGACTTTAATATAGTTGTATGGGATAATAATTCTCCCAGGGATGAGTTCTTTAAAAGATTAGAAGAAAATAAGGAAATAAGACTCATAAAAAATGATAAAAACATAGGCCTTACTGGAGCAGTTAATGAATCTTTAAGGCATATAACAACAAGATATGTTCTTTTGTTGAATCCTGATATTATTATAGACAAAAATGCTGTAAAAGAACTTTTAGATTTAATTGAAAGTGATGAAAAAATAGCATTTGTTGGCGGCTCAATTTATAGTTTCATAAATAAAGATAAAATAGATGCTTTTGGCGGAAAGATAAATTTCTTCACAGGCATAGGAAAGCCGTTAAAAAATGAAAATAAAATTAGGGAATTAAAATTTGGTGAATACTGCGATGCCTGCATCTTGATGTTTAACAAGGATATTTTTGAAGAACTAGGAAAATATGATAACAGGTTTTTTGCTTATGCAGAAACTGAAGATGTATTGTTTATGGCAATGAAAAAAGGCTACAAAGTTATGATAAATCCAAAAGCAAAAGTATGGCACAAGCAATATGGAAGTTCAGGTGGGGAAAAAAATAAATTTGTTGTTTATCAGCTGACAAGAAACAGGTTCTTGATGATGAAAAAAAATGTTAATGCATTAAGATTTTTTTTATTTTTAATTATAAACTTCCTATTAATCTTTCCAGTTCAGTTTTTCTTATTTATTTTCAGAAAGCAGTTTGGCTTGATTCCTTCTTTTTTAAAGGGAATTTTCGATGGTTTGATAGGAAGATACTAAACATCAAAATTGTATAATAAATCATTTTTCAGCTATGAGTTTTCTCTTATTCTTTTCAGGTTCTGCTAAATAATTTTCTGAAGTAGTTATATCTTTGCCAGTTTCTAATTCAAGTTTCTTTCTTGCATCACCAGCAATCTTACCACCTTTCATGGCAGCAGATTTGTTTTCTTGAAATCCTTGAGTATCTTTTTTTCTTGCAATTTCTGTTGTCGAAGCTTCACCAAGCATGTTAAATATTAATTCAAGATCAGTCATATGGTCTCGTAGATTTTCTCTTTTCAGACCTTTGAATTTCTTATACTCATCGACAGTCTTGCCAAAAGTGGCTTTACTTATTTCATTAGTCAAAATAGCATAGTCATTATCTTCCTTGACCCCTCTTTTATTCCATTCATCAGTCAGCTCTTGCCTGATGGCTATGCCCCTTACTCTCTTTTCAATCCATTCTTCAGAATAACCTTTTGCCCTGTAGATCTCTTTCATCCTTGTCTGTGCAAGCTCTGGGTTTTGTATCTCTTCGACACGCTCGTAGCCGACTTTGGCAAGCCATTGCTTGAACGGCTCTGCCTTTGGTGAAGGAATAGACTGAATAATCCTAAATAAGGTTTCTGTATTAGCACAATCAGTTTCATAGAATTTTCCATCTGCAGCCGGTAATTTCAGTTGGTGACAATTTGTCACCACCTCACTTCCTTCTTCTTTTAGTCTTTGACTGAGCTTATTCCAGTACTTTCTGGCTTTTAGATATTCATCTTGTTCTGTAAGAACTGCAATAATATCAACTACTGAAAAGTGCCACCCCCCATTATGCCATATCCTTCTTATTTTTTTATCCTGAAAAACAACCAAAGTATTATTTTCAGCCATTTCCTCAATAAAGATATTGTGTTTTTTAATTATTTAGGTAAGATAGAATATAAGTAAACATATTTGTTGAAAAGTTTGCAAGTATATTGAAAGATTTTCAGGATTTATGAAATATTTTCTTATTATTTGAAGATACTAAATTACAATAATTCTTTTAAATGTTATAATCTTTAATATGTTTGGGGACTTTTATGACAAGGATATTACTTACAGGAGGAGCTGGATTCATAGGGCATCATTTTGTTAATCATTTTCTTAACTTTACAGATTGGGATATTGTAGTTTTAGATAAATTAAATTATGCAAGCAGTGGTTTAGACAGGTTAAGAGATATAAATACCTTCAATGAAAAAAGGGTTTTAATTTTAACTCATGATTTTACTAGACCAATTGAGGAAGGAATTGCGAAAGAGATAGGGGATGTTGAGTATATTTTTCATTTGGGTGCTGAAAGTCACGTCAACAACAGCATAAAAAATCCAGAGCCGTTTGTAATGTCGAATGTCATTGGTACAATGAGGCTACTAGACTTTGCCAGGAAATGTAAAAGCTTAAAAAAATTCAATTTTTTTAATACTGATGAAGTTTTTGGCCCTGCACCAGAAGGTATTTTTTATAAAGAATGGGATAGGCATAACCCTACAAATCCATATTCCGCAACAAAAGCAGGTGGGGAGATGCTTTGTCTAGCCTATGCTAATACTTATGGATTACCAATAGTTCTGACAAACACGATGAATGTCTTTGGCGAGAGGCAGCATCCTGAAAAATTTATTCCCATGACAATAAGAAAAATTCTAGCTGGTGAAAAAGTCATAATCCATTCAGATCCTACAAAAACAAAAGCAGGTTCAAGATTTTGGATACATGCCAGAAATGTTGCAGCAGCAATTATGTTCTTATTAGACAAGGGAAAAAACAGGGATAAGTATAATATAGTGGGTGAAAGAGAAGTAGATAATTTGGAAATGGCAAAATTCATCGCAAAAGTCCTAAGAAAAGAGTTAAAATATGAAATGGTGGACTTTCATTCAAGCAGGCCAGGTCATGACTTAAGATATGCTCTTGATGGAACTAAAATGAAAGAAATGGGTTGGAATATCCCAATGACATTTGAGCAGTCATTGGAAAAAACAATTAAATGGACTTTGGCAAATCCTAAGTGGCTGGAATTAAGCAAATATGAATAAAGAAAAGTTTATATTAATAATAATTTTTAGATAGAATAATGTTCAGAAAGTACGGGTTTTTAGGGATATTATTGATATTATTAGTTGAGATAAATTTCTTTTACAGATATGTTGATATGGGGACTTTGTACTTTCCTTTAATCTGGTTTGGCTATATTTTTTTAGTAGATGCTTTGGTTTACAAATTGAGTAGAAATTCTTTGATATCCAACAGGCCTTACCAGTTTTTAGGGTTAATTATATTAAGTGCCTTGTTCTGGTGGACATTTGAACTAATAAACTTTGCAGCAAGAAATTGGGAATATAAAAGCCTAGGAACAATATTCCCATATGGAATTGCAGTAATAATAAAAACACTTTCATTCTCAACAGTTCTCCCTGCTTTTTTTGAAACAGTTGAGCTAATTAAGTCAGTTCATTTGTTTGATAATAAAAAATTAAAAAAGAAGCACAATATTACAAAAAGGTTTATCCATGTAATGTTTGGAATAGGAATAATTTCTTTTATACTGCCAGTAGTATATCCAAATTATTTTTACCCGTTAATCTGGAGTACTTTTTTCTTTTTATTAGACCCAATAAATTATTTGCACAAGCAGCCGTCAATAATACAGCACTTAAAGGACAGAAAGCTGGCAATACCATTTTCATTGTTATTGGCAGGAATTATTTTAGGATTTTTTTGGGAATTCTGGAATTACTGGGCTACAACAAAATGGTATTATAATATTCCTTTTGTAGGTTTCTTTAAAATATTTGAAATGCCAATTTTAGGTTATCTGGGTTACTTTCCCTTCTCATTTGAGCTGTATGCAATGTACTGGTTTACAAGAAGTTTGTTATTGAAAAAAGAAAAGCAGTTAATCTAAGCTTCAAAATTTATTTCTTTTTCAATTATTTTTCCATCAATGTTTAACATTCTTTTTATTTTTCCTTTCCTTAAGGCATTTTCTCTTGCCATTGCAGGATTATCCATGTCTTTATCGCTTACAATTAGTTCATTAATGGTAAAAGTATGGTTTATTTTTAATTCAGAAAAATTTTCATTTACATCAAAAGCAAATTCCTTGATAAAATTTAAGTCCTTAGCTGTAAAAGTGCAGAAATCTGCTTTAACTTCATTGTCTTTTCCAGGCTTTGCAGCCTTAGGAGATTTAACTTTTACTTTTAAAGTTCCATAATCTGTTGCAAAGCTCAATAAAAATAAGGCATCTGAAAATTTATTGAAAATATTGTTTAATGAATCTTTGTCTATTTCATTATCAATCAAAAATGTCTTTACTCCTGCAAACTGCTTCATCTGAACATCAAAATTTAATTCTTTTCTTATATCTTTTTTAGTAATTATTCCACCGGAAACTTTTGCCTTGTCTTTAACAGTATTTGCTAAAAATCTTGCAAAATCTTCTGCAAACTCAAAGCTGGTTTTTACTTTTACAGAACTTTTTGATTTTTTTACCTCAACAACAGCCCTGTTTTCATAAACTCCCTTTCCAAATCTCTTGAACTGCTTATGTACTAAATTGTCGGTTTTTCCTTCAAATATTTTTTTTATGAAATTCATTTTTTATTTTTCCCTGAAGGCTTTTCCTAAAAGGCTTCTTATGAAATTCATTTTAGGAAGAGTTAGTCTGGTTATTTTTTGGAAGCCATTCTTTTTTTGTAACCTCTCCTGTAATGTCTTTTACATTAGTAAAAACGCTGTAAACCCAACCAGAATAAACCTTGGCAAAACTTATTAAATCATCCTTGTTCTTTAGATTATAATTGTTATACGTCTTGACAAAATAAGCCCCTATTACTAACAGGATTAATATTAAGACAACAAGTCTGCTTATTAATTTAGGCATATCAATTTAGAAAGGTTTAAAATATAATATAAAGCTTTTTATTTTATGCTCCCATAGTCTAGTCCGGTTATTTTAATAAAACCGAAAGGACGCGAGCCTCTCGAGATATTCGGGGAACGCTCGATACCTGGGTTCAAATCCCGGTGGGAGCATAAAATTTTTGATTAAAAACATAAAAATATTAAATTCTCAAGCTGTACGTCTACATAGAAAACTTTATAAATAATGTAGACGTATAAAATTGATGGTTTATACAGAAATCAAGGAAAGAAATGGAAAAAAGTATTTTTACAGAGTTATATCTATAAGAAATAAAAATAAGGTATCTAAAAAAAGAGAATATCTTGGCATTAATTTATCTAAAAAAGAATTATCTTTCAAGGAAAAAGAAGCAGATAAAGTGCTTAATCTAAAAAATATAGAAAAGAAAAATAAAGCTATAGAAAAATTAAAGCCGATAATAATAAAAATTCTAAAAAAACATGGAGTAAAAAGAGCAGGTATTTTCGGGAGTTATGCCCGTGGAGAGCAAAAGAAAAATAGTGATATTGATATTTTAGCAGACATTCCAAAAAAAGTAAATTTATTTGATTTCGTTGGAATAAAATTAGAATTAGAAGATGCCTTGAAAAAAAAAGTTGATTTAGTTGAATACAAATTAATTAGACCAGAACTCAAAAATATTATATTAAATGAAGAAGTGAAAATATTATGAAAAGAAAAGAAGGATTATTTTTAAAAGATATTATAGAAAGCATTGAAAATATAAAGAAATTCACAAAAAGTATATCAAAAGAAGAATTTATAAAAAATAGACTAATCCAGGATGCTGTTATAAGGGAAATTGAAATAATCGGCGAAGCTGTTAAACATATATCAGATGACATAAAAGAAAGATATCCCGAAATTGAATGGAAAAATATTTCTGGAACAAGAGATATTTTTATTCATGGATATTTTCAAGTTAACTTAGAAAAGGTCTGGGATATTGTAAAAAATAACCTTGATAATTTGAAACAAAACATTCTGAAAGTAAAAGTATATGTTGACTCAAAAGAAGAAGTAAGATAAAGGAAAATTAGCCAATTTGGTAGGGTTACTGTGGAAGCATTTTTATGATTTCTTGAAAAGTTCAGCTTTTTAAATAGGTAGATATTGAATTTTTACATGGACCTAAACAATTTAAAGTTAAATTCGAATTTAATAAAAGCCATAAAGGAAATGGGTTATACTGAATTCACAGAAATCCAGAATAAATGTATTCCAGCTATTCTAGAAGGAAAAGACATATTTGGGCAGTCAAAAACAGGATCTGGCAAAACAGCTGCTTTTGGATTGCCTATTTTACAAAAAATAAAGCCGGGTGAGGGACTTCAAGTCTTAATTTTGACTCCGACAAGAGAATTATGCGTGCAGGTTACCCAAGTATTAAATAATTTTGGAAAATATTCTAAAATTAAGGCTGTAAGCATTTATGGGGGAGTTGGTATTGAACCTCAAATTAGAGACATCAAAAAAGCAGATATTGTCATCGGAACTCCTGGAAGAATACAGGATCACCTGGGCAGAAAAACAATTTCATTTCAAAATATAAAATATTTAGTCCTGGATGAAGCTGATAGAATGTTTGATATAGGTTTTATCAATGTTGTAGAAAGAATAATAGCACATACGCCAAAAGAGAAGCAGACGTTATTATTCAGTGCAACTTTATCAGAAAGCGTAAATCATATTTTAAAAAAGCACCTTAAAAATCCAATAATTATCAAAAGCTCAGAATATGTTGAGCCAGAAAAATTAAAACAGATTTACTATAGCCTAGAATATTATGAGAAATTTTCTTTGCTGGTTCATTTATTAAAAAAAGAAACTTTTGGGATAGCCTTGGTTTTTTGTGCAACACGAAGAGAAGTTGATTTATTAACAAGAAACCTGAGAAAACAAGGAATTAAAGTAATGGGAATTCATGGGGGATTAACTCAGAACAGAAGACAGCAGGCTTTAAATCAATTGAAAAGTGAAAATATTAGAGTTTTAGTTGCAACTGATGTTGCTGCAAGGGGTTTGGATATTCCAAATATTACTCACGTGTATAACTATGATGTTCCGAAAACTTCTGACGAATATATTCATAGGATAGGAAGGACTGCGAGAGCTGGAGAAATGGGAGAAGCTATTACTCTCTTAATTGAAAAAGATTATTCCAATTTTGATAATGTACTAAGCAACAGAAGAATCCAAATTAAAAAAGAAGAAGTCCCTAAATTTAAAAAAGTTTATTTTGAAAGAAATATGGAAAGAAGAAGACCTTTTCAGAGAGTTTCATTTCCAGGAAAAAAATATGGGCAAAGAGAAGAAAAAAGATATCATTATAGAAGATAGCTAAAAATATACTTTATAGTTATGCTGGGTAGTCAAACTTTTTGATTATTCCGCCGTCAGTATTGTTCTTTAAAAAGAAAAAAAGAAAAAAAATTACTGGTTTTTGTTGTTTATTCCAAGATAATTATGCAGCAAGCACCAACCGATTAGACTTTCCAAAAGTGCTATCCATCCAACAGCGTGAACTATCCAATTTGCCCATCCCAAACTAAAGTGTGGTGCATAAGAACTTAGCCACCAGACTCCAAGCAAAAATCGAAAAATCCTGTCTAATTTTCCCAAATTTTGTTTCATGATTTCACCTCTTAATTTTTTTCAATATCAAAACGTATCTTGAATTTCTTTCTCGTGAAATGCTTGTAATAACCGTCAATTAAATCCATCCCAGCATAACCTCCTAAAAAGCTAAGCTGTTTTGCAAATCCAAAAAGTATTCCAGAAAAAGCTCCAGAAGCAATAACTAATATTGCGTAAAACCCGAATTTTTTAGAGTCAATTTTCTTTTTTGACTGGTATGATTTTATTAAATCAACTAACAGCCTGACTACCCCTCCTAATATCCCAAAAACAACAGCTATAGTTAATTCACTCATTTTCTTATGAAAACACTCCCTTCTAAAGTAGCTTTAAAGACATTTTCCAAGATATCAGTTCCAACATATCCAGTAAGAGCAGCTATGTTATATTGTGTATTAAACACGCTTCCGAGAATACCTCCAATAGCTCCCGCAATAATAATTGTGGTTAAAAAGTAACCAATGCTGATAGTCTTGTTTTTGGCAACAGCCTTCATTATTCCATATAAAGCCCTGACTAATCCTCCTAAAGCTCCTACCAAAATAAAAGCAATCACCTCTTGCATTATTTTGCTTAAGAGTTTGTAATTTAATAAGTTTTTGATATAACAATACTTAAAAACAGGTTTACATAGATAATATAGGTGGGGACTTTAGAAGATATATTAATTGATACAGGTTGCCTATTTATACCTAAATTAGACAAGGTAGCTTTCAAAATTCAAACTAATTATAGGAAGTGTTCAAATTTTTTTCAGGGGAGAAAAAGAAGATTAGGTGAAGTAAAAGCATTTAATTTGCAGGATTTAGCACAAGTACTTGATATAGTGCAAAAGAACCAGGAAGCTGTTTCCAATTTAAATGCTCTTTTCATAGACTCTACTCTTTCTGGTGAAGATGGAGTTTATAAAACAGAAAGACTGCTTGAAAGAGGCCTTGGATCATTTTTGTTGAATAAGTTCTGTATTAATAATAAAGCAAGAGAATCTATTTTTTCATGTGTTAGCCATGAAGCCTTTGGAAATGATAAAGAAGAAAAAGAAGGAGAAAAGCATTACTTTGATTTTTTAAAGGGAAAAAGATATCAAAGTACAGGGAAATCACGAAGTTTTGTGATACCTTGCTATGAAGCTTTTATAGAATTCTTTTATTCTTTAATAGGCAAGAAGTACCAAGATAAAGGCAAGCCGCGAAGTTTTGTATTTCCAGAGTATGAAGCTTTTGTTGAATTCACGGTAAAAGACCCTGAAAAATTTGTAATAGATGGAAGATATATCCTTCAAAATCACAATAAACCTTAAAAATCTTGAAAATATAGCAAAGATATGCTTGAAGACGCCCAGTTGGTAGTTTGCAGGAAATGCAGGAAGAAAGTTCATCCTTCTGAATTAAAAAGAGAAAGTCCAAACAGTAGCTCAATGGTTTGCAATTCTTGTTTAGGCAGAATGAAGGAAGTAAGCAGCACAATTGAAGAATTAAAAAGCAATATTTCAAATTCAAGCGAGGAAAAAAAGAGATATTACTGTGAGGAATGCGGCTTTAAATTTACAAGAACTGGCAGGCTTATTAACAATACATGCCCTTATTGTTCTAAAGAAAGTGTAAAGGTAGTAGAAATTAATTTGATAAAAGAAATAAAAGACAATAGTTTTGAATAAAATAATTCTTTAATCTATTTTCCGAGGTTTTCTTTTTCGTTTTTTCCCTGAAGGCTTTTTCTAAAAGGCTTCTTATTTGCTTTCCAAATAAATTCTATATATAATCTTTAAAGATACCATTACTACAGCTAAGCTCAGGAATATTGACATGTTAAGCAAAGCTGCCCTTAAGTAAACACCTATATTAAAATAATTGATAACCTGCACAGGTGCAGCGCTGACTAAAATTAAGCCGATTGAAGCCAGTAAAAAATAAGGAGCTTCTCTCTTGCTGACATCTAAAAACCCTACAACAGCCCCCAGCAATAATAAGATAACTCCTTTTCCAGCACTTAACTGGTTAGGTTCTGCAATTGTAAATAAGATAACTAATAAAATCCCTAAGCTGAAGAAAAAATGACCAAAATTAAGTTTTCTACTGCCATCAAATAAATCTTTGGATTCTTTTTTAACCTCTAGCCTTAAATTATTTAAAGCTCCTTTTTTTCCCTTCTTAGCCATGATTATAAAAAACCTTAGAGTATATATAAAAATTTTTAACCATTTAAGAATAGCAATTAATAAAAATACAAACTAATATTTAAACAAATAAGCAGTAGTAGTATAGTCTGGTAGTACGAGAGCTTCCCAAGCTTTTAGCCCGGGTTCAAATCCCGGCTACTGCATAAGATTTATAAACAACCTAATTCAAAAAAAATTTAAGATGGTTTACACAGCCTTGATTTGGATAATAGGAATTTTGTCATTGTTATTTGCATTATTCTTGACAAGAAATCTTCTTAAGTTTGATCAAGGCAATCAAAAGATGAAGGAAATTACCAATGCAATAAAAGTTGGGTCAAATGCATTTTTAAAAAGGCAGTACAAGACAATAAGTATATTATCAGTTATTCTTGCAATTTTAATTTTTGCAGTTTATTCTTATCTTGGAAAAACAGTAGAGGGCAGTATAACTGCCATGGCATTTTTGTTCGGTGCATTTAGTTCTGCATTGTCAGGATTTATAGGCATGTGGATAGCAGTCAGGGCAAATTCAAGAACAACTGCTGCTGCAGAAAAAAGTCTTAACAACGCTCTGCAGGTTTCATTAAGATCAGGAGCAATATCAGGAATTGCAATTGTTGCATTGTCTTTGTTAGGTGTTTCTTTTATGATATTCCTGTTGCAGCAAGCTGGTTTTGATATTAAAGAAATTCCATTCTTGATTGTTGGTTATGGTTTTGGTGCTTCATTTGTTGCATTGTTTGCGCAATTAGGCGGAGGAATTTTTACAAAGGCTGCAGATGTTGGTGCAGACTTGGTAGGTAAAATTGAGGCAGGAATTCCTGAAGATGATCCAAGAAACCCTGCTGTAATTGCAGACTTGGTTGGAGACAATGTTGGAGACTGTGCAGGTCGTGGTGCAGACTTGTTTGAAAGCACGGCAGCAGAAAATATAGGAGCAATGATAATAGGTGTTGCTTTGTTTCCTGTATTTGGGATTAATGGAATTTTATTTCCCTTGGTTGTAAGGGCATTTGGATTGATAGCATCTATAATTGGAGTAATGACAGTTAAGTGTGATGAAGATGAAAGCCCAATGAAAGCAATGGCAAAGGGATATTTTATTACGAGCGTACTTGCAACTCTGGCTTTTTATTTTGTTACAATAAAAATGCTTAACAACATTTGGTTTTTTTATTCAGGATTAGTTGGTATTGTTACAAGCATTCTTATTGTTCTAATAACTGTTTACTATACTGAAAGTTCTTTTAGGCCTGTAAAAAAAATTGCAAAGGCATCAGAAACAGGCCATGCAACAAATGTTATAGCAGGTTTTGCAGTAGGTTTAGAATCAACTGCTTTGCCAGTTATTGTTTTATCAGCTGCTTTAATTTTAGCATATAAATTTGGAGTTTTCTCCGGAATAGAACATGGAGGTATTTATGGGACAGCCATGGCAACAATGGGTATGCTAGCAACTGCAGCATACATACTTGCGATGGATAATTTTGGACCTATTGTTGATAATGCAGGAGGGATAGCTGAAATGTCAAAGGCAGAAGAATCCTTGAGAAAAAGAACAGATAAATTAGATGCTGTTGGAAACACAACTAAAGCCTTGACAAAGGGATATGCTATTGGTTCAGCAGCACTTGCGGCTTTCTTATTATTCTCAGCATATTTAGATGAGGTTGCAAAATATACTGGAAATGCAGTAATGTCAGTTGACATAACAAAAGTACCTGTTTTTGTAGGTGGATTTATCGGTGCAATGCTAATATTTTTATTTAGCTCTCTTGCTATTGATGCAGTAGGAGAAACAGCACACATTATTATTGATGAAGTCAGGCGTCAATTCAAGCAAATTCCTGGGATAATGACTTACAAAAATAAGCCAGATTATGCAAAATGTGTTGATATATGTGCGAAAGCTGCTTTAAAACAGATGATCCTCCCAGGTGTTCTTGTAATTGGTTTAACAGTTATTGTTGGTATAATATTAAAAGCAGAAGCTGTTGCTGCTTATTTAATGATAGGAACAATATCTGGAATCTTAATGGCTTTAGTTCTTAATACAGGTGGTGGAGCTTTAGATAATGCCAAAAAACATATTGAAGCAGGTCATCATGGTGGAAAAGGAAGTCTAGCACACCAGGCAGCAATTACAGGAGATACTTTTGCCGATGCCGGAAAAGATTGCGGCGGTCCAAGTTTACATGTTCTCATAAAATTATTAGGAACGATTACTTTAGTTCTTGCTCCTTTATTTATTTGAGAATTTCTTTTTTAATATTATCTCGAATTTTATTCCAACCAATACCAATCTCATTCCAGCTAACGAGATTAATATTTTCTAAAATAAATTTCATTTTTTGTATTTTCTCAGGATGTTTACTATATTTTAAAAGTATCTGAATTAAATGTTTAATATGCTCTTTTCTATAAATAATAAGTTGATAAAAATCTTTGTTATAAATTCCATATGAAGTAAAAGAGCCCTTTTCCCTAGAAAGATAAAGTAAAGCAAAAAAACCTCTCACTATTAATTTTTCTTTTATTTGCCATAAAATATCTTTATCCATTGAACCAATTCCAAACACAAATCTAAAATTATCATAATCTTTACCATATTTACGATTATTAATTATACACCAGTATCCTTCACAGTCCATATAAGCTGCAAAAAAATTATAAAAATATTCATCATTTTCCATTATCCAGTCTGGAATCTTTTCAGGCTTTTCTAAAAGAAAATTAAAAGAAGGATGTAAATCAATATAAATAAACCATTCTGGCTCTTTTCTTAATTTGGATTGGTAAAAATATTTACAAATCTCACCGTACTTTTCAAAAGAATTTCTTAACAATTCTACCTGAGCTGGATGTGTTGTAGATGTTTGAAATCGTGGAGATAAATTCTTTGTCTTGCAATGAAAATCGCCAGTCCTTAAACCTAAAAAATAAGCTTTTTCAGCTAAATCTCCGGAAAATTCAGATTTCATTTTTAATGTCATGGCTTCAGAAAGGGTTTTTCTTTTAAGCCCATACTTTTCCATTTTCTTTCTTATTGTTCTTTCATTTTTAATGCCAAATTTCTCAGCAATTTCTCTAGGCTTCATGCCCTTGTTCCAGTAAAGGTCCTCAAGAATTTCCTTATCAATAAGTATTTTCCTATAATCTACAGGTCTTTTCTCAATCCCAAATTTTTCAAGAGCTCTAAAAATAGTTGTTCCAGAGCAATTAAGTTTCTTAGCTACTTGGCTTAAGGAAAGTTTTTGATTTACATACATTTCTTCAAGTTCTTTCTTAGAGAAAAAATATTTAGTTTTATACACCACAAACTCATACAAGATAATTTCCTATATAAATCTTAGGCAGACATGCCTCTTGTCCAGTGGGTTTTGTCCAGTGGGTTTTATAAAGGGACGGAAAGTTTCCGGAAAAGTCTATTTTTTTCAAAGAATTAATATATTCTATTCCCCAATATTACAATATGGAAATGCGATGGAGATATAACCAAGGATCAAGAAAGAATATTTTTGAAGAAT
>JACPNF010000004.1 GCA_016185635.1 Candidatus Woesearchaeota archaeon
AACTTTTAGAAAAAGTTTAAACAAAAACTATTCCAACTTTTAGAAAAAGTTTAAACAAAAACTATTCCAACTTTTAGAAAAAGTTTAAACAAAAACTATTCCAACTTTTAGAAAAAGTTTAAACAAAACTAATTTAAAAAGACTGAGTTTTCTCTCTCCTGCGTAAGTATTCCATTCCTCAAATACATCTTCTAAGTTATTCACAATTGTTTTAATATAAAACAATATTTAAATCTTTCTGTTTTATATTAAGACAATAATCATTATACTATTTTTTTATTCAAGTTAGTAAGCTCTTTGCTTATGCTGTCAAGCAAATTACGCGCCTCATCTAAATCAGTTTTTTTCTTTGTTTCCAAGGCTCTTTTTGCCTTAATATACAAGTCTTTCATTTTTATTTCAATTAAAGAAGTATTAACACCTGACTTCTTTTTTTCTTCCAAATCTTTTCTTAGCTTGATTAAATCTGATTCTAACTGCTTAATTCCGCTTAGTTTTTCTTCTACTTTGACAAATTTCTCACGTTCTTTCTTTGCTTCCTCGAATCCGCTTAGTATTTCTTCTTTTGATACCTTCTTTACAACAAGCTTGGCAGGAGTCTTGCCTATTTTTTTCCATTCTGCGTTCATCTTTGGGTTTAATGATTCCAGATATATTTCCGCAAGGTTAAACTGGCCTTGTTTTATCTTTGCAGCAGCAAGCTTTAATTCTAATTCAACATCTAAGGTGTCTACTTTATTAGCTTTTAACTGCTCAACCTGGTAATTTAATTCTTCCAAGATCCTTCCGTATTTTTCATATGACTCAAGTTCTTTTTCTGGAGGCTTGGCATGATTGTGCAATAAAGGCCTGAAGCTTACAAAGTAAGGCCTGCCGTTATTATACTCAGCATTGACCACCATTACTGTACCTACACTTTCTTTTACAACAGATTTCAGGACATCATCACCATACTTAAGTTTTATTCTCTCCAGATCATCTTCATATCTTGTGTTAGTCTGGATTTCTGTGCTGATGTTAGCTTTTATTTCTCCAACAAAGTCGCTTAATACCTGGGATATTAATATTAATCCAATTCCCCACTTCCTAAATTCACGAACTCCTCTTTCAAGCTGTATAAATCCTACTCCTGTTCCGCCAAATTTAGGCAGCAGTCTGTGCACTTCATCATAAACAAACAATGTCTTCAGCTCTTTGCTTTCTGGAAGGTTCATCTTGAAAACCTGCTGTATTGTTGAGGCAACAACCAGGTCCATCTGCTTTGGAGTTAATCTGCTTACATTGAATATGGTTATTTCATTAGGCTTCATGAATTTTTTTAGTTCTATAACTTCGAGAGGATCAGTAATTGTCTTTATAATCCCATTAAATGCTTTGGCTTCATCTTTCTTCATCTCAAAGTACTTGTATCTGTTAAGCATTGATTTGTCCTGGTTCTTTCTTAAGAATCCTGCCCATTGTCCTGTCGGGTCAAATGCCAAAACAGATATTCCTTTGCTTAATGCTTCCTCAACAAGTACTTCTGCAGAAACTGTCTTGCCTCCCCCTGTTGCTCCAGCAATTAAAGTGTGGGTTTGCAGCTTGTCTAAGTTAAAGAAAGCCCTTGTTCCAGTCTCAGCAACTTTTCCTATGAAGATTCCTTTTTTTCCAGGCTGAGGAAGCTTGCTCATCTCAACCTTTACTGCATAACGCCTCTTGCTTAATGCAAGCACTCTTAAATAAATCAGGAAAGATAACACTGTCATTATTAATAATATAGCAATTAAAATAAGCCAGTAAGGCATGCCAAATATTGTTCTCAGCAAGAAAGGAGTCTTTACATCTACAAAAGTTATTGAAGAAGCAAGCTCTTTGTCACCGCCATGCAATAGAGTAATTATTCCCTTCACAACATATTTTCCCTGAGGCGTACGTTTTGGAACATCTAAGGACATTACATTGCTTATCTTATCTTCAAGAGTAAGATTCATAGTTTTTCTTGCTGCTACTTCAGATGTTACTGAGTTTACAAGCTCAAATGAAAGGTTTAAGTCAAACTTATTTACCTTGCCTAAATTTACAATGTCTACCTGGAGTTTTATTTCTCCGCCCTGCGATACTATCTGGTTTAATGCCTCTATCTTAAATTCAATTAATTTTCCTTCAGGTGCAAGAACTTTTACAGTTATAGGAATCTTAACCTTGTCTTTTTCAGTAGCTCCATCAAGTACTATGTAACCTTCATATAGCCTTGGTTCTGTAAATTTAGGAACATTAATATTGATTAAAGCTTCCTTATCTTCATAAGGGTTTAAATCAATTACATTTAAAGGGAATTTTATAAATTTACTTACTTCTCCGTCAGCACTCATAGTAATCCTTGAGGTTGTTGCCTTTGTATTCTTCAATTGTATTTTTGTTGTTATTTCCTCGCCAGAAAATAATTCCTTGTAAATTGATGTTGTACCTATGTTTACTCCGCTTAATTTTAATGTTCCTGCCAATAGCTGCAACAAGGCTTGCTTGGTCTGAGTTCCTAGTCCTCCGCCTCCTCCGCCTCCACTGCTGCCGCCTCCTTCTGAAGATGAACTAACTATACAATCGTCTACACATGTATTTTTAGTTTCTCCATAAGTTGATTCACATAAACCATTGCCGCAAACATTTTCTGTTGCAAAGAATGCAGAAAAGCCTGTTGTATTTGCTTGTATTAAATTTACATCTGTTTGCTTATATGATGGTATCAATGTCCAGGTACTTGTGCAAGACCTTACAGAATAATTCCATGAAGCACACTTATGTATTTTTATATTATTTTCAACAGAGAAACCTAAGGATGTGTAATTAAAGGTTATATTTGATCTTGTTGAACTACTTAAACTAGTATTGCTGGCGTTTATTCCCATGCCTTTAAGAGGCTTATATAATATTATTGTTTCTGATAAATCAGCTGGATCCAAGGAGTCCATGTCAATAAAGTCATCTGTCAGGTTTGTGGCATTTATATCCTCGAGCAAAAGATTATTATCACCTAAAATTAATTTTATATCATAAGTTCTGTTAGCTATTAATACAGTATAATTTCCTGTTGATGAATTTGTTGTGGCATTTGCAAGAAGATCCCTTGCAGCTGTAGAATTAGGCCTGTAGAACTCCAAGGTTACTGACTGGGCATTGCCGTTTCCCTTTAACATTTGACCTGATATATTTCTTAAATAAGCTACGCCAAACCAGTCCACTGTTTTTATTACATTATTTGTTGTATCATTCGCAGAGTAAAGCACATTATAGTCACCTATGTTTGAGAGGTTCTGCAAGGTTATAGTATAATTTGCATTTAAATAATCCATAGTATAATTTGTCATAGTGCCATTGGAGTGATTTACAGTTACTATTACTGTTGATATATTTATGTTATCAGTTGCATTAACTTCTAAAACTTCGTGATTATAAGGAGTTATATGCTTTTTTCCTAAGGAATTAAATACTGGGGAGGTAATATCCCTGTAAGTTGTGGCGTTAATTTCTGTGTCTATGTTTGTTGAGTTATCTACTGTATACGTTAAAGTTAATGAAAGGTTATGATTAATACCATCTGTTAATGTTGGAGCTGTGCAGATAATTGTCCAGTTAGATGAATAAGACGAGGAAGTTACCGGGCAGTTTGAACCTGATATTGAGGCAGTCCAGCTTGCGCTGGTGCTTAATTCTGTTCCAGCAAAACTTGCATAAGCCAGTATTGTTATACTATCTCCAGCAGTTATGTTTGTTGTCTTGTTTAACTGCGTAGGTGAAGTTATATTTAATGTCAAGTTATTTACTGACAAGTTAACTGTTATGGTTGTTGAATTTGAAGACTTTAATGACATATTCTGTATTGTCAGGTTAACTAAATAGTCCCTGCCTGAACCTGGGGCTGTAAAGTTTACCATTACAAAATAAGTTGAATTTCTTATAACTGTAAAGTCAGTTACATTTGTACCCACGATGCTCCTGTTTGTACTTGAAATATTAAATGTAAGATTAATGTTTCCCTGGTTTGTGATATTTATGGCAACAATATTTCCAGTTGAACTAGGGCCAACTCCGCTCTTTGTTATACTTGTTGGAGTAATATTATAGCTATCATTGCTGTTTACTTCAACATTTAACGTGAATGTTGATGAATTCTCGTTGTTAGACACATTAATTGTTGCTGTATAATTTCCTGCCAGATATGAGTAAGAAACATTTACGCTTAAATTAATTATCTTTGTTGAGTTTGTATTCAATGTAAATGATGTCTGGTTAAACAATATTGTTTCATTGCAGATTATGCTGCCTGTACATGTTGAATTCACTGACAAGAGATTTATATTGCCTGTATTATTAATCATGAATAATTCTGATGCTGAAGAATTATGATTTACAGATATGTTCATTTCTGAAATGTTAATACTTATGTTATAGTTTGGAGTTACATTAATTACCAAAGTTGTCTGCAAAAAGCTCCTGGACAGGTTTAGTTCAGACCAGTTTAATGTTGCTGTTAATTCATATCTTCCTGCTGCTGTTGCTGCTGGAACATTAAATTCAACCTGCAAGCCTGCTGAGGAATTCTCGCTGATATTTCCAAACTGGTTGCTTAATGGGTATATAGTCAATGGACTTGTAATAGTGAAAGACAGATTAGGGTTCAATGCTGTTGCATTGCCTGTATTATTTATTGTATAATTTATGCTTAAATTTTGGAATCTTGTTGCTGTTATCTGGGAAATATTTACTAAATTTTTTATTGTTAAATTATTGCTTAAGTTCATAGTAGTATTTCCCAAAGAGAAGAACTGGAATATTGAGCTTGTATTTGTGTTTGAATTTATGTCTTTTACCCATGCACTGATATTATAAGTTCCAAAGGTTATTGGAGTAAAATTACCTGTAAAGTTCATCCTTATGTATCTTGTGCCTGACTGGCTAAATTCACCTGTTGTATCCAAAGACATATTGAATGACCTGTTAGAAGAACCTATTGGGCCAGACATACTAATATTTGCATATCCTGATGATATGTTTATCCCTCTGTCATCAGTCACTATTACTTTTACTGCTATTGTTGTATTTACATCTGAATAATTTCTAGGGTTTAAGTTTAAGCCGCTTGTGTAAAAGATTATATTAGTTATTACAGGAGGCTGATCTACGATGCTGAAATTAACTGTGCTTATATTTTGCTTGGGCACTGTTATGCTTGAGTTATCTATTAAACTTATATTTATTGACACTCCAACATCATTTAATGCTGCTGGGTTGCCTTTCTGGAATATTGTAATTACGCTCGTAGAATTCTTTGCCACATAACTTGAGTTTGGATTTACCAACTGTGTGCCTTCATAATAACTCTCTTCAAACAAGTCAGCACCAAAACCACCATAATTAACAGCTCCACTTGGAGAATATTCTAGGGTAAAGTTTACAGCTAAATTGCCTGTATTATTCAGGGTTATATTTGCTATTTCTCCAGACTGGGATAATGTAAATACTTTGGATGCGTTTTGAGGAGTATAAAACCATGTTATATTTTGCGGCACAGTTATATTTAAGTAAATTATTTTAGAACCTCCATTAGATGTTGAGATGTTTATTGTTCCATTATAATCCCTTGGGTTAATGTACCTTGGTATAATTATTGTTATTGTCCTGTTTACTGATGTACCTGCTGCCTGGTTTGATGAAAAGTTTGTAGGTATGCTTACCCAGACAGGATCTATTGTATCATTTCTCAAAGTTATATTAACATTAGTCAAAGCTGTATTTCCAGATGAATTTATTAAAAATGATAATGTTCTATTTGTATCATGCTCTATGGTTCTGTTTAAGTCTGTTACTGAAACTATAAATGAAACATTAGCATCAATTATGACAAACATGTTTGTGTATGTCGCCAAACTTGTTGTACCATCATTATTTGTCCAGTTCAAACGCCATGAAATTCTGTAAGTGTCTGGGCTTGCTGTGCCTGGTATAGTGATATTAAATGTCTGGTTGCATCTTCCAGGCAAATTAGGGAATAAATTATTGCAATGAGTTGTATTTGCTACATCTGTTAATTGTGAAGCATCTGGGTCTATTGAGACAGTCATATTTTGCATAGTTCCCTGGCCTGTGTTATTTATCTGCAGCCCCCATAGGAATGAATATGCAACACCTGTCTGGAAATCAGGTATTGTCCTATTAGGCATTGCTATTACACCTGTAGTTGATTTTTCTTCCAAATAAACATCAAAACTTACAGTAGCATTCTTAAAGTAAGCTGATTCATTTGTAGCATTTATGTAAACAGTATAATTTCCCCTGTGTAATTCAGATGGTATTGAGAATGATTGCTGGCATGAACTTACTGACAGGCATGTTTTTGATATTTGTATCCCAGTTGTGTTTGCTAAGGTTATATTTATTTGACCAACTATAGCTACATTTGTATCATTCCTGGACCAGTTTCCTATGATTGTAAAGTTAGCTGCAGAACCTGAGTATACAGTTGTGTTTGTCCTTGAGATATTTGTCTGGGCAGTCACTGTTATATTAGTTGCATTTTGTATGCTTAATCCTTCCATTGTTGTTGTATTTACTTTCAAGGTTAAATTACCCAAGAATGATGTTGGTACTGTAAATGTAAAGTTATATCCTCCTGTCAAGTTTGTGGTTACGTTTGAATAGCTTATATTTACATATTGGACTGCTGGAGATGAAGATGTATTTGATGTTTCCAAAAATATTCTGTACTGGATATATGAATTATCCTTGCTTGTAATAAATGCACCAAGGTTATTTGTCAAATTATTTGACCATGAAAGCCATGTTGAATTGTCATTGCTTGTTCTTGTTGAAAAATTCACAGCTGTATATGCTGGAACTGTATTGTTCCATGCTATCTGGTAATAAGATGCTCTGTTTAGGAATATTGACCTTGAAGTAAATATTCCAAATGGCTCAAAATAATACTGGGTAGTGTTTATTTCATATCTTGTTACTGGATTATCCTGTGTAAGGCCATTTGTATTTGATTCTAATTTAATGTAGAATGTCGGCTCATAATTTATAGAGATAACTGCTGTCAAGTTTATCCTTGCTGTGCTTGCGTTTAAGTAATTCCATGTTATATAATCAAGGCTGTACCACAGGCTTGTGTTGCCGCCTGCTACATCAGGAGCTGATGTCTCAACTGTAATTGTCGCATTTATGAAGCCATTATTATTAGAATCATACCTATAAGTTAAATTTCCTACTGACTGAGACATGTCCAATAAATTAAATATTGTTCCTGCACTTGACCTAAATCCTACTGATGTATAATTATATGAATTTGTTGTATAAGCACTTGTTGAGAATAATTCTGTTGTATTTTTTACTGTTCCATTTGCTGTCAAGTTTAATCTTATAAGGCTGTTATTAGTTACATTTGACTGATTTAAAACTCCTTCGAGGAACTGCGATTTATTTGATTCATTATAATATAATAAAGATACTGGAGTTTCATTTAAGAAGAAAATTAATGTTTCATTAACCAAGTCTACGTACCTGGTTGAGTTGAATTTCTGCAGCCTTCCTTCTACCCTGAATAATTCTGTTGTGTTTACCCTGTATTTATTATTTATTAACTCTAAGGACAAAGATAAATTTTCTACTGTGAAATTTGCTACTGCTTTTCTAGCTATGCTAAATGTGTCACTTAAATTAGCATAAAATGAAACAGTGTACAATCCGAGGGCTCTTGTATTTGAGAAATTTCCCAAAGACCAGTAGCCTCCATCAAATGAACCTGTTAAATAGTAAGTCTTGTTTGTTGAATTTGGATAGACTACATCAACCCATACAGAACTTATGTTGTTGTTTGTTTCATTAATATTTTGAGTTGGTATTACTACGCTTATATTTACATTTTCTGTGCTGCTTACTGTATTATTGCTTTGATTTATACCTATTGCCAACTGGTTAAACAATGGAATTCTTATACTAAGATTTGTATTTTGCGATGTTTTGTTCCTGAATAAAGACGGCCTGCTGCATGTCATATTCCAGTTGTAGCTTCCTGCATTTTGGAAACTTGTGTTATAATAATATAATGGTGTACTTGAATCATAAGACATGTTTGCTGAATAATGGTCAAAGGAAATTGTACAGAATGCTGCCTCTATGGTTGTATTAGGCATGCTAAATGTATAATTTGCAAAGAAAAATGTATCATTTACTGGAAGGGTTGCGTTTTCAGTTAAGTTTGCAAATCCAAATTTGTCTTCTGGATCATCTTCCTGGTCATATGTTTCCAGGTTTGAGATGTTAATTGTTATTGTCCTGTTTCCGCTTGCATTACAATTATTTGCTGAGTTACATGACCTAAATGACCATATGTAATCGCCTTCTCCCTGGGAGATATTTACTGCAAAGATTACAGGATTACTTGATAAGTTCGTGCTTGTATTTGTCTGGTTATAAATAAAAGAGCCTGTCCAGTTTCCTTTTAAAGACATATTAATTAAAAGCCCCCCATATGTTCCAGTTGCATTAAAAGTTACTTGTGTTGTTATTGAATTTGTATTGTTTTCAGGAGAGTTTACTGTCAAGTTAGGAGGTTTTGTAGACACGAAAAATTTTAATATAGGGCTAAAAGAACCATTTAACGAGCTGTTATCTCTTGCTCTTATCCTTATGAAATATGCTCCGTCTATTAAAGCTGTTGTTGTATCATTTGTAGTGTTTATTGTTTCTGATATTGTTGTATTTACATATTCTGGGCTTGAAAAATCTACATCATCATCAATTTCTAAGTAATAAGTTATTGGATCATGATCAATGTCTGTACCATTGCTTATTTCTACCTGCATTGTATTGTCTGATGTATTTGTATCATTTACAGGGAAGTTAAATGTATAATTAAACGGCTCACTGTTACTTATTACTACGCTTGCGTTTACCCAGTCTGAATATCTTAAAGATCCTGAAGTGGTGATAGTATTATAATTAATACTAAAGTTATATAATTCTGGAGTAAAGTTAGAATTGTTTATATCTCTTTCAAATAATGCCTGGTATTGGAAGTACTGATTATTTCCTGCTATTGATGTATTTAATAAATTAGTTCCGTTTGTGAAATAAGAACTTGAAGTATTGTCTGGACCTACAAAAGATTCTCCTGAACAACTACTATCATCACAACTTCTTACTTGAAAAGATAAATTTGAATGACCTCTTTTGTATAAGTCTTGGACTTCTTGTGCACTTAATGTTCTGTTCCAGATTGAGACTTCGTCTATTGAACCGTTAAAAGTATCTGTATTTGGTATCTGACAATCATCTCCTAAAACATAAAGGGCACATGCAGCGCTCATTCCAATCCCTAATCCAGAAAAAGAGGCAGTAGTTGCTACTTCAATACCATTTTTATATATTTTCATATTTGTATTATCAAATGTTAGAACTATATTATACCAATTATTAGGTGCCCATATATTATTAGCATTTAAATTTCTAAATGTCCCAGTATCATCAGCTATATAAGTCTCTAAATCATCTGAAGTTTGAAAACGTAATATACTCTGCTCAGTATATAAGATAGTATCTTCAAAGTTGGCATCGCTAGTTATAGTTTGAGGGTAGACCCACACTGAAACAGTAATAGACTCGCTAGTTGTTGATGATTGTAAAGAAGCAGATTCAATAATTTGTATATTATCATTCACATCATCAAACCTATAACCACCATTAAATTTACTTCCATTAGTTCCTCCTGGCAAATAATTATTAATAAGCGCATTAGTTGCATTTCCATTGTTATTATTTCCTGAAAAATCAACTACAGTTCCATTAGAAGAATTATATTTTTCTCTATCATTTACACTATCATTATTAAAGTGCATTAAAAGAACTAAACCAGACATATTAAATCCTCTTAAAGAATTTGAAGTTTCATAGAAAGTACTTCCAGAAACTGGATTAGAAACTAGTTCTTGTCCATAAGGTATTCCTTCTCCCCAAGAAAAGTTATTCCAAGTTACTGTTGAATTTGCATTTATTATTTTACTTGTATAATTTCCTCTATAACTAAAGTTTCTTCCAATAAAATTAGGATTAACAGGAAGCCCAAATAAACCTGAAGAATTTAACTGCACAAAACCAGAAATATTAAATGTTGTATTAAAGTAAACTGAATTTGAATTATTTAAGTCTGTTCCATTTTCCAAAGAAGTAAAATATCCGCCAGCAACAATGCTGCTATTGTCACTTACCCTAAATGCAGTTGTCCAGTTTTCACTTTTTGTAAATTTATTTGTTGCGTTGTTTACTAAGGTGTATGACTGGTTTGTTCCGTTAACTACACTTGAGAAGTTAACCTTGAAATGCTCTCTACTGTTATTGTAAAATATTATTTCTACTGTTCTATTATCATTTGCATCTGGATCTATAATTATGCTTGACGCGTTTAATGATGAATTTGCATATGCTGGATTAGGGAAAATAAATGGTTTTGGATTATGAGACGGGGTGTTGTTTATCACTACGCTTGCGTTTACCCATTCTGACAAGTTAATTCCATCGTAGATTCTGAATGCTGCTGTCCATGTTTGTCCTGATGTGAAGTTGTTTGTATTGTTATATACTAAAGTGTAGGACTGATTAGTTCCATTAGCTACATTTGTTATATTTACTCTGAAGTGCTCTCTTGAATTGTTGTAAAATATTATTTCTACTGTTCTTACATCATTTGCATCTGGATCTATTATAATACTTGATGCGTTTAAAGAACTGTTGTAATAAGGTACTGCAGGGAA
>JACPNF010000005.1 GCA_016185635.1 Candidatus Woesearchaeota archaeon
AGAGGTAGATATATGCTTAAAAAAATCATTATTTTGTCAGTTTTATTAGTTTTGCTTTCTATTAGCGTTTCTGCTGCAAACATCACTGGGGCATATAAATGGCTTAATGACCAAAAACCAACAGATGTTTATGCTGCTTCTTTAGCTAGCCTGGCTCTCAGGAGAGTTAACGGCGGAACTGAATTTGTAAAATTCTTAGATGAGAAAAAGGACAGCACTGGATGCTGGCCTTCTGGAAGCTGCAAACCAAAGGAAACAGCACTTGCCACATTAGTCATGTTCAAGGAAGGAAAAAATATAGATGCAAGCTTAGCATGGCTAAAAAGCCACCAGGATATCAGCTTAACTGGAGAATGGCTGCTGCAAATAGATACGTCCTCTACTGGAGAATGTGGTGTCGAATATGAAGGAAAAACAGACAAGATCAAGGTTGACAGGGGTTATATCACTTCAACAAAATGCTCAAATCCTAATACTTTGTTTAATTTGGGAAACTGCCTTGAAAGCGGATTATTCAGCAGAAAGGCTTCTGTTGAATTTGACATAAAATGCGACGTTGATGGGAAAATTTCAAGCTTGTATAATGAGCAGGGTATTTTTTATTTAAATGATGATGTTGTTACTGGCGGAAATGCAAAAATAACTGTCAATAATGGGAACTTTGGAGATTATGATAGCACTTTATTTACAAATTGGGCCTTGAAAGAACTAAACTCAAATATTAATTCCCAGATATTCTTAAGAAAAAACTTTAAGGATAATGACATCAAAAGCAATGCTTTTCTTTACTTGATCACTAAAAAAACTCTTTATGCAAACCAGCTTGGCAGCTTGCAAAGTGAAGAGGGCAGTTTTAACAATGTATTTGATACTGCCATAGCTTTGTTAGCTTTGGATGATGGAGAGCATCAAACACAGACAGATTTAGGCAGACAGTTTTTGGACAGGAAACAAAAAGAAACTGGTTCCTGGAATGATAACATAGCAGATACTGCCTTGGTTTTATATGGAGTTTATCCTATTTCTGGAATAGATCTTGGTGGGAGTGCTCGAGCTTCTGTAGTTGAAGAATCAAAAGAAACAAGCTGCAACAATGACGGTGTATGTGATATTGCTTTTGGAGAAAATTCTTTGCAATGCAGGAATGACTGCAGCTGCGGAGATAATATATGCGACAGCAGCGAAACCAGTTCAAGCTGTTCTTCTGACTGCAAGGAGACTGACGAAACTACTATAGAAGAACCTGCTATCAAAGAGCCTGTGAAGGAAGAGGGAAGAAGCTATACCTTCTTATGGGGTTTGCTAATAATAATCTTGTTGGGAGTAATAGGTTTTTTTGCTTACAAGAAATTTGGAAATGTTTTATTTAAATCAGATAAAAATAACCAGAAGCCTGTTTTTGACTTTTCCAAGTTTACAAAACTTGAGAAAAAAGAGGAATTTAAAGAACCTGGACGAATGCCTATATTTAGGCCTGTTCCAGCAAGAAAAGAAACAAAATCAAAGATTGAGAAGGACATAGAAAGGTCATTAAAAGAAGCTAAAAGAATCCTTGAAAAATGAAATATCTTATTTTTTTATTTATATTACTTTTAACCTGTTTTGCAAGCGCTGAAATAACTATTTTTAAGGATGAATATTTTATAGGAGAAACTTTCCAGGCAGAATTAAATTTTTTAAACTTAGTTGATGAAATTAAAATATCTGACATTTCAATACTAAATTCTAATGGGTTAAACACAAATATAGGGGTTCTTCTTGATAAAATTGACAAGGAAAAATACTTTGTTTATTTTGATGTTCCGGATGCTGAGCAAGGAGAATATAAATTAGCTATTAATAATATTAAATATACTGAAAATGGAGTTTTAAAAAAAGAAACTTTTACTAAAAATTTTAGGATTTCCAAAAGATCAGATGACATTATTTCTGTAAATCCTGCTTTCATAAACTACTTTGCTATGGGGAAAAATTTCTTCAAGATGGAAGTCACTAACAAAGGAGAAAACCAAGTTAATGTTAATATTTTTGGAAATGATTTTCTGAAAGCTTCCAAAGACACATTAACAATAAACAAGGAAAGTACTGGATATTTCTTTCTGGAGATTAAAGAAGGAGTTAATAATGATTTTTTAAACATAAACTATAGTTCTGGAAATTATAAAATTCCTGTTTATGTTTTAGGGAGTTTTTCTTCTGGCTTAAACTTCTTTACTGAGAAAAATGGAAAAAATGAATATCTGAGCTCTTATTTTACTGAACTGCCTTTTGGAAGCTCTGGGGAAAAAACCTTATTCTTAGAAAATAAAGGGAGCAATTTAAGCAACTTAAAAATTTCCCTGAGTGATGGCCTAAGTAGTATAATAAAACCTGGTTTTGATAACATTGACCTATTTGAGAAAAACAAGATTATCAGCCTTGTGCTCTTTATTAATATCAACAGAAACGTACAAAAAGGAAGCTATACAGGAAATATTATTTTTAAAAATGATAAAGTTGATATTTCTTTTCCTGTTACTGTTAGTGTTACTGGAAGTTCTTTATATGACGGAGGAATAGCTGAAGAAAAAGAAGAGATTTCAATAGAAGAGCCAGCATTAGAAGAAACAGAAAATTCGACTAATTTTCCTGAAAAAATACCTAAAGACAATAAATTAAACAACAGGCAATTATCTAATTTATTAATTGGGTTAATTTTGCTAATTTTTATTTTGGTTTATCTCTTTATTTACTGGAAAACCGGGAAGAAGAGATAATCATTGTTTTTTATCTTCAGTATCTTTTTTTAAAATGGCATATTCTGCATCCAAATTCCTGATTAAAGTTGTGTACTTATGCAGTTTTGTTATCATATCATTAAGCATTGCGTTAAAAAATCTAGCATCAAGCAAAAAACTATAAGGTTCAATAATTTCAACTGAGCTTGGAGTATAATCAAAACAGAATCCGATAAACTTTTCAATATTCTTAAATATAATGTCTGCTTCAACAAACGTGCTAAATAATTTCATTTCTTCAATTTCCTGGGCTTCAAATATCTCTTTTTTTACAATGTCTATACCATCTTCCTGCCTCATCCCATTAAGCATTTTACTCAATGTTTCTTCTACGTGAGGTTTCGGAGTTCCAACTACCTCTATAATTACCCTTGCTTTTATTTCCTTTCCACCTATCATCTTCTATGATTAAACATATTATAACTATTATTAATGTTACTGAAAATGCATATAAAACTAATTTTCTCTGTTTTAAGTCTTTTGATTCATATATTGTTTTATTTATAGCATTTGCCAAACTTGGCTTTATATTAGGGGTTTTTATGCTTTTATCTTCTTTACTTGATACATCTTTTTGGCATTTTTCATTGTTTTTTATGTAAATCTTTTTAATTGACAGGTTATCTCTGGATTTTATTTTAAGCAGGAAAAATCCTTCCTTAAGATTATAATCACAATTAGACTTGATTTCCAAAGGAATTTCTAAATTATATAACTGATATTCTTCTTTTAGATTTAATCTTAATTCCTTTGTTAGGTTTTCTATAAAAATAGAATATCTGCTATTTTTTGCTGCTGTATAAATCTCTGTTGATATTAGTATTGTATTTCCGAACAATGGATTTTCAGGAGTTATTTTCTTTATTTTTATTTCCTCTTCATTTTTAAATGCCTTATTTTCAGCTCCCGGAGTAGGATTAGTAAGAACCCAGTTTTTATTTATTTTGGACCAAGAAAATGATTCTTCAGAATAAGTGTATAAAACTTTGTCAATTAAAATATTACTATCATAAAGACCTATTTTTTCTTCACCAGAATTTTTTAATGACAATTCTTTTGATGGATAAACCACCAAATATTCATCTTGATTTATTGAATTATAATTTTTAAGATCAATGCTGTAATTTTTTGAATTTTTTATTGTAATATCTGATAAATTCACTTCTTCATTTCCATAATTATATATCTCTATAAATTCCCGGTTATTGATGTTAGCATTGTCTTTGCCACTTGGATCTGGAAAAAATTCTGTTATTTCTAGAGTTATTTCTGAAGCAAATGCTATTTGAACCAAAAATAAGATTAACAATACAATGATTATTTTTTTCATGTTTTCGCAAGATTTAAATTATTTGTTATCTTTTCCTGACTTATGAAAATCTTATTTGTTTGCAACCAAAACAAGCATAGGAGCAAGACTGCTGAAAATATTTTTAGGAATAAATTTTATACTAAATCTGCAGGCCTTTTCAATGAAAATCCTATGACTGAAAAGCAGGTTCATTGGGCTGATGTAGTTGTTGTCATGGAGGATTTTCAAAGAACTGAAATCTCCAGACGTTTTCCTAAGGAATATATTAAAAAACGCATAATTTCCCTTGATGTGCCTGATATATATCATTATAACCAACCTGATCTAATTAATGTTTTAAAATCCAGGATGAAGAAACTATTATAGCCATTCTTCAAACTGCTTTAATGCCTCTTCTTTTGACCTGAAAAATTTAGTTCCTGCCACTGAAAATTTTGGTATTCTTTTTGTTACTTTGTATTTTTTCCTTAGGGAGTTTTCAAATTCTATAATTGATACTCCTATATTTTTAGTAACATCTTTTTTAATTACCATCTAAAAATCTAAGATTTTAATTTTAATATTACTTGCGCAAGAAATATTGAAATGTTTGCGACTTTTGTTTTAATTTTTCGAAAAATATTCGGAATTTCTTCAGAGCTGGTATTAAGATTAAATAATCACTTTTATAAAGCATTTTTCTTATAATCTTTTGATGAAAAATAAACCTGTTTTCAAATGGTTAAAGAAAAGAGAAAGAAAAAATTTAATTGGAATTATTGCAGATATGCCTATTGAAATAACCTCTAAAGACGGGAAAATTCCTGATATTTTAGTTCAGAAACTAAAAGAACAGGGAGATTTATGTTTTTCTATTTCTCCTTTAAATTCATCTGAATATATTATTAATAGAACTGGAAAAGATGGAATATTTTATTTTTTTAATGGGTCTAAGAAAATGATAAGCTTTGCAGAACCTAAACAAGAGTATACTAAATATTATTTTTTTAGGATCGTATAGATTTGTTCTGTTGAAAATAAAAACAGAAGGTATACTTATTTTATCAAAGTTTTGAAATTAATCCCTTTTTTTACTGCCAAATCCTTTGATATAAAGTAATTCTGGCCTTTGCTTACTCCTAAGTTTTTAGGCTTAACAAAAAACCAGTCCATATTATTAAATCTTATGCCTATCCAAGGCTCTGCCCCGAATTTGTCTGAGAATTCCACTAATTCATCTACTTCTTTTTTAGTCAAGTATCTTGTATCTTTTCCTGATTTGCATTCTATTGCCAGCTTTCTTTTTTTATTTCCTACAATCAAGTCTGGAGCTGGCATCGGCGTACTTCCTGAACCTGCACTACGGTTAGCTATCCACGTACCTGTATTCCAAAACATATGAAAAAGTTCTCTTTCTAACCGTACCCCTTTCAATTTTGCTCCCAATTAGTTCAACTCCTTTTTTATTATATCCAAACATTCTTTAGTTTTTAACTTTATATCATTATCGGAAAAAAACAATGTCTTCCATCCATACTTTGAAAACAAAGATTCCCTTTTATTCTTATAGTTTTCTACAGAGCCATATTGTTTTATTTTATAATAATCACAAAATACTTCTATTAATAATTTTTTATTATTTGTTGCTACAAAATCTGGGATTTTCCCTTCAATAAAAAACCCTGCTCTATAATCTCCAACAAATTTTAAAGGTATGTTATTCTCTTCAAATAAGGATATGCATCTTGCTTCAAATTTATTTGGTTTTGCTACTTTTTTTTCTAAGTTTCGTCTTATTTTTTGTTTACCTTTAAGAGCCCGACTTATTTTTAACCTTGTTTCTAGGCTAATATTCTGTCTAGCAGCCTTCATTTTTTGTCTAGTTTCAAAACTTAAAGGTCTTCCTTTCAATTTTTCTCTAATCTTCTTTTTGACTTCTTCAGGAACTGGTTTTCCTTTATTTGGAGGACTTCTACCTTTTCCTGCTTCACTGATTTTTTTCTTTGTTTCTTCAGAAAGAATTCGACCTTTTGAAGGATGACCATATGTTTTATAGAATAGTTTTCTTTTTTCTATAGTTTCCTTGCTTAATTTTCTTCCTTTCTGAGTTTGGCTTATTTTTAATCTTACTTCACTTGGAATAATCTTTCCTTTATGGATTTTTGAAAGTTTTTGTCTAAGTTCAGTAGAGAGTTTTCTTCCAGTCATAGAGAGACTATATTTTTTTCTGCTTTTAAGACTAGAAAGTTGTGCTAAAGGGAATTTTGCTTTATATATTGTAAAATCTAAAGAATGCCTCTTTAAATGAGAATTTGTAACTCTTTTCATTAATTTTTGACAAATTAAACATGTTACAAAATCATCTCCATCTTTTTCATTCATTAATCATAAAAAGATGTTTTTATTTATAAGCCTTAGGTAGACATACCTCTTGTCCAGTGGGTTTTGTCCAGTGGATTTTATAAAGGGACGGAAAGTTTCTTAGAATTCTGAAAGTTTTTCAAAATAAAAATCCAACTTAATCTCTTTTTAAAAAATAAATATTAAGAAAATAAAAAGAAAAAAATGAGATTTATAAATCTCTTCCCTGAACTGTTTTTCTTCCGTTATCAGATGCTCTCTTGCATGCTCTTTTTACCATGTCTTCAACTTCTTTGCTAAGTGAAATTATCATATTCTGCTTTTATAAGGCTCAAGAGCCCTATTTTTAACATTAAATATAAATAACTAGTATATAAAGTTTTTGTTTATACGCCTCAGGAAAGCCAAATTCATAGGTTTTCAGGCTTCATTAAAGGAAATAAAGTACATTCTCTAGCTGGCTTGTCCATTAAGTAAGCAAAGAATCTTTCAGACACTCCAAAACCGTGGGCATGAAGTTATTGCATTCAAGTTCCTGATTTTTCTTGTAAATTAGGCTTGTAAAATTATTTTTCACGATTTCCCATAAAAAATTCATATCCTCCTGCCACAATTTTTTTCTTCAATTTTATCGAATTGAAAATTTTCGATTGCTTTTCATTAAGTTCCTGGTTATATTTGGCTTCTATTATCCATTCTTTTGTTATAAAATCTATTTCTACAGAGCTTTCAAGATAATATTCAGGTTTTTTGTCTTTAATTTTCAGGAATACAAGATTTTCATAGCTTGCTCCAAGGTCCTTAAATTCTGTAATAAGATTTTTTATTCCAACATCTCCAATATAAATTTTCTTAGGAGATGTTACTTTTTCATTTGCAGATTTTGAATATCTTTCAACTACATAAAATAAATATGCCTGCTCAAAATAGCCAACATATCTTTTAACACTATCAACAGATATTTTTAATATTTTTGCTAATTTATTATAGCTCATCGGCTTTCCAACTCTTTGGCATAATAAAACAAATAATTCTTTTACTGCTCTTTCTCCAGTTATTTTATAATGAGCAATTATATCTTTATAGATTATGCTTTCGACTAATTCGTTCAGATAAGTCCTGTCTTCTGTTAAAACGTAATATGGAATTCCCCCTAATTTCAAGTAATCTTTAAAATAACTTTCTAATTTTGACTTATCTGCCCTGCTTATTTTGGCTTCCTTAAACTGCAAAAATTCCTGAAATGTTAGGGGCATCACCTCTATTGTCTTTGTCCTGCCAGTCAAAAGCGCTTTCTTGTCCCGCATTAATGTAGCTATTGAAGATGAGCAGATTATCTTTATGTTTTCGTTATCATATAAACTTTTCAACTCCTGCTCAAAATTATCTTTTGAAGTAATTTCATCCAAAAACAGATAGAAAAAATCAGAAACAGATTTTTTATGTAGTTTTCTATATTCTTCAATTAATTGATGTATAGAGAATTCAAGAAGAGAAAACGAGTCCATATTTATGAATAGAACATCTGAAGGATTTACTTTTATTAAAAGCTCTCCAATAACCTGCTTCAAAATGGTAGTCTTTCCAATTCTTCTTAATCCAGTAAGAAATATGATCTCTTTGCTCTTAATATTTTGGAATATCTCTTTTAGGTAAATCTCTCTCTTTATGCTTTTCTCTTTAAATTTTCCTTCCCACCAAGGATTTTGCTTATGTAACTCGCTTTCAATATCCATGGAGAATATGCTATTTTATAGATTTATAAACTTTACTATGGTATCTTATAGTTATGGTATTAAGTTTACTATAGTATCGTATAGTTATGATACTACAAAAAGTTTACTCAGGTTTCATTAAAGGAAATAAAGTACATTCTCTAGCTGGCTTGTCCATTAAGTAAGCAAAGAACCTTTCTGAAACTCCAAAACCACAGGCAGGAGGCATACCATATCTTAAAGCCTCAACGAAACTTTCATCAAATTCATGCGCTTCTATATCACCAGATTCTTTTAATTTTTTCTGCTCTGAGAATCTTTTTTCCTGATCTGAAGGATCATTTAACTCACTATAGCCATTTCCTATTTCTGTTCCTGCAATAATAACCTGGAACTGTTCTACTTTTCTTTTATCTTTTTCACTTCTTTTTGCTAATGGACTGACTTCTGTAGGCTGATTTAACAGAAAACCAGGACCTTCCAAGCTTTTCCTGCAATATTTCCATAAATTATCTACTAATCTCCACTTATCTGATTTTTTATCATATTCCATATTTAACTGGTCAAGTTTTCTTTGAATTTCTTTTTTATCAGCTTTGTAAATATTTATTCCAGTTTTTTTCTTAATCAAATCTTCATAATCATATAATTCCCATCTTTTCCCTAAATCTATGTCAAAGCCATGGGACTTAAATTTTAAAGTTCCCAATACTTCCTTTGCTATTTTCTTATAAAGTTCCTGGACTATATTCATACCATCTTTATAATCTGAAAAAGCCCAATAAAATTCCATTTGGGTGTAATCCTGCCAATGTTCTGTGTCTATTCCTTCATTCCTGAAAATCCTTCCAATTTCAAATATTTTTTCAAAACCACCAACCAATAATCTTTTCTGCCATAGCTCTCCAGCAGATATTCTTAAAAAAACATCAATACCCAAAGAGTTATGATGAGTCTTAAATGGTGCTGCAGCAGCTCCGCCAGTAGTATTTTCCAAAACCGGAGTTTCAATTTCAAGAAAACCTTTTTCAAGCATAAAATTTCTTATAGTCTGCCAAAACTTTGATTTTTTAACAAACATTTCTTTTATTTCAGGATTCATTATTAAATCCAAATATCTCTTCCTGAATTTTTCCTCTACATCTTTAATACCGTGCCACTTGTCTGGCAATGGTCTCAATGACTTAGACAAAATATTAATTTCTTTAACAAGAATGGACAGCTCGCCTCTTTTTGTTCTGAATGGAGTTCCTCCAATGCCAATTATATCCCCTATGTCCAACAAGTGATATAATTCATAATTTTTTTTGCTTTCATCTTCTTTAATAAAACACTGTATTTTCGATTTTTCATCCTGAATATCAAAGAAAGAGGCTTTTCCCATCTCCCTTAAAGACATTATTCTTCCAGCAGTTTTTACATTTTTTTTGGATTTTTCTTCTTTTTTTAGCTTTGAGAACTCTGAAACTATATTTTTTATCTCATCTTTTTTATCAAACTTAGAAGGATAGGGATTTATTCCAAGAGCAATTATCTTCTTTAATTTCTCCAATCTTTCTTTCAACAATAATTCCTCAGGTTTCATCTTTATTTAGGTAATTTATTTTGTTTTTATACTTTTCTTTAATATCAATATTGAGTAAGTATCATCTCCTTTTGTTATAATTAATTCCCTCTCAATATTAAAATTATGGATATATGATTTAATCAAGTCTGGTTTTTTTACTATTATTGATGCATAATCCTTTGTTATAAAGTCCATCTGATGCATTAATTCAGAATATATCCTTCTTATGTCAGTTTCCTTATTATTTTTGGAAACACAAGGAATGAAGGTTGCAACCTTGACTGATGATTTTTTGAACTTTGTATCAAGCCAGTCAAGCTCGTCCTGTGATAGTTCTATCTTTACTTTTGCAATTTTTGAGTTTATTCTTGAGTGCCTTATACTCCTGTCAAACCCATAGACTTTTCCATTTTTTAACAAAGCTGCTTCTATTACTAGTATCCCATCCCTGCAAAAAGGATCAACCAGAATATCATTTTTTTTATAATTAATTAATTTCAAGGCTGCAAATGCGATGCAGGGATTTAATGTTTCAGGATTTAATTTTATTCTATAATTTCTTTTCTGCAGACTATCTTTTTCTAGTAACCCTATCAGGCATTCATTATTTATTATATCTACATAAATTACTGTGCCTGGATTTTTAAAATCTAATTTATGGTTCTGTTTCTGCAAATAAATTCCAATTAGTTTCTCTACATCAACTGACTTAAACTTATGTTTGCCTTCCCTATTGCAGTTTACTTTAAAACTTTTCTTAACTTTTAACTTTAATTTCTTGAATTCCTTTAGAATATCTTCTTGTTTTTTAAACTTAAATTGTTTTTTTAAGCTATAAATTGTGCTTATGCTCTTGAAATTTTTTGGTTTTTGAGAAAATTTTATTCTTCCATCTATTATTTTTTTACCTTTTGTTTCATTTTCTGCAACTTCTTCAAGACCTTTCAGACAAACTGCTATATAGGACATTGTAAATTAGAAATAGCTATTATTTATAACTTTATTGAAAATTCGCGGTATTCTGAGTTGTATTCTTCTTCTTTAACATCTATATTTTCTATTTTTGAAGCTTCGCTACCTTGCCTGCATAATTCAAGCATCTTTTCTATACCTTCTTCAGGGCCTTCAAATACAGCTTCTACTTTTCCGTTTTCTGTATTTTTTACATATCCCCTTAAATTCAATAATATTGCATTTCTCTTAATAAATGACCTTAAGCCTACCATCTGAACTTTGCCAGATATAAGGATGTGAATTCTTTTCATCAGGATTATCTTTTTGAGGCTAAATAGAAGACTTCTTTTACCGCAACAACCAAAGCTGCAGGCGCAATAAAGAAGACAATGTTGTTTAATGTGCTCTGCAATGAAATTCCTAAAACTGGTATTGTCTTTATATTTATTGAACTAGCAAGCAACAAGGCAAGCGAAGCAATAAGAAACCTATGAGCTTCTTTTTCTGAAATGTTTAAAATCCCAACAATTACTCCTAAAATCATAAGTACAATCAATGAAATTGCTGATGCTGTCCCGCTAATAAATCCAAATATGACTGAAATTAATAGTCCTGCAATAAAAAACCATATTCCAGTTTCAGCCATTCTTATTTTTTATTTTTAACTGTTTATATATTTTTTTATTTTCTTATGAGTTCTGCCAAATATATATTGTTTTTGTTTTCTATTATTTTTATATTTATTTTATCATGTATATTGGAGTTGCAATTGTTTACAGTTATTGCCCTTTCTCTTGCTGCTGCTATAACCTGGTCTGATAACCAGCCCTTTGAAACTACAACTGCCTGCAGCTTATCATTTACATCCATCACAGTTGGAATAGACTTTCGTTTTATTATTGTTGGGTCATTTTTAAATTTTAATTTTATATTAAATTCTTTCTCCCACTTTTCTAATTGATTATAAAATTTCCAGTAATTTAATTCCCTGGATTTTTTCATTTTCCTGCTGTATCTATATGTTTCATATTTTTGAAGCCCTATGTTGATGCTGTGCTGTTTTGCAAATTTTATTAATTTTATTATATCTTCATCATTAATCTTTGGGATCCATACCGGAGTCAGCCATAATTCTAGTTTTGTATTTTTAATGTAATTTATAATTTCTATTACTTTTTCCAAATTATAATTATCTGAACCGAACAGCATTTTTGCTTTTAATGAATCTAAAGAATGAACAGAAATATTCAGCCTGTCAAGACCTGCATGTATTAAATTATTTATTAATTCTTTTGACAATAAAGTGCCGTTTGTCTGCATTGATATTTTTAAAACATCTGGAATTTTTCTTATCCCTTTTATCAACTCTATCAAATATAGGTATGAAGTAGGTTCTCCTACAGAGTCTATGTTATAATGCAAGTTATAGCCTTTTTCTTCAGAAACTTTTCTTAATTCTTCCAATAGATAATCTGGATCAACTATGAAATTTGTTTTATGGAACTTTGAATTTATTCCCGCATCTGTCGAGCAAAACTGGCAGGACATATTACATAAAGTAGTTGCCCTGACTTGCAATAAAGAAGATCCCCTGTCTAGAATGCCTATAAATACAGAACCAACTAGAGGAATCTTGGATTTTTTGTCTATTAAAACTACTTTATTTTCCTGTTTTTCTTCCTGTATTGTTTGCATAGTCTATTTTCCTTAATATGCCTTTTTAAAACTTATTAAACTAGAAATATTTAAAAGTCGTTTTATAGTCTTTAAAAAAATGATTGCATGTAAACCCCCAGGTTTTTATGCTCATGAATAATCATGAAGATAAAAACAACTGGAGGTGCATTTATATGCATTATATAGGATTAGATATACATAAGAAGTTTATATATGGTTGCATTTTAGACAACCAGGGCAATGTGGTATCAGAACA
>JACPNF010000084.1 GCA_016185635.1 Candidatus Woesearchaeota archaeon
ATAAGGAGCCCCATCTTCCCCAATATCATCATATTTTTCTATTTTGATTTCATCCTTTTTTGTAAATTCTAAAGCATGGCATGTATGACATCTCCAGGCATATTTATTTTCTTCCAGGATATCTCCCCAGTAATCAAACTTATGAGGCATTAACTTACTATGTTTTCCTTGCGGCTTGTTTTTTTCTTCTACTTTTTCTTCAAGCATTTTAATTTTCTTCTTCATAATTAGAAATGGGAGTCTTCTTTTTTACTGTAGCCCTCTCGCTTCTTCTCCTGCAGCAGCCATCTTCATAAGATATTGTAGCAAAGGGAAACATCCTGAAAAATTCATCTTCTTTAATATTATCAACTTCTCCACAAGCTGTACAGTATTTAAGATTTAAATTACACCTTGTTTCTGATACCCACATATGCTTATATAATTTAGAGCTTTGGCCTTGAAGTTCTTTAACATAGTCTTCTATCATATGAAATTAAAAGAAAATACTCTTATAAAAAGCTTTTTAAAGTAATGATTATAGGTATTTTAAAATGGAAGGAATTTTAGCTAATTTCAGGAGAGGAAGACATACCCTCAGGAATAAACAAATGATCGTTCATCTTGACAGCTTAAAAAACAAGGAAGAGGCAAGGAAACTTATAGGAAAAAGCATTACCTGGAAAAGCGAAAAAGGCAAGGAAATAACTGGAAAAGTTATTAATTTTCATGGAAACAAGGGAGCTTTAAGGGTTGCTTTTGAAATAGGATTGCCAGGACAAAGCCTGGGAACAAAAGTTAAGGTAATTTAAAATGGAACCAGATGATAGGTGGGCTTATGAAGATAAGTTAATAGATATAGTTTTAGAAATGATTAACTTTGGAAGGTTTTTTATTGATATAAAAAGACATGAAGAGAGCTATCCTATTGATGAGGATGATAAAATTGAGGCAGCAGAAATGGGTATATCTGTAGAAGAATATATTGGACAACATTCTCTTCCAAATATGGTTGGGTTTTATAAGCTCGGAAGAAAAATAGGGGAATTACGTTATTATACAGAACCAATAAATGCAGTCAGTTTAAGTGATGAATTCAAGCCATACGCAACAATTTTGGAAAGATTATTGGGAGTTAAATTAGATTAAAAATGGTAGGATTAAGAAAGGGAAGGACATGCAGGAAAATAGAAAGAGCTTATACCAGAAGGTCAAAGTACAAGAAAAAATCATTTATCAAAGCAATACCTGCAAACAAGGTTGTCAAGTATCAGATGGGTGACACGAAAAAGACTTTCCCATATATTATAGAATTACTTCCAAAAGTAGCTATACAGATAAGGCATAATGCTATTGAGTCTGCAAGGCAGGTTGTCAACAGAAGGCTTGAAATTACTTTAAAGGGAAATTATTTGTTTCAGGTAAGAACTTATCCTCATCAGGTTATAAGAGAACACAAGATGCTAACTGGAGCACAATGTGACAGGCTAAGCCCTGGAATGGCACATGCCTTTGGAAAACCAATAGGTTTAGCTGCACAATTAAAAAAATTGCAGCCATTATTGTCTGTTTCAGTTGACAAAGAAAATCTTGAGAAAGCAAAAACAGCATTAGACATGGCGAGATCAAGACTGCCTGGAAGCTTTTACTTAGTTACAAGAGAAGAAAAATAATTAATTTTTATTTTATTTAGGAACATAAATTCCTCCATCTGTCTTGTAAAATTGATATTTTTTACTAAGTACATGGCGAGAATTATAAAGACAATCTATTATTATTTTTAACTCTTTCTGATTCTTTGCATTTAGTTTATATCTTTTTTCGATAGGATTTAAATCTCTTGGAATAGGAACTTTATCCTCAAAAAAAATAAAAGCCTTATTACTTGTGTCTAAAAAATCAACTTCTGATATTACCCGAAAACCTATTAATATGAATTCAAGACGAAGAAAATCTGATGGCAGTTCTATTTTTGGATCAGAATTGAAAGTTTTTACCTTAACTTCAATAGTTTCATTTACCCTAAATTCGTCTGGACAGAAAATTTCTCCTGATAAAATTTTGTCTTTATCCATTGTTTAAGAAATTATTATTTTTTAGGTTCTTCTGGTTTTTGTTCTTTTACTTCTTCTTTCTTTTCTTCAATGCCTAATAATTTTGCTATTGTTTCAGTTCCGTATTTCTCAACTTTAAGATTTATCTGAGCTGTCTGGTCTGAAATAACAGAACCACGGACTGTTTTTCGTATTCTTTTTCCTTTTTCATTTATTTTTATTCCAATGCTCTTTTGTGACAATATTTTTTTTCTTCCTGTTATTTCAATGTCATTTCTCATAGGAAATCCTGACTTGTCTGAACCACCTGATATCACTAAATCATAATTTTTCAAACCAACTATAGAACCTTGTATTTTGTCACCTATTTTCTTTCCTACAAAAGCATCGCTATCTAATACTTTCTGATAGCTTTTTCCTGTCTTTACGTCATTTATCACAAATTTAAATTCTACCATTTAACCATTCAACTTTTTCCTATTATAAAACATGCGTTATATATCTTCTTCAATTACCATTATACCCCCCACATTGAGTTTTTTCTTCTTTTTATTTCTGCCAATTCTTTTAAAAGCTCAATTTCTTCCTTATTTAAATATTTCTTTAGCTTCTTTAATTTTACAAAATCTACTTCATTAATGTCAGATATTAGTATATCTCCCTCTTTTATATGTCTTCCAACAACTACTTTTGGCAAGGATATAGCTACTTCCTTTCCTTTTTCAGCTTTTTCCACATTTTTTCCCTCAAGCTGCATGCTTTTTACTTCTGAAACCTTTTCGTCATTTAATTTCATCAAGGCAGCATCATTCTTTAACAGGCCATTAATAACCCTAACACCAACTACTGCAGGATTTGACTGCCTGAAAATACATCCTCTTAAAATCTCCAACTTGCAAGGCCTTGAAACATTTTCAAGCTCTTTTTTTTCAAGACTATCATTAGCTGATTTTCTCCAGTTTTCGTAATCTTCAATTAACCTATAAATTACATCATTGGTTATTATCTTTACTTCCTGGGTCTCAGGTTTCTTGACATTAAATCCCAAGATTACTTTGTTTAGTTCATCTTCTTCAGCAGATGCATCTGATAGGTCTTTCTTGGAAATATTTCCTATTGAGGCTTTTTTCACTTTTATGTTGCTTGATTTTAACAAGTTTGTCAATGCTTCAAGTGAACCCAATGTATCTGCTTTTACGACGACGCCTTGCTTGTCAGTATGGATTAGAACTTCCTCAACTTCTTTTTGCACAAGAATTTTTACATCCTCCAGATTATTATTAACTGTCCTTAATGGCATGCCAGCAATAACTCCTTTTACGTCTGGGGCAATTATTTTTACTCCTACTGCTGCGACAACTTCCTTTACCTGCTTGAACTTGTTTTTTTCATCAGGCATATCTATTGACCTTATTTTTGTTATCATAGGCTTGTCAATTCCGCCTATTACAATCTGTTCGTTCTGCTTCATAGTACCATCATAAAGAATAGAATAAATTACTGTACCTGCTTTTTCCTCCTTTACTTCAAGCACTGTTGCTTTTCCAGGAGCGTTTTTGTCAATTATTAATTTTTTTTCAAGATATTTCTGCGCAAGCCCTGACAGAACCATCAATAATTCAGGTATTCCCATTCCTGTCTTTGCTGACATCGGAACTATTGCAATACTTTTTGTATAATCCTCGACCCTGTCAAACCTTTCTGAATTAAATCCGTGGTCTGACAAATTGCCAACAAGCTCATATAATTTTTTATCCAATGATTCTTTTACTCTTTCAGGCTGGAGGCTTATATTTTTTATCAATAAATCATCTTTTTTTTGGTAGCCCTGAATTAAGTCAATCTTGTTTGCAGCAATTATAAATGGGGTTTTATACTGCTTTAATATGTTTATGCTCTCAATTGTCTGCTCTTTTATGCTTTCATTTATATCAATGACTAAAATTGCAATGTCAGCAAGATTTCCTCCTCTTTTTCTTAGGTTATTAAAAGCAGCATGACCTGGAGTGTCAAGAAAAAGCAAGCCTGGAATTGTAAACTTAATATTAATATTATCTAAAAGGCCTTTGCATATTTTTTTAATAGTGCTTAAGCTTATGTTCGTGAAGGAAATTGCCTGAGTAATTCCGCCTGCTTCTGTTGAAATGACATTTGTCTTTCTAATCTGGTCTAAAATAGATGTTTTTCCATGATCTACGTGACCTACTACCACGCATATAGGTGACCTTAAGTTTGCCATAAAATACTAATGAAAAACTGGCTTTTAAAGGTTTTTATGAATTATTATAGCAAGCCTGCTGAATCCTCTCGAACATCTTTTGGCAAATCAAACATCTTTAATTCAGAGTTATAAAGAGAAATATACAAAGAGTTATTTTTTCATTTTATTTAAATTAAAATAACAACGAGTACCTTGCCCGGCTATAAACTTGCATAGTCTATGGAGAATGTTTATAAAGTGACTTAAGGAGTAAAATAACTGGGGGATTAAGTCTTGGAACATGAAGAAAGAATCTATTGAGAATATTTACTCAAGGAACTATAAATTTGGAATTATTGGATGCGGAGGCTTAGGGTTAGCTGTTTTCAAGGAACTAATCAAAAAATTTACCAACTCGACAGTAAGTTTGGTGCCTCATGACATATGTTATTTAGAGTTAATACTGCCTGATTTAGAAATAGATATTGATGGGAGAAATGTTTCTTATTATGAAATAGCTGACAGAGTTAATGTTTATAGAAGCATAGATGGGTTAGTTAAGCAAAAAAGCTTTCTTGATTCTGACATTATAATATTAGCAGCCAGAAATTCTAAGGTTTCTTTTAAATCATTTAAAGAAAGAGAAGATGAATATGATGCTAATAAAGAAATGCTTGAAGAGATTGGTCCAAGACTATCAGGATATAATGGTTTTTTTGTTAATTTGACAGGTCCTGTTGAACTAAGCTGCGAGAAAATTCATAGAGAAAGCAGGATAATAAGAGAGAAAATCTCAGGAGTTACTTTTACAGATACACTAAGGTTTCAAAAACAACTTTCTAATGAATTAAGAGAACATTGGTGTTATAAAAATAAACGAAGAACTGCAATAAGCAAAGCCTTAGATGATGCTGTTGTGATTGGAGAACATGGACCTAACATGGTCATGATTTATTCTTTAATAAAAATAGATGGAAAAAGATTAATTGATGATGAAACTTTTTATACTAAGAGGCTAAAAAGGAGCATTATAAAAAAACTAAGAATTGATCCAACTAAGCTGCAAACTGGCGGAATAGGAAAGAATGTAGACACTCCACGGTCTGCTGTTGTTGATACTGTGGAAGCCTTATTAAAAAGAGAAACAATACCATTGGCCTCTTTTAGCGGAGAAGACAACTGCTTTATAGCAAATATGAGCTATTCAAAGTTAGATGATATTTTAGCTAGCCCCATAATCGCAAGGGATGAAAGCTTTATGGACAAAATTTCAGATGAAGAGAGAAGAAGATATTTCCAGTCTGTTGAAGAAGTTAAAAAAAGTCTGCATAAAGCCAGATTAATTTAGTTTTTATTTACTTGGTTTTCCTTTTTTGCAATTGAATATAAAATATTAAAATAATTTCTATATGCTTCTGCCATTCTCTCGCTTTCTATAAGTATGCTCAAGATAGGATCAGACCAGATAAAAAAAGCAATTTTATTTCCATAAATTGTTGTTGTTGCAGGGCTGTTGGCATGATGTGTCAAGTATGCTGCCTCTGTGTAAGAC
>JACPNF010000008.1 GCA_016185635.1 Candidatus Woesearchaeota archaeon
TAAGAATTTTCTTCCAAATAATGATTTTATACAGTATGGTCGGAGCTGTGTTAAAGAAGATAAAGAATTAAGATCAGTAGGGTTTACTGATGAAGAAAGAAAAAAAGTTCCTCCTTTTTTTGAAGATATAAGGGAAGACATAGAATGCGGGCCATGCAGGTATTGTTTCCTGAATGATGAAGAGCAGAAAAGATTTGTAAAAATGGCATTTGAAAAAGCAAAAGAAATAACTTCTTCAGAAAAGTTTGATCTTGTAGTCTTGGATGAAATAAATGTTGCAGTAAAGCTTAATTTTATAAGTGTTGATGAATTAATTAATCTAATAAAAACTAAAAGCAAGAATACTGAGCTAATCCTTACAGGAAGGGATGCTAATCCGCAGGTTATAGAATTGGCTGATTTGGTAACTGAAATGAAGCTTATAAAGCATTATTATAACAAAGGGGTTGCAGCCAGAAGGGGCATAGAATATTAATTATCAATTAAAGAGATAATTTCTTTTGTATTTAACACTGATATTTTGTCTTGTTTCTTTAATAATTTATCATTTGACCATATTGGGCAATTTAATTTTAAGGCTAATGCAAAAAAATCCAAATCATTCAATAATTCATTTTTTTCATATTCTGTGAGATCTTTAATTAAATTTTGTGCTTGTTTAATGAATAAGGAATATTCTTTTATTGAAATAAATTCAATATTATTTGCCAGTTCATCTTTTAATATCTTAAATTCTTTTTCTGATATTTTTGCTTTTTTTATTATTTCTTGGGAGTATTTATTTATCTCTGTTAATGCATAAAAAGGAGAAAATAAATTTAGTTCTTGTTTTAAAGATAATTTATTAAATGCTGAATTTTTCCAGAAAAAAGTAAATAAAATATTTGAATCAACAACTAATCTCATTATATCAGGCCTTTTTTCTTTAGTTCAGCAGATCTATTTGCTCGAGATTTATGCTGTAATTTAACAGCCCAATCACTAAGTTCTTCTTCATTTCTGAGCTTTTTTAGCATTTCTTCTTTCCAGTTTAGTTCTTTAGTCTTTTCCATTATTGCTTTTCTTATAAATCCAGACCAGTTTAATTCTGAAAAATGTTCCATTTTCTTCTTGACTTCTTCAGGTATTGACAAAGTTACGCTTACCATTTTTTTCCTCCTTAATGTTAAAAAACGTAAATACGTTTAAATATATAAATATTTTGTTTTTTTCAACAAAAGTTATAATAAGGGTTGCAGCCAGAAGAGGCATTGAATCGTGTTGCGAAAAATATACTAAATACGATAAATCTTTATATATCCATTTGATAAAAGAAGTTTAGGGGTGAAAAATTTTGTTTAATGCTCTCTATAAAGGCACTAGGTTAATATACGGAAATCCAGAAAGCAACATAGGCATAGTAACCTTGTGGTCAAAGCCAAAAGAGTTGGCAGGCAAAATTGACCAGAGCAAGTACTCTGTTCTTGGCCCGCTTTATAGTGCTGAACGAGGCTTGGATTTATTGATTAGAAATTTATTGGCCAATCCCCAGATTAATGTCTTGTTAGTTACAGGCGTTGATTTCTCAAAATCAGGAGTTGTTTTAAAGGATTTTTTTGAGAAAGGATTTTTCAAGGGAAAAACTGATACAACTGAAAAGCCTTGCTGGCGTGTTAATAGTGAATTTGAAGGGTATATAGACTTGGACCTGCCAGAAGCTTCTTTGAATTTAATAAGGGAAACTGTTTCCCTGGTTAAGGTTCCTAATTTGGAATTTTTTGATTTTTCAACTTTGCAAATTCCAGAGAAAAGAAGGGAAAAGCAGATTTTTATAAAAAATGAAGAAAAAGTAAAAAAATATAATGGAGAATATATAGGATATGTAATAAGGGGAAAAACAGTTGCAGAAGCATGGATTAAGATTCTTGACACAATATTAAAATTTGGAAAGGAATCAGGAACTCATTATGATGACATGCAGAAGGAAATAGTAAATTTAATGTCAATAATTTCAGATGAAGATCCAAATAACTTGCTTATTCCTGATTTTTTTCCTTCTGACAAGCAGCATGTTTCAGAGTACATTCCAAGAATGACAAGAGATTTGCCAGGTGGAATTTCAAAAAATGAATACACTTATGGAAGCAGAATGCGTTCATGGTTTGGCCTTGACCAGATAAATAATGCAGTAGCTAAACTAGTCCGTGAGCCAGTCTCAAGGGCAGTAGTGATAAGCTTGTGGGATTCTGTAAAAGACCTGACTATAGGAGGAAGTCCTTGCTTAAACCATGTGTGGTTAAGGGTAAATGATAATAAATTATACATGACCTGTATATTTAGAAGCCATGACATGTTTGAAGGCTATCCTGAAAATGCTCTGGCTTTAAGAATACTGCAGGAAGAAATAAGAAGAGAAATTGAAGCAGGCTTAAAAGCAAAAGACCCAAATACAGAAATTAAATTAGGTAATTTAGTTATTTTGTCCCAGTCTGCGCATATTTATGATGATTCATGGGAAAGGTGCCAGAAGATAGTTGAAATGAACCTTCCAAAATATCATGGTTTGCTAAAAGAACTTGATCCAAGGGGAAATTTTATAATAACAGTTGAAAATAAGGAAATAGTTGTTGAGCATACTTCTTCTTCAAAAGAAACCTTAGGAATATATAAGGCTCAATCCGCAGAGCAGATGCGGGATATTTTAATAAAAGAAAATATTCTTTCTCTTGTTCCCCATGCTCTTGACATAGGCCTTGAGTTAATGAAAGCAGAAACAGCAATAAACTTAAATTTAGAATATGTTCAGGACAATAAGTTAAACTTCGAAAGCCTGGAAAAAAAAGAAGTTAAAATAGCTCCACAAATAACTTTAATTCCGCAAAAAGAAGACCATACTTTATTAAAAAAAAGCAAAGAGCAGCTTTCAAGCATATTAAATAATTTGAGGACAAGATAATGGCTGTTCTTAGCGATAGAGATATAAAAAAGAGAATAACAGAAGGCTCTTTGAAAATAGAAGGGCTTGATTTCAATTCAATCAGTTTGGCTTCTGTTGATTTAAAATTAGGCAATAAGTTTAAGATATTTAAGACAACCCAAGTAACTCATATAGATATAAGAGAAAGTGTTCCTGCAGATATGATGGAAACAATAGAAAAAAAAGACCATGAACCTTTTATTCTCCATCCAGGTGAATTTGTTTTGGGTTCAACAAAGGAGTATGTAAAAATACCTGATGATCTTGTTGGCCGCTTGGATGGAAGAAGCTCTCTAGGAAGATTAGGAGTAGTTATACATTCAACAGCAGGTTCAGTAGATCCTGGTTTTGAAGGTTACCTCACATTGGAAATTGCTAATATATCAAAAGTGCCTGTAAGCTTATGGCCTGGAACCAGGGTTTGCAGATTAACATTTGATACTATGACTTCTCCTTCAGAAATTCCATATAATAAAAGAAAAGAATCAAAGTATAATAAGCAGATGGAGCCGCTAGCTAGCAAAATCTTTCTTGATAAATAATGGCAAGAATTTATGTTGACATAGATGATACTTTGGCAGAAACAACACCTTCTTTTCTTTCTTATCTGAAAGAAGAGCATAATATAATATTGCCTGAAGAGTCTATGAAAGATTACCCATTTGTTCTTACTACTCTGCATAAGACATTTAAAAAAATAGATTACATAAGGGATTTTGAAAAAAGTTTATTTTTCAAGAACCTAACTCCAAAAAGAAACTCGCAAAATGCAATTAGAAGTTTGTCAGGCATACATGAATTAATAATAATAACAGGACGCCATCACAAGTTAAAAGAGGAAACAGAAAACTGGCTTGCAAAATTCTTTCCAAATAATTTTTCCCAGGTTCATCTAGTAAATAATCATCCAAGGCCAAATGAAGTAAAAGGGCCTGACAAGCATGAGCTATGCGTCAATCTTAAATGCCAGATAGCAATAGAAGATGATCCAACTCCAGCCTTAAAAATTGCTGAAAATAACATTAAAGTCCTGCTTTTTGACCAGCTTTGGAATAAGAATATAAACCACGAAAATATAACCAGAGTTAAAAACTGGGAAGAAATAAGTAACTTGTTGCAAAAATGGAACTTTTAGAGGTCTATGATCAAAAAAAAGCAGAAATAAAAAAAAGGCTTGATGATTTTGGGAATGTTAAGGGTGAAGACATATTTTATGAATTATGTTTCTGCATTTTAACTCCCCAAAGCAAGGCAAAGTTATGCTGGAAAGCAGTTGAAGATCTTAAAAAAAATGATTTCTTGAACAAGAACATAAATCCTCTTCCATTTTTAATTGGCAGAACAAGAAACTTAATCCTTATGAGATGCGCGAATGGTTGGTAAAAAACGTTAAAGGAATTTCTTATAAAGAATCAGGCCATTTTCTCAGGAACATAGGAAAAAGAGACTTAGCTATTCTTGACAGGCATATCTTAAAGAATTTATTTGAGCATAAAGTAATAGGTGAAATGCCAAAAACTTTGACAAGAAAAAAGTATTTTGAAATAGAAACTAAATTCAAGGAATTCTCAAAAAAATTAAATATTCCTATTGATGAACTAGACCTGTTGTTTTGGTCAAAAGAAGAGGGTACGATATTCAAATAGGAAAATTTATATACCATGTAAGATATATCTTACTTGGTGATGTTAAATGGAAATTGCTCTTACAAAGATGAGTTCAAAGGGACAAGTGGTTATACCAGCAAGTTTAAGGAAAAACATAAAAGAAGGAGAGACTTTAATGATAATCCAAAATAATGGTCAGTTGATTCTTAAAAAAGCTACTGAATTAGAAAAAAAGATGAAAGAAGACTTGGAATTTGCCAAAAGAACAGAAGAAGCTTGGAAAAGATATGAAAAAGGCGAATTTATAGAGATGGGTTTTGAAGAGTTTTTAGAAAAGCTCAAGAAATGGTAAAAATTGCTTTAGATCCAGCTTTTGAGAAGATATTTTCAAAAATAAAGGATAGCAATTTGAAGAAAAAAATAATCAAGCAGCTTATTAAGATTAAAGAGAATCCTGAAATTGGAAAACCAATGATGTATGCTAGAAAGGGAACAAGGGAATTATATATCAAACCATTTCGTTTGTCTTATTTGTTTTTTAAAGAAGAAGATAAAATAATTATTTTAGATTTGTATCATAAAGATAAGCAATAGTGAAAAGAAAAAATCCTAAAAAATGAACAGCAGTAAGGCAATAAGACAGCTGAAAGAATTGAATAAATTAGGTTCTAAAATGCGTCTGGCAGCTGAAAAATGGAACAGTCCATGGAAAACTCTTATTGCAACAATAATGTCAGCAAGAACAAGGGACGAGACAACAATACCAGTTGCCCAAAAATTATTCAATAAATATGGTAGTATAAATAAATTGGCAAAGGCAAATTTAAAAAACATGCAGAAAATAATAAGGCCAGTTAATTTTTATAGAAACAAGTCAAAATCTGTTTTAAATTGTGCCAAGGTTTTGAATGAAAAATTCAAAGGCAAAGTTCCTGTTAAAGAAGAAGATTTGTTAAACCTGCCAGGAGTAGGAAGAAAAACTGCAAATGTTTTCTTGTCTGAGAGCAAAAGGCAGGCAATTGCTAGGAAGAAAAACTGCAAATGTTTTCTTGTCTGAGAGCAAAAGGCAGGCAATTGCTGTGGACACTCATTGTTCTTATATTTCTCAAAAATTAGGATGGACAAAAAACAAAAATCCGCATAAAATTGAGGAAGACTTAAAAAAATTATTTCCTAAAAGATACTGGTCTAAGATAAATCCTATATTGGTTAGGTTTGGAAAAACTTACACAAGCAGGAGAAAAAAAGATGAATTATTAAAGAAGATTAATAGTATTTATTTGATAGCCTTAAAATAGTCTCTTACTCTTTCCAAGATGCTGCTCAAGTAATATTTTTCTATTTTTTCTTCAAAAGTGTTTATCAGGCTGTCAAATTCAGTTATTCTATAATTATTCTTGACTTTTTCAATTAAAAATAATTCTCTTAGCCTTCTTAATTGCCTTCTTATGTTTGAAGAAGCAATGCCTCTCATCTGCAATTTATTCTTCTTTCTTAGTTTTATTACTAAGTTACGTATTTCTTCAGAAGCAAGCTCCTTATTTTTATTTTGTATAAGAACATTCAAGACATCAACAACAACATCCCTCGAATCTCCAGGCTGCAATAGTCCTGTGGAAAGGCATAATTTTCTTATTAAATCTCTTTTCCCAAGGTTATCTGGTTTTTCATACTTCCTTAAAGTAATCTCACTTAAAGGAACATCTCGTGAAATATTTTTCATCTATATTAAATCATATTATCTTTGTTTAAATAATTTTGGTTTTGCTACTCTTCTTCAGCTAAAAAACCTTATAAACTATTATTCATTATAATCTTAAATCTTGATGTTGAAAAAAAAAGAGTTGGGTTCTAATTTAAATGAAAGGCTTTTTGTATTAATAGGTATCATAGTATTTATCTTGCTGTTTGGTACTGTTGGTTTTTCCCTAACAAAGGGAGTAAGCATAAAAGAAGGTTTTATTATTACAATAGAAGTTCTTGCTTTCTCTTATCATGGGGAATTTGAAGGCACATCTAAATTAATCAAGGTTTTCATAGCCTTGTTTGGAGTAATATTTTTCTGGCTTGCTCTATGGGAATCATTTGATATTGCTATTGAAAGTCATATTTTAAAACGTTTTGGGGAGGGTCGTATGGCAAAACAAATTCAAGGTTTAAGAAATCATTATATAATCTGCGGTGGCGGAAGAGTGGGCTATCATATTGCTGAACTGTTAAGGCAAAATGGCAAAAAGAGTGTTATAATAGAAAAGGATGAATTCTTGATCAATCAATTAAAGAAAAAAGGATTTTTAGTTTTTGAAGGTGATGCTCTTGAAGAAGAAACATTAAAGGAAGTTAATATTAAATCAGCAAGGTCTTTGATAACAGTGCTCCCAGAGTCTGAAAAAAATATCTTAGTAATACTTACAGCAAAAGAATTAAATACTAAGTTAGAAGTCTTTGCAAGATCTAACAAAGAGGAATATGTAAAGAAGATGAAGAAAGCTGGAGCCCATTATGTCGTGACGCCTGAAATATCTTGTGCGCAAGAGATAATGGACTTATGCAATAATAAAAAGTAAAATAAATTATTTTTGAAGCTTCACGCTTTTACTAAACTTATGTCAATTGTGCTTACTCTTACATCTCTTCCTTCCTTGTTCTTGAATCCCTCACTGTCTATTTTTATGTCCTTGACTTTTATCTGTCCTTCCAAAAATCTCTTTGCAGCAACTTCTGCAACATCAACTGCCCTTGTAATGAATTTTCCCCTTGCCTTGATATTAACTTCTTTTGCTCCCTGGGTTGTAAACTGCATTACTACACCAGTAACATAATTCATGAAAGGTTTTGGACCAATATAAACAACGTGGTCATCTTTTTCTCTAACAATGTGCTTGACTTCTTCGTTTTCTGTCATTTTTTGTATCCTCCTATTTCTCTAGCTTTTCTTGTTTTATTAGCCTGGTTAAATAGCCAGCTACGACGTTTCTTAGTTTTTTAGATTCTATCTTAGCCAAATCCTTTAAAACTATCTTATTATCTTCAAAATTGTCTTTTATCTTGTCCCTGTGCTTGTTAAGTATCTTGAAAGTAGCACTTTTAATTTGTGATGTTTTTATTCTTCCCATCGTGAGAAAACCTAATTATTCTCAGTATTTAAAGATTTTGGGCTCAAAAAATAGCTCATGTTACAGTTCATTGTACTTTTTATTCGAACCCTTGGATTTTTCAACAGGGTACTTTTGTTCGTTTTTTTCCATTTTTTTGTAAAATTCTGTTGATAAGTCAATGTGATATTTTTGAGATAGTCTAAGCAAAAAATATAAAACATCAGCCATTTCTTCTGATATTTCCTGCCTTTTAATTTCATTTCTAAACATTTCTTCTATTTCTTGTTCTGATTTAAACCTAAAATGTTCTAATAACTCAGAAGCTTCTGTTATAACTCCTATAGCTAAATCTTTTGCATTATGATATTGATCCCAGTCTCTTTCTTCGCAGAATTTCTTTATTTTTTCTTCCAGTTCGTTGATAGTTGGTTTATGTTCCATTTTAATTTTTTCAATTTTGTTTTTCTTTTAAATTTATGTATTTTTAAGCAAATATATTCTTCTGCTGACAATGCTTCCCTTTAAGCTGTAGTTTATAGGCACTTCAATATTAGGTACAGGACTATAGATTTCAAACCCGGTTTTCTTGATTATTTTTTCAAAATCCAAAGTTACTTTTCCTTTGGAAGTTTTATAAACAGGAACTGGAAAAACTATTATCCTGTTTTTCTTCACGATTTTCTTGAGCTTTAAAAATAAATTATAATAAATTTCTTCAACTTCTTTGATAATTTTTACAACATCTTCATATTTTGGAATCTTGTTGAAAAAAGGCCCAAAGTAAGGCTCAGTGACTACAGCATCAGCCTCCTTGATAGCTTTGTCAATGTTTTTGTTGTCTAAAAAGTAAATCTTGTATTCCTTGTTTAATCTGTATTTTTCTTTGACCCATTCCAGATTTTTTAAGCATCCTTCATAACTTTTTTTGTCATTGTCCAGCCCAATTGTGTTGATTCCCATCAATAAAGCTTCCTGCAATATGCTTCCTGCTCCGCAGAAAGGATCTAACAAAACTTCATTTTCTCTTGCCTGGCTTAAATTAATCAGGATTTTTGCAAGCCTTAATGAAGTAACTTTGAGCCTGTCAAAATATGGTCTCTTTTCATCCCTTAACTTGAATTCTGAAGGATTAGAGTTTACAGCAACATTAAAAATCCTCTTTTTTAATACTACAAGTTCTATATCCAGTTTTCTTGATTCTTTGGGCATAAACAAAAAACTATTTCTAGGCCTTTTCATTATTGCCTTTACTTTTTCTTTTCTGAAAAGATTTTTTAATTCATCCAAGATTTCTTCATCTTTATGAAAAAAATTAATTCCATAATTTATCCTGTTCTTGGTAATAATTATTTTGTTTAAGTCAAATTCTTCCCCTATTTTTATAATGCCTCCAAGTTCTTTGATTGATTCTTTGGCATCAAAATTGTCTATTAAAACATCTGCAAAATCATCTGTAATCTTTATTATGCTGTACTTGAATTCTTTTTTGATTAAATATGAAACTATTTCAAGCAGGGAAAGTTTCTTGTTCCTTCCAAATACAAACAAGTATTCTTTCATATTTTTTAAATTGAAATTTTTATTTATAAATATATGTAAAGTTTTCAAGATATCAGTAATAATTGCGGAAAATTCTTGGAAATTATTATTAAAACTATAATCTGAATATGATGAATGAAAAAACTGATTATTCTTTTATTAGTAATACTCTTATTTATTAATGGATGGTCTTGGCCAACGCATCAGAAAATAGCGGAAATTTTAGTTAAGGACTTGGATTTAAATCTAAATATGGAATTAGTAAAAGAAGGCTCAATAGCACCTGACAAATATTTTAAGGATTTCAAATATCATAGCTATCCAAACTCAGTAAATAAATCTTATTACTGGTTAAACAAGACAATTTACTATTATAACATTAATGATTTTAGTAATGCAAGCTATTCATTTGGAGTATTGACACATTATGTATCTGATACTTTTGACGCACCGCATACTGTAACAAAAGAAGACTATGGCCTGCATGCAATGTATGAAAAGCAGATGTCTTATTATGTTCCGAAAGCAAAATGCATAAAGTATGATTTTAATCTTGAAGAAGAGCTAAAAAAATCCCAGCTTAATAAAAACAACTGGCACAAGTGGCTCAAGACAAAAGATGAAAAAATACCCCAGAAAGAAGTTGAGCAGTCATTAAATTTGCTTTTTCCCCTTTCTTTATATATATTTGATAAAGACTGCAAAAATGATAAAATCTCCTTGCCTTTTAATGGTCCTGAAATCAGTCTTAAAAAAATATTAAGTATTTATTTAATAATGGTTTTAATTATAATAACACTTTACTCTATTTTACGGAACAATAGATAGCTGTGCAGTTTTTCATTGATGTATTTTTCTGCTTTTTTGCTTAGTTTTCCATTGCTCAATAATATAACCGGCATTTTTCTTAAGTTCCCGTCATTATGTGAATATACTACATCTTTCTCGCTTATTGTTTTCTTGTTTTTTGCTTTTATCAAATAATTTAATTCTCCAAATGAAGAGTCTATCTTTGAAATAAATTCAATATCTTTTCCTTTTGTTATTATATTATAATCCAAAACTTTGACTTTATTCTTCTCAAGATATTTTTTTACATCTTCAAAAAATTTGCTTGTGTCTTCCTTTATTTTCTTCCCAATAAGTTTGTTTTGTTTTTCTTTAACTGGTTTTTCCAATATGGCCTTTTGTGTTTTAATATTAACTTCTGGTTTTATTATTGGTTCGTTCTTTATTTCTTCTTTTAATAATTCTCTTGCTAAATTATTAGCTTCATCTTCTTTAGTTAAATACCACCTCCAGCCTTTTATTTCTTCATCGTTTATTTTTACAATGAATTCCTTTGAGAAATCTTTTATCTGTCTTAATGCGACCCTGATTGCAGGCTCCTGAAGTTCATCAAATAAGAATTTATTGTTTTTCAACAAAGTGTAAGCCTCTTTTTCTTTTCCAGGAAGATGCTCATACAAAATAGATAATTTTTCTTCTTGCCCAACAGCATAATAAACATGGCTGCCGCCTATTTTTGCGTTGCTTATTTTTATCAAGTTATTTGCAAATAACTCGGAAAGAATAGCTCCAGCAAGCATGGTATTTCCGTTTATTTGCTTTGCAACCTGTATAGGCAAAACAGGCCCGTTCATTCTTATAAAATCAAGAACTATCTCCCTTTCTTTGTACATACCTGCTTTAGATAACCCTTAATATTTAATGTTTTATATCTTAGAAAATTATATAAAACAAGGAAATTCCATAAACTTAAAGCCTTCGTAGCTCAAACTATTAAACGCTTAGTTTAATGGGAGGAGTGGCAGAGCATCTGCCTTGTATTTTAAAAACACGAGAGCAGAAGGCTGGGGGTTCAATTCCCCTCGAAGGCTGATATGCGGGGATGCCGGAGCGGTCAAACGGGCTAGAGATCATGGTGGTCAGCCATGCTAAGGAATCGGCCGTGCTTAGGTTAATCCGATATAAGAAACCTAGTGGCTTAGTGCCTACGCAGGTTCAAACCCTGTTCCCCGCATCTTTTTAAAAATTCAGGCAAAAAGTCCCAATTTGGTAACAACGAATTCTTTAAGAATAGCACTCCATTATACTAACTTATGAGTGACCTTTATGATAAGGTAATGAAGGTTGGAAAGAAAATTCAAAGGAAGAATGGGGATATAAGCCATTTGTTTCAATAAGTTTAAGATTCTAATTAAGCTGTAAATTTTTTGTTTTTACCTTCTCCAATAAGTAAGGCATTCTTTTCTTAACAAAGAGAAATTCTATTCCAATAACATGTCCATCTTTGTCGTAATCTAAAATCATATTTTCTTCTATTTCTTTTGTTTTATCAACATTTGCTTTTTCATCTAGGTAAATATACATTGCATCAGCTTCAGGATCATAAGTTATTTTCATTTTTAATTGGAAATATGGTTATAACCTTTATATATTTTGTCTTTATATAAACAACTTTTAGGATTATACCATTTATTTTCTTTATTGCCTAATTTTTTATTCCTTTTTTCTTTAACATATTAGGATACCTCACAGTTTCAGTAACCCACACTTCTTCTATTTTTCTTCTTTTTAATTGAATTTTTGCATGATAAGTAAAAATAATATCCATAAGAGTAATAAGAATTAAAACTTATTAATACGAGTTGTTGTCAAAAATCCGAAAACTTTACGGAATATCACACTGATTACAGAAATTCTAGTTTTCTCGCTAAATAAACTCTTAATAAATTAAATCCACTCAAGAAAATTATAAAAGAAATCATTGTTAAAATAACAGAATTTGGATTTATCCTTAAAATAAATATAGAAACTAAAAAAGAAAAAAACAGGCCAGATAAATAAACCAAAAAATTCACAGGCTTTTGATAATAAACTTTAGTTAATCTATTCAAAGCTTCCTTTAAACTATGATTGTTTAATAGAATATAAGTTAGGAATGACAAGTAAAATAATGCTGCCAGCAAAAATAAAATCAGTAAAATAACTAAGAATAAGTTACTGTCAAAAATATTTTCAAACCAGAAATTCAAAATAAAAACTCTTGCATTTACTATAAGCTTGAAAAACAGGAAATAGTAAACAGGAAATAATATAATATTAATTAATGCAGATTTTTTCAGGTATTTTTTGTAATCTTTTAATTTAAAATTATTTAATACTAAATTCCAGTTTATTGACTGTGATATTGTATAAATAAGAAATGAAGCAGCAAAAAGAACTAAAAACAATAATAATATCTTATTTCCTAATTCTGAAATCAAGTCAAGTCTGCCAGATAGCTCATTAATGTCAAGCAAGGACGCATTCTTCTGCAGAGCAAAACTTAATTCATCCACTTTTACACCCATGCTTTGGATTATATTGTAGAAATTTCTTATTTTGTTTAAAGAATACTTAATTATATAGTACAGCAGAGTTACTGAAATAAAATCTGTTAAAACCAGCCTTGATAAGTTTCTTATGTTTTGGAGTTTCATTTTAAAAATTCTTCAGGAGTTATTATTTTTATTCCTTTATATTCCTTCAATTTTAATAAATGCTTGTCTTTAGTTATTATACAATCTGAGTTGCCATCAATTGCGCATTCTATTATTTTATTGTCATCAGAAT
>JACPNF010000029.1 GCA_016185635.1 Candidatus Woesearchaeota archaeon
GGTATTGTGAATTGTGTTACAATTAATGGCTGCGGTTTAGGTATATCTTCTTGTATTCTTTTACATGTATACCTTGGTTTCCCTAATTCATTTCCACAGCCAGGACAATTATCTAATTTAAGTTCCTTAAATTGAGTTGGTTCGGGAGTTTTTCTTGTTGTACCTTCATGCCCTATTTGAGCTCCCACTGGTTTTCCGCTGGGTTCTCTTCTTGGATATCTTCTATTATTTGATTTAGAAGGAGGAGTATTTGAATTCTCATAAGCAAGAAGTCTTCTTTCCAGTTCTTTTATTTTAGTTTGAAGAGAAATTATAGCACGAATTAAATCTCGCTTACTTAATCCGACCAATTCTGGGGGTATTTTCATATTAGCCTCTATCCCCCAGAATTGTTAATAATCAGTAGTATTTTTAGATTATTGTACTGGACTATCTAAACACGTACTTTATTCTGGAGGCCTTCCAGATCCGCCAGCTGCCAAAGCCATTGCTCCCAGAAGATATTTTTTCAGGATAGGTAGATTATCCAATTTTCTTATCTTTCTTAACACAACTCTTGGCCTGAAATAAAAGCTTCTTAAAGCAAATCTTTGCAAAGCTTTTAATTCCTTTGAATTACGTCCATGAGTTACCCATGGCAGTTCATCTTCATCACTTGAAAAACCGCTCCATGTCTGGTAATTGTCCCAGTCAGCAGAGCTTGAAGTTAAGTTTCCATATTCTTTTGCATCTTTGGACAGCTGAGTTCCCGGGTATGGAACAGTTATTGTAAACTGGGCCCAGTCAGGATTTAATTCTTTTGCAAAATTTATAGTAGCCAGGTCATCTTCTTTTTGAGCACCTGGCAAACCTATCATGAAATAACCCCTTGTTTCAAGCCCAGCTTTCTTAGCCCATTTAAAGGCATTTCTTATCTGATCCAAAGTTGCATCCTTGTGTATAGTATCAATTAATTTTTGTGTTCCTCCTTCTACTCCAAAGTGGAGCCCATAGCATCCAGCTTCCTTCATTTTTTTTAATAATTCTAAATCAACCAATCCCGCCCTTGTAATGCAGCTCCAAATAGTTTTCTTATGCAAACCATCTTTCATTATTGCATCACACAATTCAATAGTTCTTTTTCTGTTTAAAGTGAAAGTATCATCCCTAATTAATATCTCTTTAGCACCATACTCTTCAACTAGTAATTTCATTTCTTCTATTACCCTTTGTATTGAGTGCATTCTATATCCAGTATTTGCAGTAGCACAAAATGTACACCTGTAAGGGCATCCCCTTGTAGTAATCATTGTATAAGCTGGCAGTCTCTTGTAGTAAGATACAGATGGCCTGTACAATTTCATGTCAATTAAGTCTCTGTCTGGAATTGGAAAAACATCTAAGTCTTGAATTTTTGGGTCTGGTTCATTTTTTATAATTCTTCCATTTTCTTTAAAGACTATTCCGGGAATATCATTTAAAGACAATTTTTCTTCAAAAGCATCCAGTAATTTCTTAAATGTTATTTCAGCTTCCCCAATAGTTACAACATCAATGTATTCCTCTTGTGCAGTTTCAACAGGCCTTACAGAAGCATGACTCCCACCGACAATAACCTTGATCTCAGGATTAACCTTTTTTGCTGCCTTGCATACTTCCAAAGACTGGCTAAACATAGAAGTCAGCATTGCTACCCCAACAATATCATAATTACCATTTCTTATAAATTCGCTAAGCTCTTCTAAAGAGATTCCCTCTGCCTCACAATCCTTAATTTCAGCTTTATGCCCATTATGATTTAAATAAGTTCCAATGTAAAGCAAGCTTAAAGGCTCTGATTTCGGTCCAACTTTCTTGCCTAGTTTTTTCCAATATCCATTATCCAAAGATGGCATAACCAATAAGGCTTTCATTTTTCGAACACCTGGAAGTCTTTCCTTTTAAAGTAACCTTACTAATCTGCAGTTGTTTTTAAAATTTACTATTGTTAAGAATTTAGCCCAAAAATCTTATTTGCCGTACCCAAGAAAACTACATTTTTTAATCTACTTTTGATTAAACTTTTTTTCAAAAGTTTAACGTAGATGAATTGGGTTTTTTGTTTGGAGTTTAACATCTTGGTGCCGGAAACTCTTCATAAATTCCGGAAATCTTCCGGTGAAATCGCAAACATTACGAAAATTTTTCTTGAATAGCACTGAATCAGAATAAAGCTTAAATAACTGAAAAACAATTTAGAGTATATGATAGGGCAGGACTTGCCCGAATCTCTACGCCTGTTGGAGATACTGTAAGACCTGAACATTTTTTGGAAAAATCTTCACCAAAAACTATTAAGGCTCGTGTCAATGAATCAGGAACTATATTCAGAAGTAGTACTTAATTTAGCTGCTTCTGTTGGAAACCCAGCCATTCATGGCTGGGAGGATGTCATAAGTTCGATTATAAGGTTTATTTTGATGGAAAGGACTGATTTAGAAAGGATTATTGGAGACTTTCACTTTAAAATTGGAGTAAAAGAAGTTGAGAAGAAAAAAATAAGTATTGGAGTTATTCAAATTTATCATGCTTATGAGTTTTACAGACAATGTGAAAATGTTGCAGGCATGAAAAGATGCAGGGATTATCTTGAAGAAATAGGATTAGAGACGACTATTGAGGAGATAGGTAGATTAATAACAGAACATGGTGGTGGAAATTTTAAATATGTAAAAGAATTTATGGTTAGGCTAGCTAGAAATTATTCAGGAAATATAGAAAAAGGAAAAATAGACGAGGCAGTTTGTGATTGTTTTTTGGATATGGAGAAAAAATAAAAATGCCTAGTTCTGCACAATTAGCAAGAAGGAATCTTTTTAAGTTAATATTTAAGGGAGCATTAATAACTTCTGCTTTATTTGGAGCTTATTCTTTGTTTCCTAAAAAAGAAGAAGCCAAGCTTGAAAAAGTTGTTTCTGATCCAGAAATTTTAACAAAATATAATGATCTTCTTGGGAAATTAAAAAATGGCCAGATAACAGAATATGCCCATAAGGAAACCTTTGATCCTTATCTTGGAGTATGGATAGAGTTCAGGAATTATATAGAAAGCGAGGAATACAAAAAAGGCAATTTTTCCAAAGGGTTTGAGATTCAAAAAAAGTATAATAGCATTTACGAGAAATATGTAAAAAGTGTTTTGAAACCAGATACTTTTTCAGATGTTGATAATCTGGAAAAATTTATTCAGGATAATTCTATAAGTTTTTATGAGGTTATAGATGAAATAAGTAAAAGGCAGGTAGTTCTTTTTGGTGAGAGTCATACTACAAAATCTCATGATCATTTAGAGCTTAGACTGATTAGATGCCTAAATTCAAAGAACTTGGTTTGTATACATGAGTTTCTTCAAATAGACAGGACAGACTTGATTAAAAGGTACTTGGATGATGATGAGGCATTTGAAAAGTTATTTGACTGCTTTGATAGTGAAGAGATTAAAGACAGAAAATATCTTTCAGAGTTTATGGGTAAACTTAGGAAGAAAAAGATACCACTTGTTCCTGCAGATTTAATGGAAAGTATTGACAAAAAGTTCTCAAATGAAAAAATTGGACCTTCTCATGATCCAAGGGCAATATTCATAAGGGATCAGTTGTTTACAGAACAAATATCTTATGCTACAAAAAAAGGCCATAGGGTTTTTGGTGTTTTTGGAGATTTCCATGTGCGTCCAGATCACTTGCCAGTTTATTTAAGATTAAAAGGAATAGACCCTTTAGTTATTTCTGGAACTTACTACACAACAGAAGTACATGAAGCAGCAATGAAAGTTTCTGGAGGTGCAGAAGTATTTTTCCGGAGAAACAGCAGGATTGTTTATGTAACTCCTCAAAAAAAGAGTTTTCTTAGAAGCAAAGAAGATTGGTAAAAATATTAACTTACTTTCTCATGCTGTCTGCGAAAAATCCAAACAAGACTATTTGCACCCCAATTAAAATCAGCAGCATGGTCAGAACAGTTGATGGAATATGCCCTACTCTTCCTGTTGAAATAAAAAAATACACTAATCTTAATCCTATTAAAAATCCTAATAAAACAAAAAACAATCCGACAGTTCCAAAAAATTTCAAAGGCTCAAAATCCCTGTAAATTCTTAAAATATTTATCCATGCTTTTGCTGCAAAATTAAACGGGCTCTTGAACAGCCTGCTTTCTCTTGTCTTGTTTGTTGTGATTGGCACTTCAGTTATATACATTTTTGCTTTTCCTGCCCTTATTATCTGCTCCTGGGTATAAGTAAAAGTGTTTATTATTGGCAGGTGTGCAACTCTTCTTGTAAATGCCCTGAATCCTGTTGTTGTGTCTCTTAAGTTTAAGTTTAATAAGCTTGAAAAAACCCTTGCAAAAGCAATATTCCCGAATCTTTTCATGAAAGAGCCTGAGTAAATTCCCTCTCCAAACCTGCTCCCTAAAACTAGGTCATAGCCTTTTTCTATTTTTTTTAATAAGTTAGGTATGTACCTTGAGGGATATTGTCCGTCAGCATCAGTATGAATAATGATCTCTGCATTTAATTTAAGGCATATCTTCATCTCAGTCCTGAATGTCTCAGCAAGCCCCAAGTTATAGGAATGGGAATAAACAACTGCCCCGTTTTCCTTGGCTATTTCAGCTGTCTTGTCACGTGAACCATCATCAACAACCAGAATTTTATAGTCATAGCTGACAAGGCTCATTGCCTTTTTTATTCCCTGTATTACTCCCGCAATAGTCTTTTCCTCATCATATGCAGGTATTGATACAATAACTAATTTTTTGTCCATAACAGCTATTTTTCACTTAGATAATCTTTAAAAACATTTCCTATAGCCAAGCTTTGCATAAAAACCAGAAAAATTTTCATAAAAGTTAGAATATTTTCATATTCTATGATTAATTAATTTTATAAATTAGATAATTAATTTATTCATGTGGAAAATAGATTCACCTTAGTTTTTGATGAAGTAATTCTTAAGCAATTAAAGCAGGTTGATAATAATATTAAAAAAGTTTTAAGCAAGATGTTTGATGAACTGGAAATTAAAGGCCCGAATGCTGGTAAGTTATTGGATTCTCATTTGTTTATTTATGAGATTAAAAATAAACATCCACCTATTAGGCTGTATTTTAAATATAAGTTAATGAATAATGAGATTTATGTTTTTGAATTTGAAATGAAAACAAGCAAAAAGAAGCAAAAAAAGACAATTTCTAAAATCAAATTTAAAGCAGAAAATTAATTTAGAATCCTAAATCTTTTCTTATATATTTCTTGCCTTCAGCTATATTTTTTTCAAATTCCAATAACCTTTTATATAGTTTAGAATTTCTTAATAGTTCTATTTCTACCTTCATTTGTTCAAATTTTACTTTTGGTATTGTGATTGTTTCTTGCATAATCTTTAATGTTTTTTAGTATTTTTAATATTTATGGTATTGATACAATAACTAATTTTTTGTCCATAACAGCTATTTTTCACTTAGATAATCTTTAAAAACATTTCCTATAGCTTATTTATTATGCCTGCAGTAAAAATAGGTATCATAGGAGGTTCAGGACTTGATGATCCTGATATTTTAAAGGATAAAAAAGAAAAAGAAGTTATAACTACTTATGGAAATCCTTCTTCTAATTTAATCATAGGTAAAATAAATGGTGTTGATGTAGTAATTCTTGCAAGGCATGGAAAAAAACATACAATACCACCGACACAAGTAAACTATAGAGCAAACATTTCAGCATTAAAGAGTGAAGGCTGCACTCATATTTTGGCAACAACAGCTGTAGGTTCTTTAAAAGAAGAGATTGGAAGAGGAGACTTGGTAATTATAGACCAGTTTATAGACTTTACAAGACACAGAATAATTACCTTTCATGAAAATTTTAACAACGGCCCGGTTCATACTCCGATGGCAGCTCCATTTAATGAAGACTTAAGAAAAAAATTAATTGAAACATGCAAAGAATTAAAGTTTAAAGTTCATGAAAAAGGAACAGTTGTTACAATAGAAGGCCCAAGATTTAGCACAAGGGCAGAGTCTTTTATGTTTAGGAGCTGGGGAGCTGATATAATTAACATGTCAATAGCTCCAGAAGCAACTCTTGCAAATGAAATTGGCATACCTTATGCAGCTGTTGCTCTCTCAACAGACTATGACTGTTGGCGGGACACTGGTGAAGTTGTAAGTTGGGAAGAAGTTCTAAAAGTATTTAGCGAAAATGTTGGCAGAGTCAAGAATTTATTAGTTAAAGTTATTTCAAAAATAAAATAGGTTACATTATCTTAAATAGTTTAAGCAAAATAAATATAATAATTAAGTAAACTACTAGTCTTACAATGTTGTCTGTGTCTTTTAAGTTCATGCTTTTTATAAAACAAAACTGATTAATAAAGCTTGCCTTAAGATTTCCGGAAATCATGAAAAGTTTTCAGTTTAAAAAAGATATAAGAAATAATGATTAAGCAATTATTCTTAATTCATTTAGCATTTTTTTGTATTTTGCAGCTTCTCCAGATGGGTTATGAGAATACATTATTGCTCTTCCAACATTTGCTATAACATTATCCCTGCCAAATACTTCTATAATATATTTTGCATCTCCTCCTTGCGCACCTACACCAGGCATTAACACTAAAGTATCATCAACTATTTCTTTTACTCTTCTTACCTCCGAATCTTTTATGTGGTTTGTTGGGCTTGGAGCACCGACTACTATTGCATCAGCGCCATATTCAGCAGCATGCAAGGCAAAATACTCATAGCCTTTCAATCCTCTTATTCTGGAATTTTTAATTGGTTCAAATTCTTTGTTTGACATTAATACTAATGGAATAACTCCAATCCCTCTTGGATGAGCTTGTTCAATAACCTCTCGTGTATTTCCTGGAAAACCAGAGTAAGTCACAGCATCAAAACCTTCTTCTTGTGCATGATATAAACCAGAGTCATTTGTTTCACCTATATCTACTAATTTGCTGTCGTCTATTGCAACCATCCCAAGTTCATGAATTCTGGAAACTAATCTTTTAGTTTCACCTCTGGATAAATCTTTAATATAATTCCTGTTTGGTTTTACTGCTGCACTAAAAGGAGCAACCTTTTCAATAAAATTAAGGCACCATTCAAGCTTGCTGATTCCATGAGGAATAGAATCTGCTCTTTGTCCATATTCTGCAGGATCTAAACCAGCGCATAAAATAGATTCTTTTATTGAAACAGTTTCTCTCCATTTTTCTGCAAAACTCTTTTTTACTCCCTTGGGAAAACCACGTTTCTCTCCCCAGTTAAAATAATCTTCTCTCCATCCTTTCAGTACATCAAATTCTGCCTGTTTAATTTTTCCTTCTACTATTGCTTGTTCAAGAAGCACATTATAAGTTAACAAAGATGTTAAGTCTACATCTGCATCTCTAAATCCATTCTCAGTTTCTTTAAAACAGTAACTAAAAATAGACAGCATGTTTTTTACAATGCCTCGTGAATTTCTAACTGCCTGAACTGCTTTTAATGAACTTCCTCCAGTTGAAATTAAATCTTCAATAATTAAAACAGTTTTTCCTTCTAAAGTTGAACCTGAGTCTATTCCTTCTATTTGGTTTCTTAGTCCATGGTCTTTTGGTTTATCCCTTATATATATTAACGGCTTACTTAACCTGTCAGCTAAAGTTGTTGCATGTGGTATTCCTGCTGTAGCAGTTCCTGCAATAACGTCGAAATGAATATTTTGTGCTTCAATTTTAGAAACAAATCCTTCTGCTATTAACTCTCTATATTTTGGATCTTGCAGCAGCATTCTATTATCATTATATATAGGCATGTAATATCCAGAAGCCCAAAGAAAAGGATGCAAGGGATCTAATTTTATTGCCCCGATTTTTAGTGCAGTCTTTGCCAGTTCCTCGCCAAAGTTAACCATAGAAAATCCCTAGAACTTTGTTTTAAATTTATTTATATCCTATAAGCATTATTTTCTAAACTCACACTGGATTTATTGTTCATCTTTATGATATAAAGCAAGAATATAAACTGTAGTTCCTTCTAACTTATAAGATAGTCTAAAAGGATGAATATATAATTCCCGAGTTCCTTTGTGACTATATCTCATCGGTTTTCCGATTTCAGGGTTATCCTTAATTTTAACAACTTGTTTGAGAATTTTTTCTTTTGTAGAATTATCTTTAATTTTTTTAAAATCTTTTTTAAAGTCCGAATCAAAAATAACTTCTACCACTTTTTCATTTCTTCAATAAATTCATCAAAATTCATCTTTATTCCTTTACCTTCTTCAATTCGCTTTAGCGCTTCTTCTGTTCTTCTAGCGAATTCAAGGTCCTCTTTTAGATTTTTATCTAATTCAGATGTTCTTTTCAGGATGAGCTGATGGCCGTTTTTAATAACTAAAATCTGCTCTCCCTCTTTCATGCCTTCGCGCAGTTCCGAAGGGATAACAATCTGCCCCTTTGAGCTCATTTTTGTTATTGCTATTTCCATAGTTTTACCTTAGTAAGATATATCTTACTTTATATATAAAACTTTCTGTTGCGATTAATAATTGCATATTTTTCTAATATTAAAATAACGCCGACGCTAGGATTTGAACCTAGAAGTCCGAAGACCTAGTTTTCGAGATCTACCAATAATCCAAGGAGCTGGTAATAACCTTGGTTCTTATTTCTAGTGCATTACCAGGTTATGCTACGTCGGCTTAAGAAGAATTAAAATATGCTTATTTAAAACTCTTTTGATAGAAATTTTTTAAAAAAAAGAATAAAAAAAATAATATAAGACGAAAACTTAGTTTATCGTCGTCTTTTTCTAGAAGCCTTTGCTTTTGAAGCAGCAGCTCTTCTCCTTGCAGCCATTTCTCCACCTCCTCTTATTCCTAATTTATTCTCTATCTTTTCGTCAATAGAAAGCATTAATTTTTCTAATCTGAAAATTCTTCTCAGGCTGTAAATAATTCCTACTATAGCACCTAATAATATGTATAAAATAAGTCCTGGATTTATTAAACACGTACTAGCCATTATACCACCTCTCTTAAGAAATATAAAAGTAATTTAATATAAAAACTTATCTCTTTTTTCCAGAAATTTTTTCCAGAAAGCAATTTTTTATTAAAAGTTTTAATCAAAATTGTCAAGAAAGTTTTTTCCCAAAAGCGGCTTGCAGGTTGATAAACAGTTCAGGAGTTGATAAGAACCTGGGTTCTTATTCTTCTTCAAGCAAGCTTTCTACTATGCTTCCAAATGCTGGTCTTGTAATAAATACTCCTGCAGTAATTCCAACAATTGTAGTTAAAGCAAGACCTCTTACTATTCCAGCTCCAGCATTCCAAAGCGGAATCATTGCAGCAACAGTAGTTGCGTAAGCAGCAAGGACAATGAAAAAGGCATTCTTTAATCTTCTCTTCCAGTTTAGTTCTTGTTGTTTATTCAGGAGTTCATCAACAATGACAATCTGGTCATCTACTCCAGTGCCTACAGCAGTAATTATTCCAGCTATAGAAACTAAATCCAGGTTCCATCCGATTAATGCAGCAAAACCAAGAATGATTATTATTTCTGACATCATAGTTATAATCATCGGTATAATTATCTTTAATCTTCTGTACCTTGCAAATGTGACAACTATAACTCCAAAAATTGCAGCTAAAAATACATAAAAGATATTGCTTACAAATTCTTCTCCTAATAAAGGTGAGATATTATCTATTTTTATTATGTTAACTTTTTGCGGCAGACTTCCAGTTATTAAAACTGTCTGCAATTTATCCATATTTTTTATTGCAGTCCTGTATGCTTCCTGCTGCGAGCCCCCAGCTCCAGGACCTGAAATTGCGATTGCAGTAGCTTCCTGCCCCTTTAATGTGTTGGAAATTCTTAATGTGTCTACTAATTTATCATCTAAGTATAAGTCTAAATTCTTTTCTAGATAACCTCCTGCAGTATCAGGAATATTTCTTGTAATTTCAGCATGTTTCTTAGCTGCATTCCCGCTTAGCCTTATAGTGAATTCAAACTTGCAGTTATATTGGCCATTATTAAAATCACAAGGAGGGACTACTCCGCTGCAGCTCCCGTCTCCCCTGCATACAAAAGGGATATCTCTTTTCCCGCCCTCAAAAACAGTTAGATTGCCTATCTTTGCCTCAAACTTTCCCTGCTTTGCTATTAATGTTTCTACTTCTTCCTTTGTTGCTCCAGCTATTTCAGCTAAAATAAAAGTCTCGCCAGATAAATCCTTGGCAGACCTGATATTAATGTCAGATAAGCCGTAAACATCAAGCCTATTATTCAATATGCTTACCAGTCCATCCATATCCTTTTCATTTAGATTTTCTTCAGGCTTAAGCAGAACCCTGATTCCTCCAACCAAATCAAGTCCTCTTTTGATATTTGTTCTCTCTACTTTTTTTACCTGGATATCTGGTTTTCCATTACTTAAGAATGTAACATCTCCCTTGTTAGTTCCTAAAGTTATTTTGACATCTTTTATTAATTCTTTTTGAATCTTGAAAAGATCATTTGAATTGTTTATTTTGTTGTTATTAATGGAAATTATTTTTGATCCAACATCTAAGTTTACTCCCTTGTCAGCAGAAATAATAGTTAAATTATCAGCCTTAAATCCAAGTGAATTTGTAATCTCATAAGTTGTTGTATTTGTAGTTGTTTCAACAGTAATAATTTTCTTTTCAAATTTTGTTAAGTCATCAATAGCCTTGCTGAACTCACTTAGGTCATTTAATTCTATTTTATTTATGCTGTAAATAATGTTTCCTTCTGACAGCCCTGAGTTATATGCCTCTCCACTAACACTGCTAACTCTTAGCCCATTTACAGAAATCCTTGGACCTATAACTAAAATCATGGATAAAACTACAGCAATCATCAATATTACTTTCCAGCTGAATAATTTTTTAATCCTCATTCTTTAAGTACCACCTTAAAATTCCAGCATTCCAGACATAAGTTGAGATTATGTCTTGTGATAATCCAATGATAAGTATAAAAAACATTTCATGTATTACAGTTGATTTTGTTATAAAAAATGCAAATATTAATGCAAATATTGTGGTAAGGGTCATGGTAATTCCAGTCTTAAAAGATGCTTTTATCCTTTGAAAAACACGCCCGTCTTTTCTCTTTAATGTTTTTGTTGTCAACAATATGTCTGTATCAATGCCATACCCTATCATTAATAATAATGCAGAAATTCCTGCAGTAGATATTCTGAGGTTAAGCAGGTCAATTGCTGCAATTGTAACAGCAATATCTATTATTGGTGAAGAAATGATAGCTAATGTAGGAATAACCTTTCTATATACTATAAATACTGTAATCATCATGAATAAAAAAGCCAGTAAAAGAGTAAAAATCATCTGCCTGTAAAAACTTTGGCCTAAGCTTGAGCTTGTTTCCCTTACAAAGTAATTTTTGCTGTCTGTTAATTCAATTTTTAAAAAATCTGTCAAAGTTTTTTTAATCTCTTTTTCCTTGACATTAGTGCTTTCTATAATAATTCCGCTTTGCCTGCTTGTGGAAAGGTCAGCTAATTTTTTTACAAAAAAGTCTCCATTAGGATATTTGTTTACTAATTCTTTTTCAACTGATTTCTCGTCAAGGTTCTTGTCAGAGTATATTTCTATGCTTAACCCACCCATTAATGTGACATCCTTGTTTATTATATCTCCAGTAGTCCTGTAATTGTTAAAAATTATTAATAAAGCTATTAAAAACATAATTATTGGGATAAGCATTAATTTTTTATAATGCTTGTTGTAAAACTCTTCCATTCTGGATTTATCTTCTTAGGGTGTTTATAAGATTTATGTTTAGGTTAGTTTTATATACTAAAATCTATATATTTTAAACATAAAAAGAGGTTGTTATGAAATTAAAGTTTTTGGTGCTGGCATTTATATTATTTAGTATTTCTTTAGTTTACGCTAATACTTTGGACTTAAGGCTAAACAAAAATCTTTATGTTCCTCAAACATCCTTGAAAGGTTCTGTTTTATTAAACATCTCAGAAAGCCTGAACATTGGTTTTGATCCGAAAATAACCTTGTCAATAAATGGAAAAGAAGAAATAAAAGACTTGATTCCTGTTCTTGAAAGCCTTGACAGCCTTCTGGATATTAAAAAAAGTGAAATTAGGGCAGTAAATCCTGAAAATGAAAAAAGCCTTGATTCTGGCAGTGGTTTTTTTGCATTTAAACTGCGTAAAGATTCTGTTGTTAATGACATAAATTTTGATATTGAAGGATTATCCTCAGGTGCCTTTCCTTATGCTCCTTTTTTGGACTTTGACAGCAATGGAATCTTTGAATGGTTTTTTGGCGGCACTTTCAGAGGCTGGACCATGGAATCATCAGCACCTTTAGGGCTTGTTTCAGAAAGAGCTGGTGAGGAAATATTTGTTGATAATAATATATACCTTCATTGCAGTGTCATTGATCTTCCACTAGCTAACATGTTTAATATATCTGTCTTGCTGAATACCCACAAGGTAGAAGGCTCAATCTCTGCAAGCATATTTGATTTTGATGAGCTTAATATTGTAGCATCAAATAAAAAAGGAGAATGTCTTCTGCAAAATTCATTTGGAGAAAGGAAAACAAGCTGTGTATTGAATACTCAGGAGCCTTTGTCAGGAAATCACCTTGTTTGTTTTTATAACAAGGAAAATAGGGGAGAGCATTCTCTTCCAGTAGATAATAATGGTGGGCAGAGTACATTCTTGTGTGACTCAGTTATTTTAAGCTCAGATGAAACACAATGCACTAAGATAACTGAAGGTGATTTATACATAAAAGTGTTCAAGCCAGATTTTTTCTCTCAATTCAGCATAAAAACTAAGCTAAGTGATTTTTCTTCTGTAAATAATATAAAAAACATTATGACAAATCACTTGTCACAGTGCACTTCAGATGAAAATAATGAATGTGCCTTGGTTGTGAAGATTGGCTCTGAAAATGAAAAAGGAATCCTAAAAATAAGCAGCTTGAACCTAAAATATCAAAAGCCTAATGGACTTACTGCAGTTTCAAATAAATTTTTTGATGTTGACAAAACAGATGCAGAAATATCAGGAAGAAGTGGCCTTGATTTTGTAAATTATTCATTAACCATTCCATTGGAAATCTTTAACTCATCAGTTCCCGAAGTTTCAGATGATTTTGTATCAATGGATGTTAAAGTTGATCTGGCAGGCTTGTCAGACAAGGAAAAAATAACAGTAACTACATCTTTGGTGCCAGTAACAGAAGCTTTGATTGATGATGCCTCATTATCATTTGATAATTTTAATATTGATCTAGACATTAAGGAATTTATTTCAGTTTCAGGAATAAACCTTGGTTCAGCTGTCTTGGACTTAAATAACTTTAAGACTGAATTAACAAATATAAAATTACTTAACTTGTCAGCTGAAGGGGAAAGTGCAAGAATAGAAAGCTTAAAAAAACAAGTAGAAATATACCTTCAGAATCTACCTAAAAAAATCAGCGTGGAAGAGAAAATAAGCTATCCAAGAATCTATCCAACAAGCATAAACAGGGAAATTCTTGGTTCTGGAGATGAAACGCAGTTATTAGCACTGCAGGATTCTGTAAGCATAGAAAATGAAGTCAAGCTTTTTAAAATAAAAGATTATTCTGGCAACATCAAGGAAAAAACCTTAATTAAAAGAACATTGTTCAGCAGCCTTCCAGAATATTTTATAGTTGAGGAAATACCAAAAGATGTCTTGAGTTCTGCAAGCTCAATTGCAACTCAGGACTCAAGCTTTTCAATAGTCAATGAAGATCCTGTCTTGAAATGGAAGTTTACAGGTTCAGGAGAGATAAAATATATTATTGATGGAAATGTTCTTGATAAATTAAACCAGATTGTTACAACTGTAGTGGCTGAAACAGATGTTGAGAAGCCTCTGGCAGTTTGCGGAGATGGAGTCTGTACAAGCATTTTAGAGGATAAATTTATATGTCCTTCTGACTGCAAGGCAAAATATAATGTAAGCTGGCCAATAATTGTTCTTTTAGTAGTCTTATTATTAGTAGGAGTTCTTTACTTTAATTTTGTAATGGGAAAAAGAAAACTAAAAGATATATTTCCGGATTTGTTTAATTTTATTAAATCAATTATTAAAGAAACACCAAGATTTGCATCTGCTGAAGATGAAAGAAACCTGAGAAATTATGTATTAAAAGCATTGAATAAAAAAATCCCCAAGCAAAAGATTTACGAAATACTTCTAAAGAAAAAATGGAAAAATGACCAAATAGATTATATATTTAAACAAATAAAAAAATAAGTTTCTTGTAAAAAGTTTTATAAATAACTTCTTTGTTTTATAGGCTATGCGTTAGTGGTCTAATGGCTATGAACAGGCTTTAAAAAAAGCTTGAGCAAAAGGATTAGCAAACATCAGCCTTCCATAAGCTTTTAGAAAAAAGCTTAAACAAGATGAAGAAAGCTGATTATCGGGGTTCGAATCCCCGCTGACGCATTTTAATAAATCGTACGTGTTTAGCTCCTAATTGTTTTTAGGAGCATTTCATACGTATTTAAACCCTGCAGCCTCCATGTTCCTATTACAGACATTAATATCTGCATTATCCTGGTTCCTCTTTCATTCCTTAATGTTCCTGTTATCTTTCTTTGTACAGTTATCTCTCTTAA
>JACPNF010000030.1 GCA_016185635.1 Candidatus Woesearchaeota archaeon
AAGTTTGATTACTGGGGAGATATCCTGGAAGAAAATAAATATGCCTGGAGATGTCATACATGCCATGCTTTAGAATTTACAAAAAAGGATGAAATCAAAATAGAAAAATATGATGATATTGGGGAAGATGGGGCTCCTTATGTAAACTACTCAGGCCTAAAGGCCTGAGCGTTGACGAACGGCGTTAATTAAATTCTGCTAATAATTTCTGTTGCTTGTCTTGGTAGTATTGATAATCTACTGCCTGCCAATGTTTCTTCTGGCTATGCTCTACATAATATTTGACAGCATCTTTTGTTACCACACCAACTGTTCTGTAGAAATAACCTGCTGACCAGAACTTCTTACCCCAAAGCAAGCTCCTAAATAAATCCCAGTGAAATTTTCTCATCATGAAGCTCGTAAATCCTTTTAGTCCGTTAACCAATTTTTCCAGGCTGCAATGCTTCCAGTTTGTTATGAATAAGTGCGCATGGTCTGGTCCAAAATCCATTGCTGAGATTATTACCCCTAATTTCTTTGCCTCTTCCAGGAAATAGATTTTTACCAAATCTCTTGTCTGCTCGTTCGCAAAAATTGGTCTTCTATATGCTGGTGTTAGCTGTAGATGAAGATTTATTTCACCTACACTTGATGCAGTCCTGATTAATTCTAATTCTCTTGCCATTTTTTCTCCTGGCGCAAGTTTTTTATATTCTGAAAGAAAGTTCTAATTAGGTCTAACTTTCAAGTAGCATAGCGCCAATGCTACGCTACTTTTTAAGTTTTTTATCAAGAAAAAGTTTACGGCAATTCACTCAGACCTAAAGGAATGAGGTTTCTTGCCACGAGCTAATCTAAAATATAGGAGAAGTGGTTACTGTAAACTTGAAAGTGAATTTGAAGCAATAAAAAGAGGTACATTTTTAGTCTGATAAAAATAAATATGGCCGAATAAAAACAGGGGAGAAAAGAAAAAAGAAGAGAAAAATGTTATTATCAGAATTGTCATTTGACAGGAAACTTTGTTGGTATTGCGGAAAAAAAGACGCGGCAGAGCCATTTGGAATGGATTCTAATCTTAACTTGATTTATAAATTTCATTCAGAAAAAGAGTACTGCAGAGCAAGGTCAGTTTTTAAAGCAGTAAGAAACAAAGCAAAATATCCTCCATAGGTAACTTTGATATAAGCTCAAAAAATAGTTGTGGCAAGACCAGAAGTCTTTATAAAGAATAATATTTTTATCAAAAGAGATTTAAAAAAGAAGAGAAAAAATGAAGTTAGAAAGCCCTGCTTTTGAAAATAATGGAGATATTCCTAGTAGGTACACATGTGACTCTGAAAATATAAACCCTCCTTTGGAAATTTCTGACATTCCGGAAAATGCAAAATCTTTAGTTTTAATCATAGATGATCCTGACGTTCCAAAAAACATAAGGCAAGACGGAATGTGGGTTCACTGGGTTGTATTTAACATTCCACCAGGCATTGAAAAAATAAATGAAAATTCGCAGCCAGGAGGAACAAAAGGAGCAGGAACTAGTGGAAAGTTAAATTATAGTGGCCCATGCCCTCCTGACAGAGAACACAGGTATTTCTTTAAATTATATGCTTTGAATGCAAAATTAAACTTAAAAGAAGGTTCAACAAAAGAACAAGTTGAAAAAGCAATGAAAAACCACGTTCTTGCAGAAGCAGTTTTAATCGGAATGTATGAAAGAAAGAAAGAAATTTAAATTAAAACTTCCACATTGTCGCCGAATATTTTCTTCAGGTCAGAAAAAGTATTTTCATTAAGCGAAATTTTCTTGAATTGGTCAGATTTAACCAAGGCTTCTTCCATTTCTTTTAAGTCAGACTTTTTTAATTCCCCTATACAGCCATTCTTTAACAATACACCAGAAAGTATTTCTTTATCTTTAGAAACGATATCCTTGACAACAAAAACCTTTTCTCCTAAAATAACCAATTCACCTAATTTCTTGTCTCCATAGCTTACCCTTAACCTTGACCTGTCCATGTCAACATTTTTCTTTCTTTGGACCATTTCAATCATAGCCCTTAAAAAGAAGTTAGCTTCCCTTCTTGTTTTCTCAGCTTCCTGCTTTGACATTTTTCCAGTTTCATAATCCTTCTTTGCCTTTGTTACTTCTTTTAAAATTTTTAAAAACTTTTCAGGAACCTTTCCTTTTTTTACCAGTTCTCCAAATCCTTTTTCTACATCCCCTTTAACACCATTGATTTCCATGATGTCCATTGCAACAGCAGTACAGCTGTCATGGAAATCTACAATTCTCTTCTTTTCTGACTGGGTTTCAATTTCCTTGAATAGCTTGTTCATCCTTTTTATATAAGCATCTACATCTGTAAGCAATTTGTCAACATCTTTTCCAGAAATGTCCTTTATATCACCGTGCTCTATGTCTTTAAAATACTTGAATGTCCTGTCAAGAATGTCAACATATTTTTTCTCAAGCAGCTTTTCTTTCTTTACAAAGATATCATTAAGCAATTTTATTGTCTCTTTATGCGTCGGAGGAGGTATTCCATAAAGCATTAAGGCAGCTTGTGCAGGATTTAATGTAGCATAATAAAAATCCTCTCCAACAACACTTAGCAATTTAGCCCTCGCTCTTTGGATTAATTTCTCAGCTATGTCCATGTGCATGTCTATTGCTTCTGGGCTTGGCTTGATTCTTCCCATCTGCAGTAATAATTTCCATGGCATGAATACTCCCCTGTCATATAATGGAATCCCGTCCCTTAGCAAAGTAAATATTACTGGAGAAGCATCTTTTAAATTGTCCCAGAAATCCGTCAGTATATAAACCTGGATATGGAATGCTTTTTTAATTCCAGTAATTTTGCTTGCCTCAAATCCCAAGCCGATAATTATAGCTCTTAACTTGTCTTTTAGCTCTGCTCTTGTCATTTTCTTTACATCAGTGTCATCTACAACAAGATAAACATCAATGTCATGAGATTTTTCTCCCCTGAATAATGATCCTGCGGCAACATAGCTCACTATGTATTTTTCAAATTTCTTTAAAGTCATCTTCTTGTGAATTTCAGAAATTTTTAATGCAGCTAGCACATCCTTTGGATCATAAAAAATTGCGGACAAGGCTATTGTTTCCAGAACAGCATATTTTGAATCAAAACAGTTTTCCTTTATCTCAGACAAAAGCAAAGTTTCTGTAACGAAATTCTTATCAACTTCTTTTGCGCTTTTTTCTATTATTGCACTTAGTTTGTCTTTTAATTCATATTTTGACATTTTTTTGCTGTCACTGTCATCTACTAATATCAAAATTCCGATTTCTTTTTTATTTTTTTCTGCTGGTTTTTGTTCTTTTACTTCTTCTTTCTTTTCTCCGAAATCCTCATCTGGTATCTTTGGATAGGGCATTAATGCTATACTTAAAATATATTTGTCAAATTTCTTAAGAATATCCCCCTTGAATTTTTCCAAGTTATTTTTTAATTCCTTGAACTTTTCTTTCATTTCTTCAGGGATATAAATACCTGCTTCCTTAGAATTAAATCTTTTTTTCTTTTCCTTATCTTCTTCCTTAGAATACTCTTCCATAGTAGAGAAAACCTTAGCATATTATATAAAAGTTTTGGTTTTAGAAATTCTAGATAAGTTTAAAATCTTCAAAGATATTTAATGCTTATGGTAAATATCCAGGAATTTAAGTTAGGTTCTTTTATAGTAGATAGCAAGCATTTTATTGGAAATATAAAAATAGTAGAAAATAAGATAAGGTACTGGGACAGGCCAGAAGATTATGTTCTTGAAATGCACGAAATAGAATCTGTTTTAAAATTAGCTCCGAAGATCATTGTTATAGGCACTGGTGCAGGTGGCTTGTTAAAGGTATCAGACGCCATAAGGCAGAGAATTTTAAGGAACAATATTGAGATGGTAGTTGATAAAACACAGAATGTAATAACATTGATTAATAATCTGTCAAAAGAAAAGAAAAAATTTGCAGCTATTTTAAGCTCCAGCAGCTAAACACTGAAAGATTTTCCGCAGCCGCATCCTCCAGTAGCGTTCGGGTTGATTACATCAAATCCAGCCCCGGATAAACCATCCTTAAAATCAATAGTGCATTCATGAAGGTAAATCATGCTTTTTTCATCAGCTATAATTTCTAGTTTACCATTGGCACTATCTCCTTTTCCAAAGACAATATCATCAAAGTTTCTTTCTTTGTCCAAATAAAAGTCATATTGAAATCCAGAACACCCTCCAGCATTGATTTTTACCCTTAATCTAAAATCACTTGTATCTTGTGGATTTTTTTCTTTATGTTTCCTTATATATTCTAATGCCTTTTCTAAAGCTTTATCAGATATATTAATATTGTAGACAGCCATATATTTTGATATATTAACAAATTTATTAATCTTTCCAGATACCTAAATAAAAACTTTTAAATACCAAATAATTGGATTTCTTATCAAGAGCTGGTGGTCTAGTGGCTAGGTCGTAAGTAGATCCCACAAATGACAAGACGTTTACACCGTCTAGATCGGAGGTTCAAATCCTCCCCAGCTCACTTTAAATAAAAAGCGCTAGTAGTATAGTGGTTAGTATTGGGCCTTGCCAAGAAACTTTTTTCGAAGTTTCATAAAAAAGCAAAAAGGCTCAGACCGGGGTTCGAGACCCCGCTAGCGCATATTATAATTATGCAAAAATTACTTTTAAAAGAACAGTTTATTGAAAAATACAAAAGATTGACTGACTTTGAGGAATATGAAAATATAATAAACAAGTTCTTGAGAAAGGCAGTAAGAGTTAATACATTAAAAACTTCAGTTCAGAAAATAAAAAAAGACTTAAATTTTCTTAATCTGGAAGAAATTCCATGGTGTGGGGAAGGTTTTTGGGTCAACTCAGAAAAAAGAGATCTTGGAAATTTAACAGAGCATAAGTTAGGTTATATTTTCGTGCAGGAAGCAGCATCAATGATACCTTCAGTAGTCTTAGATCCTAAACCAGAAGATTTAGTTCTGGATATATCTGCATCTCCAGGCGGAAAGACAACTCATTTAGCCCAGATAATGAAAAATAAAGGAATAATAATTGCAAATGAGAAAAACTTTGACAGGCTTGCTGCATTGACAAACAACTTGAACAGAATGGGAATAACTAATACAGCAATAACATTAATGGACGGAAGGAATATAAAACATAATTTTGATAAAATTTTATTGGATGCTCCATGCACATCTTCAGGAACAATAAGAGGCTTGACAAATAATTCACAATTCTTGGCTAAAACTTGGAATAAAAAAAGGATAAAAAGCACATCAGGACTGCAGAAAAAGCTTATTTTAAATGCGTATAATCTATTAAATAAAAATGGAACCTTAGTTTATTCAGTCTGTTCTTTGGAGCCTGAGGAAACTGAAGAAGTAATTGAAGTTTTATTAAATAACACAGATGCAAAAATAGAAAAACCAGGCTTAAAAATAAAATCAAATGTAAATTCAGATAACAAGGAAATAAAAAAATGCATTAAATTATGGCCCCAGTTTTATGATACAGAAGGTTTTTTTATAGCAAAAATCAGGAAGCCTTAGTTACATTCGCATTGCAAGAACTTTTTCATAAATGTCTTTTAACTTAGTGCGATAGTCTTCTGGCAAGGTTCTTTCCTGGCTGAGATAAACCCTATTTTCTCTGTCAATATACCCAAAAGGTAAAGGTCTGCCGTAAGACCTTGGGTGTCCTTCTTTGATTTCTCTTGGCATGATAAACTTAAAGTCATCTATAAGCAATCCTTCATTAAACAGTAATTGCTCCAAATATCTAACCTGGTTTGGTGACAGGCTAAAACCTTTTTTTCTATAGTCTATTCCCATGACAAAAATTTTGATGTTAGTATACTTATAATATTTGCTGTGATAGTTTTTGTATGTTATACAGAATAATTAGGCTTTTAAAGACTAAGTTCTCAATAGATGTTGTCCTGATGATCATAATCGAGAAGCCTCACTATTTTATTCTGTTCATCTATTTCAAACGTTAAAACAAAAGATTTATCGATATGGACTCTAAGGGTACCATGCATATCTCCTCGTAATGGTTTGTAATGATGAGGATTTTCAAGAATTTCCTTAATTTTTTTATGGATAATCTCTAGTTGTTTTTTGTCTTTTTTAGATAATTTAAGAAAAATCTTATCTAAGTGCTCTGGAATATTTAAAATATAAGTCATAATTATAGCTCATATCTATCAGCAAAATTATCTACTCTCATAAACTTCCCTTTCCTTATTCTTTCAAGTTTTTGAAGATATTCCTTTTTTGCTTCAGGTTCTTCTTCCACCATAGATTCCATAAACATTTCTACCTGTTTGCTCATACTAACTCCGTGTCCTTTACAAAAATTGGAAAATTTGCTATATACTTTTTCTTGTACATTAAATGTTTTTAAAGTCATATTTACACCTTGTTATTTAATATTAAATAAGCTTATTTAATACTATTTAAACATTCCGTTTCCAACCCATATTATCATTTGTCAAGAATCACCATAAATC
>JACPNF010000001.1 GCA_016185635.1 Candidatus Woesearchaeota archaeon
TGTGTTATTATAGCCTAAAACTAAGATATTACCTGTTACATTAAAGTCTCCCTCTCCCCCACCTGAATAAAGCCTGTTGTTGAATAATCCTAGAGCCCAAGTATATAATATTCGGCCTTGATAAGAAGGAGTCCATTCATCAACATCACAAACTGTCAAGTTTCCGCCTGTACTGTTTCTTGACGGGTCGCACACATATATATCTCCTTCACCTAAAGAATTACCGCCTGTACCTGCATATAATTTGCCATTAAATGCTTCTAAAACATATACTGAATCTGAGTCTGCATCAAAACTTATATTCCATTCGTTAGAGTCGCAGGTTGTTCTGTCTCCTGTTGTATTAGTTACAGGATTACAAACTAACACATCACCCTCACCAGAACCAGTGCCTTGACCTACATATAATCTTCCATTAAATTCTTTTATACCTCTTAATTCTTCCTGACCTGTGTCAAAAACAGAGGAGTTCCATTCATCTGGGTCGCATTCTCTTAAACCTTCACCTAAATTAGTTGTATTTAATTCAGGATCACATACATGTAGATTATTACCCCCGCCGAAAGCAGTAGAATATAATCTATTATTATACACTTCAAAGGCAGAAGCTGTTGACTCAGCTGAATTATAAGACCTTTTCCAGTCACCTAAATCACATAATTTGTCATCGCCTGTCATGTTAGGTTTGCATATCCATATATCACCCTGTCCAGTACCGCCAGCAAATCCTGCATATAACATGCCATTAAATACTTTAAGTGAAGCTATATTAGTAATAGTGTTATTAAAAATAATCTTCCAGTCAGCATTGCCATCACAAACACTTGCATTGCCTGTATTATTTGCATTGCAGATAATAATATCTCCATCTCCAGAACCAGCACCAAGACCAGCATATAATTTGCCGTTGAATACTTCAAAAACATTAACAGATGAAGTACCCATTGTAAAATTATTATAACTTTCGAACCATTCATCTGGATCGCAAACTTGAATATCTCCAGATGTGTTGAATGAATGGTTGCACCAATAAGCAATTCCTTCTCCTTCTGATTTTCCCTTACCAGCATAAAAAACCCCATTATATTCTTTTAATGCAAAAGTTATATTGCTGTTTCCACCTCTTGATATTGTCCAGTTCTCAACAGCACTTTTATTATCTAATTTAAAGTTTAATGTTCCAGTACCTATATCAAAATACAACCCATAATCTCCCTTATCTATAACTCCTTGGGAAGAAATATTTGAGTAAGTGCTTGAATAATTTGTAAATTGGTAATCAAACTTAATCCATGCTGATAGAGTAATGTTTTGAACTATCTGCAATGAAGCTGAATTATTTACATTTACAAAGTTGTTCATTCCATTAAACATGAATGAGTTGCCGAATCTTCCTGATAAGTTACCTAAAGACTGTTGTGTTGTGTTCCATCTTATATATGTTCCATTGTTTAATGCTTTTACCTGGTTGCTATAATCAAGAGTATGTGTATCATTCTCCAAACTGGAAGCATTGTCAAAATGATACAACAAGACTAAACCATCAGTTCCATCTGGTTTTATTGGAAGTGCAGTGAAGTTGTAGGTTATGTTATTTGCCTGGACTCCAGTTATTGAAGTATTTTTATACAAAATATTATTATAGTCTAAGTTAGATGTATTCCCTCCATAGATTATAAAATTTGTAATATTCCCTTCCTGCGTTACATTTAAAGTTGCACTATTATTATAAATTATAGAAGCATTGAAAGGATAAATCAAACTTAAATTTAATACATTAGCTATTTGTATCCTGAATATAGAATCTTCTTGGGAATTAAATGTTATTTCTTTATTTTTAATACTTGTATTATTTGTTATATTTTCTATTGGAATAATCTCTGTTAAATTATTAATGTTAATTGGCTGTATTCCAAATATTGCTTCAGTTGAATTTGTTTCATTTAAAATAGTTAAACCAGTTATCTGGGGATCTAAGTAAAAATAAGATAAAGAAAATAGAGTCATAAATATAAATAATATCAATTCCCTAAGTAGTTCATTTCTTTTTTCAGAGTTTTTTCGCTGATTATTTTTCCTCTTTTTTTTCATTTTTCATAAGAACCCAGGTTCTTATCATTTCCTGTATTTTTATTAGATTTTTTTAACGAGTTTTTATAGACTGTCCATATATTCCTTTCATCACGGTTTAAAATCAAAGAAATTTCATGAAAATTAAAGTTTTTTTCTTCTTTAAGATATTTAACTAAAGCTTCAAAAATTGTAAGGTTAAAATCATGAAAGATGCTTGTTTTTAGGTTAAATTCCTGGTTAAAATCTAGAAAATACTTATCCTTCTCACTAACCTCTTTTTTCCCAGTTTTTTTCACAGTATATTACATATATTTTATGTATTTAAATTTACTTGTTCTTATTCTTACATAAATTATATTAATTATATAAATTATTAATATATTTATCACATATATTTTATGTATTATTTATAAATTAAACTTCTTTTATACATATATCTTATGTATTTATAGAATATTTTTGTAGAAACTCATATATTTCTTTTTTCTTTCTTGGGTTTAAAGAAACATGAAATTCTTCTTTCAATTCCTAAACATTTAAATACTATTTAATATCCAATGATATTAAGTGATATTAAAATGGATATTAGCAAGTATGAAGTAGAAATTAAACATCACGTGTTCATACAAACGCTAAAAAGAGGTATTCATCCAGATTTAATCGAAGACACATTAGTCAAGGGAAAATTAGAAAGATTTGGAAAACATGGTGTCAAATTCATAAGCAAAGGAAACAAAAGAACAATTATTTGTGTCGGTCAAATTGTCGGAATGAAATTAATAATATTCACAATTGAGGAGGAAAAATGAGAAAATGCTCTGAATGTAACGGGGAAATGAAAGAACTAATTAATAAAACTCCGGAAGGGATAGAATATACTTATTTCAAATGCATAAAATGTGGAGAAGAGATATTAAATATGAACCAGCTCCATAATATAGCAGAAAAATATAGAATCATGAAAAACTATCATGTTAAGCTAACAAAGTGGGGTTTAAGTTTAGGTATTAGAATACCTAAGGAAGTTGTAGAAAAATACAAATTAAAAGATAATGAAGAAGTAGTCATAATCCCAGATGAAAAAGGAATAAAAGTAATTCCAACAGATTAAAGTTCGGACAAGATTTTATGGAAGAAACTATATTTACAAAAGCTGTTGGAAATACTCCAAAAATTAAAGTATTGGAATTTCTAATAGAAGGAAGAGAGCTTGATTAATCCTTATCAGATATTGCAGAAGGCTCAGGAATAGGGAGAACAACTTTATTCAGAATTTGGGATGATTTTGAGAATTTAAAATTAATTAAGCCAACAAGAACAATTGGAAATGCCAAATTATTTAGGCTAAATTTAGAAAATCCATTTGTAAGAAAACTAGTAGAATTATTTGATGCTTTAATCATGAATTCTTTAAACGAAGAAGAATTATTAATAAATTAAAAACTGAATTGTTTTCGGTTTAAAGCGCTTATTTTAGCAGAGTTTACGGATTTTTCACAGCAAAGCTTAAAAACAAGTTTTACTTGTTTTACTTCATGAAAACTATAACAGTTAAAGAAGTTGATGAAAGAGCTTTTAACGAATTAAAGGCAGAGGCTGTAAAAAGAAAAATAAATGTAGGCATAGCTCTTACTTGGGCTATAGAAAATTGGTTATCCTCTTTAAAAAAGACTAAAAAAAGTTTATTGGAGTGGAAACCAACAAATTATGGTCCTGGAACCGAACACCTAAGTGAACAAATAGACGAAGTATTATATGGTGATGCTTAATTGTCTATTTTATTAGATACCTCATTTATTCTGGCTTTTGATAACAAAAAAGACGTTAATAACTCAAAAGCTTCTATTATTTGGAATAAAATTGCTAAAATGGAATATGGCTCTTACTTTGTATCAGACCATATCTTTGATGAAATTGCAGGAGTTTCCTTGAGAAAAATGGGAAAAGAAAAAGCTCTTGCATTATGTCAAAAGATTATTCAGAGTGTACCTATTATTACTACAAACCAACACATTTTTCAAAAAACCTGGGATTTTTTTAAAGAAACAAAAACAAATTTAAGTTTTACTGACTGCACGAACATAATCTTAGCAAGACTAATAAAATCAAAAATAGTTAGTTTCGACAGAGAATTTAAGAAAGTAGAAGATATAGAAGTAATAGACTAAAAAGGAAAAGAAAATTAAAAGGAAAGATTTTAATAAGTTTAATAATTATTTAAAATAATGATTGCATGTAAACCTCCAGGTTTTTATGCTCATGAATAATCATGAAGATAAAAACAACTGGAGGTGCATTTATATGCATTATATAGGATTAGATATACATAAGAAGTTTATATATGGTTGCATTTTAGACAACCAGGGCAATGTGGTATCAGAACA
>JACPNF010000027.1 GCA_016185635.1 Candidatus Woesearchaeota archaeon
ATATGGAAGCGTTAAATTTTATAAAAATATATAAGGGAGATTTAAATGAAGAGTTTATATTAAAAATTCATTCTTTAATATTAAAAAATATATCAGAAAGATTTGCTGGGAAATACAGGGAAACAAATGTAAGAATTTTTGGAAGTGATGTAAAACTTCCTAATTACTTTTTGGTTCCCCAATTAATGAAAAATTTAATTTATTGGTATAAAAAGAATAAAAAAAATTATCATCCAATTGAAATGGCAATTTTAATATCAATGAAATTAGTCACTATACATCCATTTGTTGATGGCAATGGCCGAGTTTTCAGGTTAATTATGAATTTTTTATTAAACAAAAAGAAATATCCTTGGATTAATATTTATAACAAGCAAAGGCAGAGATATTTATTAGCAGTAAGAAAGGCAAATGATGAACATTATGACTTAATTTTTCCTTTCTTAATAGATACGTTAAAAGAAAATCTAAAAGATTTTAATTTATTGTAATAAAATCTCCTCTCAGCAGATATTAAGAAGTATCTCAAAAAGCAATAAAAGAAGAAATAGCTATTCTTGATGAAATATTAAAAGTTAAAAAATAAAAATAGTTATTTTATCTTTGTTAGTGCTTTGCTTGCTGGCTCCAAGTCTTTCCAGCAGCTGTTAAACATGTTGTCCAAAGCAGTTGCAAAATAAGGTGTGTTTACCCATATTCCAAGATCATAGCTTGGATGCACTTCTTCATCATCCAAAGCCATAAACATAATCTCTTTGCTGTCAATAATTACAAATCTTGCTTTTATTCCCTCATTGTTCCTGACTTCTGCGATTTTTGAAATTTCATTTACAGCGTTTGCATTTTCTTTTGATATTGGCGCTGCAATTCTTATTTTAATCCCCTTCTTTGCAAGTTTTTCAAGCTCTGATTTCAGGGCTTCAACTTTTCTAAGAAATCCTTTTGAAGTTGTCATTAATGTAACGCTTTTCTTTGCATTCTTTACCATTAAGTCTAAGTGTGTATAAAGATTATGCCTTCCTCTGATAGCTCCAGACAAATCTGCAGCTTCTACAAATTCAATTCCTTGTTTGTATAATGAGTTAAGCTCGTTTAATACATCACTTCCCTTTAAGTCTTCTAATTTTTTGATCTTGACATCAGAATTTTGTTTTACTAATTTTTTTACTCTGATTACAACTTCCTGTGGTTCGACAGCTAAATATTTTATTGGCTTTCCCAATTTCATGACAACAAAGCCTTTTTTTTCAAGGCTTTCTAGAACATCATAAGCTCTTGACCTCGGAACATTTCCAATATCACTTAATTCACCTGCTGTAGAAACACCTCTTGAAAGCAAGGCAGTCCATGTCCTTACTTCATAAAGATTTAATCCGAAGTATTGTCTTAGTCTGTTTAAAAAATCCTCTTTAACTATCATTATTAGGTCCCCTCCTAGGAATATCACCCTTTTTTTGTTTTTAACCACTTAAGTGGCATGATTCTTTTTTCTTACTTAATCATACAATATCTACTATGTTGTAATACCATGGAGGTATATAAAGATTATTATAATTAAAATCCTATTTTGTTATTATGTAGTATTAAAAAATAATAAAAATTATCTCTTGCCTCTTTGAATCTTGTATACTCTCTCTATTTCACTCAAAGTATTGATTTCTGATAAGGGTTTTTCAGTTCTTATTTGAAGCACGCGGGGAAAACGGAGGGCGTAACCAGAACTATAAGTAGGGCTTTTCTGGATTTCTTCATATCCAACCTCAATTATTATCTTTGGTTTTACATGAACAACTTTTCCTTCTTCTTTTTCAATTAAGGGCTTGAGTAATTTTGTCATTTCTTTGTATGTTAATTCTTGTCCTTCTTTTTCTTTTATCCCTGTACTGACTCTTCCGCATTCCAAAAATTTATTTTTGTCTCTGCACGCAACAATAAAGGAGCTTAGCCATCCTGCTCTCTTGCCATCCCCGAATTCAGCTCCGATTATAACTAAATCTAAAGGTTCCAGGACATTTTTTAATTTGCACCATCCGTTTACATACCTTCCAGGAATATACAATGAATCAATATTTTTCAGCATAAGTCCTTCATTTCCTTCTTTCAATGATTCTTTAAAAAACTCATTAATCTTTTTCTCATCATCGCTTATTAGTTTCTTTGTCAGGACTATTTTTTCTTTTCTTTCTTCTATTATTTTCTCAAGAATTTTTCTTCTTTCTTTTAATGTTTCATTCATCAGGCTTTTTCCATTGCAGTAGATTACATCAAAAACGTTTAATTCAACTGGGAATTCTTTTGCCATTTTTTCAATGTCATATTTTCTTTTTATTCTCTGGGAAATTTTCTGGAATGCCATATGTTTGCCGGTTTTTTTATCAATGCCGACAGCCTCGCAGTCAATAATGCAGTTTTCAGTTTTTACATGCTCTTTTACAATTTCAACAATATCAGGAAACTGTTTTGTAACTTCTTCCATTCTTCTTGTAAATAACCTTACATTATTCTTGTCTTTGTGGACAGCAACCCTGAAGCCATCGATTTTTGGTTCTGCTTGGAGAGGTCTTCTTAGGGCTTCAAATCCTTCTTTTGCATCTTTTACTAAAATTGCAAGCATTAATTTTGTAGGTCTTCCTAAACTCATCTCAATGCTTTTAAGCTTGTTTTTTTTGGCAAGTTTTGCAACTTCGCCGTAATCTGCAGTTAAATTAAAGGCATTTTCTACTTCTTTTACATCTGCATTAAATGCTCTGCTTATGCTGTCCCTTATTATTCCTTCTTTTACTCCAACCCTTAATTCATTCAAGACAGTCTTTACAACAAACTTGGCTTCCTTTGGATTTGCATTACTTATTAATTCAGAAACAAGCTGTACTTTCTTGCTTACTGTTCCTTCCCCTTCCATTTCAGAAAGCTTTCTTAAGTTATTTATTACTTTGTCAACATCTAATCTTTTGCTTGACAATGTGGTCTGCTTTTTATGCTTGATTAGCTCCTCAACAACAGATCCTAAGTCACCTTTCTTTTTCCATAGTTTTTCTACATCATTCTGGTTTATGCCTGTAACAGAGCTTATTGCCTTTAAGATTAGCCTTGAGCTGTATCCTATCTTCCTTTCATCCCAGTCTGGAAAAACTTTTCCCCTGATTAAATAAATTATAGAATCTAATTTGTCAGCAGAAGTATGATTTAACAGCCTTGATAATATTTCAACTTTCTCTAATCTTTTTGTTGTTTTCTCCAGTTCTTCATAATATTTTACTAAGTCGCTATAATACATATTAGAAAGAGTTAAATATTTCAGAAATTTAAACCTTTTGTATGGAGCTTGATGCTGTAATTAAGGAAAGAAGAAGCATTAGGAAATACAGCGATAAAATGCCAAAATTTGAGGTTATCCATAATATCCTTGAGTCTGCCAGGTCAGCACCAACTTCAGGAAATCTCCAGGATTTCAGGTTTATAGTTGTACATGACAAGAAAACAAAAGAGGAAATTGCTGAAGCTTCTCTAAATCAGACTTGGATGAATTCAGCACCAGTATTTATTGTTGTATGCAGCGATGTTCAAAGGCTCGAATCTTTTTATAAGGAAAGAGCTAAGGATTATTCTCTGCAGAATTCAGCTGCTGCGGCAATGTTAATATCCTTAAAGGCAGTAGATTTAGACTTGTCAACATGCTGGGTTAATATCTTTGACCAGAATGCTGTATCAAGGATACTAAAACTGTCTCCGAACATTAAGCCGTTAATAATTTTAACATTGGGGTATAAGGAAGAAAACCCAAAAAAACCCCTGCTAAAAATACCTTTAAGCAGGATAACTTTTTTTAATAAATTCAGAAATAAAAGCCCTGGCTGGCCGATAGAAAAATATTTAAATATAAAGGAAGTAATAAAAAAGAAATTAAAATAATTTTGTAAAATGGTACTTATTGATGAAGTTAATAAAGAATTGAAAGAATTACAAAATGAGATCAATAATCTCTTAGTTTTTTATTCAAAATTGGATGCTTCTGGGAAAAAAATACAATCAAAAGAAAAAGCAAGAGAGGATACTTCAAAATTAATCTCACAATTAAAATTAATAAAAAGTAGGATTAGTAGGTTAGGAGAAAGGGGTATATTTAGTAAGTCCTTAATACAAAGGGCAATTGAGGAGCAAGAAACAGGACTTACTAAGATTTAAAAAGGATTAATTAAATTTCTTATGATTTCTTTCTTCTTAAGATAATAAATAAAAATACAGCTAATAATATAATTATAAAGCCAAGTAAAGTATAATATCCTAAATTACTTCTGCAGTCTGAATCTTCTTTTTCTCTGCAGTCTGGATCACATCTTCTGTCTTTTAACCCATCACAATAATTATCTTCTAAACCAGACAAGCAGTCTTGGAAGCAATTACCATAATTTTCTTCAGAGTCACATACAAAATTGTAATTGCATACAAGTTTCTTGTCAGAACTAATAAATACTCCTATTTCATTAGAAAAAAACTGATTATTTTTATCATCAATAAACTTTGATCTCCCTAAATCTATTTTTTTATTAAGTAGTGGATCAGGGATATTGGAAAAATCTAAAGAATATGATTTTATAACAGATTCACCCGGTTGTATAGTTACTTGGAACGTTTTTACAAGATCCATTATAGAGCCACCTGTTTCTTCCTCCAAATCTACTTTTTCTTCTATTATTTTTGTGAATTTTGGAGGAAAATCATTTAAAATTCCAGTTAAGGTTTTATCATTATTATTTCTTATGGTAATATCTATTTTTAATATATCCCCTTGTGAAATTGTGTTTTTGGAAATAGTTTTAGTTACAGTTATACTTTGCTGTCCTAAAGATAATGATAAACTAAAAATAAATAGTACTAAAAGAACCAAAATTTTCTTTATTATTTTTTTATTAACATCCAACGCCATTTAACCCCCACCCGTATGTTTGGTCATTTCCCCAATGGTAAAATGCATCTCCGCCTTGACAACTACATCCACCTAATTCGTTTAAATTATTAAATATACCCATTGCGCAAGTAATATCCATAATCCATTGTTTACCAGAATCTGAGATATAAACAGCAACACTATGCCCTGGATTCCACCCCATACTTGTAGTCGGATAATCTATCATAAAGATTCTTTCACTTGGAACATCCATTGTTCTAAGCAAAGATACTAATAAAGCTGACCAGTCTACACAATTGCCTTTTCCACCTTTTAGCAGTTCATGACTTGGTGTAGGTGCGGATCCTGTTAGATATGGGCAGGAGGTCATCTCATAATTAATACTTCCCAAACCTCCACCCCCAAATATTTTTAAAACTTCATTAAAAATTTTATTTACAGATTTGTCATACATCTTATTTTTAGTTTCTTGATAAAGGTTTGGATTTGAATAAACCCACTCATTTATTTTTGTTTTCATTGGATTTTCAGGATTAGATACTTTTATGTTGCCATCTTTTGCATTTATCCATTGATTATATTTTTTGCTTGATGAAACAGTTGCTCCCCAAAATTTTATTTTCTTTTTTGTTACAGACCATCCAAAACCACAAACAGCATCATCATTAGACCCAGCTACACCATAAATACATTTGCCACAGTCACTTTCACAGGAAATACAAGTTTCAGCATCTTCACAAATTTCATTTCCGCACCCTTTAGAAAGCCTTTTTTCTAATTTTTTTGCTACTTTTTCAGATTCAGCAACAGTTTTTTCAATTTTACCATATAAATTAAAACATTTTCCATAAGAGCAAAAGTCATCCTTACATTCAAAATTATTATCGCAGGTTTCTCCTTCTCCACCTTGTACCTTAAATACATTTGAAATGCTGCAGTAAGAATCCAAATTATTTATTTTTGATCTAAATCCAAAATCTACACAAACATCATTAAGTAAGCACCCTACACATAGTCCTTCTTTTGCTTTACAATCTAATGCACAATTTTCAGCATTTTCTGAAACTATAGTTTCACATACATTATTTCCGCAAATAGGTGCCAAAGATTCATATTCAATTTGACATTGATTATCTCTAATATTCTTTTCATTAACACAACTGGCTTTGCAGTCTGGGAGATAGAACCAACCAAGTGGGAATGAAATACTGCAAGGTTCAATACAAGTATTATATTTATTATTGCTTTCTTTTAAACAAATATCTTTTGCTCCAATAGGATCTATTACTCTTCCAGTTATATTAAAGCTTAAATTATAGTAAAATAAAGAAATTAATAATATAATAACAGCAACTAATACTATTTTTTTGTTTCTATCCAGATTAATATTCATTTTAAACATGTTATATAAAAATAATGTTTAGGATAAGGTTTCTACAAGACAGGCATTGTAATTATTTTCATTTAATGGATGAAATAATTTGCACCATATTTTTTTTAATAAACCAACTTGTTCTCTTAATTGTTTTTGAAGATTTATACATTTATTATTGCTACATTGGTTACTTAAACATTCAAAGTTATTGTTGCAGCTTAATTCTTCTTCTTTTTGTACTTTTAATGATTTATCAGTATTACAATACTTGCCTTCTATTCTAAATCCAAAAGGTAAGCAAATATCCTTATCCAGACAACCATTGCATTCTACAGATTTGAGAGTTGGGATTGGTTGGGGTATTGGTTCGGGGGTTGGTGGTGGAACTTGTGTAACAGTTATGCATTTATTATCCTTGCATTCTTTTCCAGTTGCACAAGAAACTCTTGCATTGCATTCAGCACCAGCAAGTTCACAAACACTATTTAAACAATTTCCAGAACTACATTCAGTAGAGCTGGAGCATTGTTGTCCTTTAGTTTTCAAAACGGGTGGGGATAATAAAACTTCTGTTACAGTAATACATTGGCTATTTTCAACTTTATTATTATTTTCATTATACTCTTTTACTGCATTAGTAATATCAGTTTCTCCATCTAAACAATATTCTCCAGCTTCTGTAAATGTAAATGATACATCCCTACTATACAAATCATCTTTTCTCTTTCCAAAAATCCCAGCTGAAGGTTTTCCTTCTTTAATAGGAAGTCCATTTTTTTTAATGATAATCTTGCTTTCGACAAGATAATCATAACTGGAGCCATGAGCTGAGAAGTATTCCTGATTAACATCAATTGCCTCTAATCCTATAATTACTGCATCCCCAACTTTTGCATTTATGATTTTTGAAGGTTTCGTCGCCCTACCTCCTTCAAAAACTACACTATAAAAATGTAATCTTTCTATGATTATATCCGGTCCAACATTAATACATCCCCCTTTCTTTAATTCATTATTATTTTCATTACTTTCTATTACTAAGTTTTCTGGATCTACAATTATATTTTCTATGCAATAAATAGCTGTTTCTTTCGGTCGAAGCTTTATAGATCCAGACGATGGTGTCCCTGGGATGCTTTTATTTTTTTCTCCATCTTGGTTACCATAGAACTCAATGGAACTAAAAAGAGAGTCATGCCCATTAAAATACAATTCATCTGAAGAATAAGGTAATTTTATCCCATTTTTAGTTATATCAAAAGTAACTCCTCTTTTTATTAGCCCTGTTCTTTTTCTTCCGCCGATATTTTCTGTAAAAAACACTAAATCCTGGAAATAGTTAATCGAACTACTCATTTCTATTTTAGTCAGATATCCAAAATAAGCGTCTTTAACAATCAAATCAGGTAATAATAATTTCTCCACACATTTATTTTCTGTGCATTCTTTTCCAGTACTGCAATCAGAACTAACACTACACTCATATCCAGAAACTCTGCAAACATTTTGGAAGCAGTTATTAGAAGAACATTCATTATTAACTTGACAACTTAAACCATTAGATTTTAAAGATGTTTTTTCATATTCAATTTGACATTGATTATCTCTGATATTCTTTTCATTAACACAACTGGCTTTGCAGTCTGGGAGATAGAAATTCCGCAAGGTTCAATACAAGTATTATATTTATTATTACTTTCTTTTAAACAAATATCTTTTGCTTCAACAGGATCTATTACTCTTCCTGTTATATTAAAGCTTAAATTGTAGTAAAATAAAGAAATTAATAATATAAAAAATATACTAAGCATTATTTTATTTTCTTTATTCAATTTTGCTAACCTCTTTTTTGCTGAAGCTTTTTTCTAAAAAGCTTCTTTTTCTTATAAATTATTAATCGCTGGTAATATATATATATATTTCTATTTTCTTTCTAGTTCAGCTAAAACATTGTTTGGATACAACCTTTTTACTTCAAATGTGCTAGTGTAATCTTGATAATATTCTTTTGATAGTTTTAAGCTATGGAATCCATCGTCTAGATTAGTGACTACCTTTGGAGTCATGCCTTTGTATTCTCCGTCAATGTAAATTGAAGCTCCGCTTGGGTTAGAAGAAACTAATAAAGTTCCTAAGCTTGGACTTAGTTCAAATATTAATTCTTCCCTTTTATTGTCCTGTACCTGAACATCAAATTCTCTTGATTCATAACCTTCTTTTTCTGCTTTAATCAAATAAAGTCCCTTTTCCAAAGTAATTGTACTTGGGGTTCTCCCAAGATAAACATCATTTGCATATATCCTTACATCTGATGGCTGTGTTTCTATATATAAACTGCCATGTTCTTTTGTATCTAACTCTGCAAATACATTTAATTTTTGTCCTGATTTAATTGATTTTCTAGTAAAAAAATCCATATATCCCTTGCTGCTTACCTTGATTTCATAACTTCCTTCTTTTAGGGAAAGTGTCTTTGGTATAATTCCCTTAAGTTCATTGTTAATATAAATATCTGCAGCCTTAACCTTAGAATCAATGTCCAAAAGTCCATAACCTGTTTTTGTCATTTCTAATCTAACTTCTTTTACTAATCCTTCTTCTAAAGAAATGGTTTTTTTAAGGTCGTAATAACCTATTTTTTTTAATACAATTTCATAAGTTACTGGAACTGGGTTTTTCAAGATTACAGGAGTAGTTCCAATAAAATTATCATTGATATATACATTAGCTCCGTCAGGATCAGAAGTTACAGTAATCTGTATAGGGGTTTCTGGAATTTCCCTTACTCCACCATGGAATTCTCCAGTAATATTTACCTTCGTGCTAATAAAGCCTACTGATAAAACTAAAAAAAGCGCTAAAAATATTTTTAGATCCTTATTCAAAACTTACACCTCTCTTAGTAAATAGGATATATTAATTTATTTATAAACCCTTCGTCAGAAAGAAAAATTGTTTCTTGAAACTAAGAATTATTTTTAATAAATTAAAAAATTATTGTTTATAAAATAAAAAAATAGCTAGTGCTGAAAAGCACTAGCAAGATTTAGCTAGGGCATGGGGGAAATGTATGCCCTTGAACATTAAAATCTCTTCGGAAATGAGCTCACTACATCAATGCCTAAATCTGTGTTTACTTTTACCCCTTGGCTTGCAAATTTCTTTTTGTCAATTCTTCCAAGTACATATGGTGAGTTTACTCCAGTTATTATTGTCATTACTCTTAATTTTCCCTTCATTTGTGGCTCGATCCTTGCACCTATGATAACATTTGCATCCTGATCCAAGCTCTCTGTAATTAGCTCTCCAGTTCTGTTTACTTCATCTAAAGTTAAGTCTTCTCCTCCAGTTATGTGTATCAAAGCCCCAGTTGCGCCTTCGTAACTTACATCCAGTAATGGATTTGTTAAAGCTCTTCTTGTTGCTTCTTCCACCCTAGAGTCTGTGTCGCTTTCTCCTATCCCTACAACAGAAACCTCTCCATTAGACATTATTGCCTTGACATCTGCATAATCCAGGTTTACTAAAGAAGGTACTGCAATTGTCTCAACAATTCCCTTAATCATGGTAGATACAAGTTCATTTGCAACTGCAAATGCCTGCTGTATAGGCAAGTTTCCAGCTATGCTTGTCAGCCTGTTATTATCAATAACAATAACTGTGTGGCTTGCTTCTCTTAATTGCTGCAATGCAAACTCAGCTTTGTCTACTCTTGCCCTTTCAATATCAAAAGGCATAGTGACTGTACCTATTACTATAGCTCCTTGTTCTTTTGCCAACTGGGCAACAACAGGAGCAGAACCAGATCCAGTTCCTCCTCCTAAGCCTGCGCACACAAATACCATATCACTGTCTTTTAATACTTCTTTTAAATCATGTAAACTTTCTCTTGCAGCTTCTCTTCCTTTGTCTGGAAATCCGCCGCATCCTAACCCTCTTGTTAGTTCTCTTCCTATTAATACTTTATAATCTGCAGTTGAGATATCAAGATGTTGTTTGTCTGTATTTACAGCAACTATTTTTGCTCCTTCAACACCCTTTTTATGCAGCCATGTAACAGTATTGTTTCCTCCTCCTCCGCATCCTACTACTTTAATATTAGCAACACCTACTTGCAAACCATCCATTCCAAATTCTTTTGAATTCTCTAAAGCTTTATTTACAAAACTCTCCATGTTGTACCCCCTTTGTTTTTTTGTTAATTATCATTTGTATATACTCAACCACAATAATATTTATATTGTAGTTCATATATTACTTTCTTAAGAAATAAAATTTGAGTTTAATGATTAAATGATTTAAACTCTGCTGAGAAAACATAGATCTGAATAACGCTCAAATCGACTATGTATTTTCTTATTGTGAACTGAATATTTTAACGCTCAAATTAAAATATTTATAATTTTATTTACTCTTTCTAAGTATATAAATATTTTTTAAATACAAAATATATTTTCTAGAATATATTATCTATTTTTCACTTAGTTTATATAATATATCTACTTTAATAATACAAGAAGAATGCTTAAATTTATCAAAGGAGATCCTGAAAATCTTGAAGGAAGAGCAATAATCTTCGCAGCAAATTTATCCCAGAAGCCGTTTATTAATAATGAGGGAAGACCTTTTTTTCCTGCTCAGTCAGTCTTTCCTACCAAAGAATATCCTTTAGAATTAGGAGGTAAGACATTTAATCTAAAGCCATCTACTATTAAACTCCTAAAAAATTTTTCTGGAGATGTTGTATATGCTGGAGAAATAAGTCAGTTAAATTATGCAATATCTATAACAAAATCAGCTGGAAATTTATATGCTTTGCATTATATATCTCAGCAGCATAAAAAAAAGCATTCAAAAGAAGAACCTGAAATAATAAGAAAAGACCTTGGTAAGCTTACAAAAGAAGAATATCAAGAACTATTAGCATCAACTCAGAGAAAAGCCCAGGGCATATTTTTAGCTGAAAAAGATCCTCGAAAATATATTGATGAACTTGTTTATCTTGCCCAAAATAATAAGAGCATAAATGGAGATGTTGCAGCTTTGTCAGAATTAATGGATTTTTATCTTCAAAAAGGGGATATAGCAGATAGAAAGTTATTGATTAGGCTTTATTTCATAAAAATAAGTCACATAATTCATGAGGAATATGAAAAAGCAGGAGAAATTAACAAGAAAATAATTTATTTATTGTCAAAAAAATAAACATAATGCTTGTGGGCAAGATACATTCACTAACTTATATATAGTTAAAAAAAGAAATGGACAGTAAAAAAAGATCTAAAATAAGGGGTAAAGAAATTGACAAGCTAACTGAAGAAGAATATAAAAAGTTATTCTCGGAAATATATTATCAGGCTTATGAAGAGTTTATTTCAGGAAAAAATCCTATAAATACTGTTCAAGATTTTTTTTCCTTGACTAAAAATGATATTGCTTACAAACAGTATGTAGAAACATTGTCTGAGTTGATTAATGCTTATTATGGGCCAAAGCAAGATGAAGAAAGAGAAAGAAGCTCCCTTATGCAAAAAACAAGAAGGCTGGCAAGAGGATACTTTTTATTGATTGAAAGCATTATGACTGAAGATTATGAAAAAGCCGAAAAGATAAATGATTTGTTAAAAAAACAATTCTTGAAGCCATCATAAAGTATTTATATTCTTAATTGAAAATAAACTATATGGAAAAAATAAATTCAGGTGATAAAGTAAGAATTCATGCAGATTCTGGTGAGTTTGAAGGAACAGTTCTGCCTTCTTTGGATAAAAACATCTTTGTATTAAAGCTAAAATCAGGGTATAATATTGGACTGGAAAAAAAGAAAATAAAAAAAGTAGAATTAATCTTAAAACATAAACCACAAGAGTATAAAAAACAAAAACTTTCTTTTAATAAAGAATTGAAAACTATATCAATACTTCATACAGGTGGTACGATTGCATCGCAAGTTAATTATGAAACTGGTGGAGTCATAGCAAGATTTACTCCTGAAGAAATAGTTTCTATGTTTCCGGAAATAAAAGATATATCAAACATAAAATCAAGGTTAATTAGCAATATGTTCTCAGAAGACATGAATTTTAATCATTATAATATTCTTGCAAAGGAAATCCAAAAAGAAATTAAAAATGGTGCTGATGGGATAATAATAACGCATGGCACAGATACATTGGCGCTGACTGCTGCAGCTCTTTCTTTTACTTTAGAAGGTTTAAATATTCCTGTAATTTTAGTTGGTGCTCAAAGATCATCAGATAGGGGAAGTACAGATGCAAAGTTAAATTTATTATCAGCAGCACATTTTATAGCTAAAACAGATTATCAAGGAGTTGCAATATGTATGCATGAAACAAAAAATGATGATAAATGCTTGATTCTTCCCCCAGCAAAAACAAGAAAGTTTCATTCTTCTGGCAGGGATGCGTTTAAAGTGATTAATGATGTTCCAATTGCAGAAGTTTCTAATGAAGGCCACGTAAAGTTTTTAAGGCAGCATCCAAAAAAAGAAAATAAAAAACTAAAATTAAAGCTATTTAAGCCAAATATAAAAGTTGGAATTTTAAAATCCCATCCAAACATGTTTGCCAAAGAAATTTCAAATTATAAAAATTTTAATGCTTTAATCCTTGAAGGTACTGGCTTGGGGCATTTCCCGATAAATAAAATTGACAAGTTTACAAGTGAAAACCAGAAGATTTACAATGAAATAAAAAAATTAGCAAAAAACATGCCGGTAATAATGACCTCCCAGACAATTTATGGCAGGATTAACATGAATGTTTATTCTACTGGAAGGCTATTGCAGGAAGCTGGTGTTATTGGAAATTATCTAGACATGCTGACAGAAACTGCATTCATAAAAATAGCATGGCTTTTAAGTAACTATCCTAAAAATAAAGTAAAAGAATTATTCCATGAGAATCTAAGAGGGGAAATATCAAAAAGAACTGAAGAATGATGGCTGCAAAAAAACTGAAAATATAATTCTTAAACTTTTCAATAATTCAAATTAATTTCCGTAAATATTCCGGAAAATTGACAGAAAGGCATATTAAGAAGTTTGTTCTATATTTTTAGTGGAGGGAATTTATATGAATAAAACTAATGTTGGGTTGGCCATAACATTTCTTGGTTTGGCTTCTTTTATTCAGGCAATTAGCCTGACAGAAACTAATCAATTAGTTTATTTGATCATAGGTATAGCCTTGATTCTTGGAGGATTATTTTATGCCTCTAGAAAGAAATAACCTTGAAATAATTAAGAATATTAAGGACTTAGAATATAATAAATTATTATATGAATATAATGCCTGGTTGTTTGCTAGTTTTACTATTGTTCTTGGATTATTAGGGTTTATGTACAGTGTTACTAATAATTTAATATTTTCAAGTGGCCTAAGTTTATTTACTCTTTTTATTATAGCAAATAGAATAGATGAAAAATCAGAAGAATTGAATAAAAAAGTAAGTGAGATTAAAAGTTTATCAAAGTATGCTTAAGGTAAGTTTAAAAAATCTAATTATTTACTAATAAAGATGGATTATCAATCTTTAGGTTTTAAATGCGGGTTAGAAATACACCAGCAGTTAGACACAAATAAATTATTCTGTAATTGTCAGTCTTTTTTTGAAGAAAATAAGGTAGATTATGAAATAAAAAGAAAACTAAAAGCTTCTGCAGGAGAATTAGGAGATGTAGATATTGCTGCCCTGCATGAAACATTAAAAAATAAGGCATTTATTTATCAGGTTAATAGGGAAACAGCCTGCTTAATTGAGTTAGACGATGAACCTATTCATGAATTAAATAAAGAAGCATTAAAAGTTGTTCTTCAGGTAGCCATGGTTCTTAATGCAAAAATAATTGATGAATTGCAGGTGATGAGAAAAGTTGTAGTAGATGGTAGCAACGTCTCAGGCTTTCAAAGGTCAGCTTTAGTTGCTGTAAACGGTTTCTTGGATACTTCAAAAGGAAGGGTAGGAATAGAAACTATTTGCATAGAAGAAGAGTCAGCTAAAAAAATTAAGGAAGATGAAAAAACAGTAACTTATAATTTAAGCAGATTAGGAATTCCATTAATTGAAATTGCAACAGATGCATCAATAAAAGATCCTGAGCATGCAAAAGAAGTTGCTGAGCAATTAGGCATGATTTTAAGAAGCACTGGAAAAGTAAAAAGAGGAATTGGCACAATACGCCAGGATGTTAATGTTTCTATAAAAGGACATCCTCGGGTGGAATTAAAAGGATTTCAGGATTTAAGAAGCATTCCAAAGGTAATTGAACAGGAAATAAAAAGGCAACAGGAAAACATAAAAAATAAAAAATTGCATCATGAAGTAAGAAAAGTTAATCCTGATTTTACATCAACTTTCTTAAGGCCAATGCCAGGTTCCAGCAGAATGTATCCTGAAACAGATTTAGTGCCAATAAAAATCTCAAAAAACTTATTGTCAGAAATAAAAATTCCTGAATTAATTACTGAAAAAGCAGTTAATATAGAAAAGAAATATAATTTAAGCCCTCAAATGTCAAGAGAAATATTGAAATTAAACATCCCATTTGACTATTATGCAGAAAAATATAAACTAAATCCAAGCATAATTGCAGAAATATTGGTAGAAATTCCCAAGGAATTAAAGGCGCGATTTAATATTAACACAGAAAAACTAACAAAAGATAATTTTGAATTTATCTTTGAAAATCTTCAGAGTAAAAAGATAAACAGGGAAGCTGCTAAAGATGTTCTAAAAGAGTTGGCTGAAGGCAAGCATATTGATCTAAATAACTTCAAGCAGATTGATAATAAAGAAATAGAAGAAAAGCTAAAGGAAATAATAAGCAAGAATAAGGGAGCTCATTTTTCAGCCTTGATGGGCGAAGCAATGAAAATCTTTAGGGGAAAATCAGATGGAAAGACAATTTCAGACTTGCTTAAGAAACTCGTTAAAAACTAAATCTCATGGCTATCAAAAATATTTCAAGAGTCTTAAAACGTAAACCCCTAAGTGACTTTTTTGGGGTTTTATCTGAAGAAAGTGGGGAAAGATTTGAGAAAGCTGTTTATACTCTAAGAAAAAAGCGTAATAAAAAACTTTTAAAATATTAGTGAAATAATAATTTAAGCTACCACCTTCTTTAACTTTTTTAGCTCTGGAAATGCCTTTTTCACTCTTTTTATTTCTCTCTTTACTTCTCTTGGTTTTCCTATTAAAACTAATTTGGTAATGCCTTCCAGATCAAAACAAACTTCTTCCATCTTTTTCCTTTTTTGAGCAAAGTCCAAATAGCCAAATAGATAAAAAGGATCAGCTATTAAAGTAATGCTTACATTATTTAATTGGTAAACTTCTACACCCTCTTTACTACTGCCTCTGCAACTAAAAGGAGATTCTTCTGGAGCTCCAACAAAAGTAGCTCTTTCTTTAAGATATTCCCCTATTTTTACACACAAATTAAGAAATTCTATACTTTTTAGTCTAGCTTCTAAAACTGTAGGGCTATATTCAGTCATAAAGAATTTTTATTAAAGGTACTTTTTAAATTTTATTGTAATTCATTTTATATATATGTCATATCAAAAACACCAAAACTTTATAAATTTACCAATAACAGTTCTTCTAATGGAAAGAACCTACATTAACGAAATTAGTGAAAAATTAAACAATAAAAAAGTTCTTATTTATGGCTGGGTTGCAGACATAAGGGATTTGGGAAAAGTCCAGTTTGTTTTAGTAAGGGATAAAACAGGCTTGATTCAGTGTGTTTCTCATAAGGAAAATAATAAAGATCTTGTTAATAAAATATCAAAATTATCTCCAGAGTCAGTAGTTGAAATCGAGGGCATGGCAAAGTCAAGCAAGATTGCAAAAAAGGGTTATGAAATCCAGATAGAAAACATAAAGGTCTTGTCAGAATCAAAAACTCCTTTGCCTATAGATACTTCTGAAAAGTCCAAGACTATTCTCGACAAAAGATTAGACTATAGATTTTTGGATTTAAGAAGGGAAAATATTGCTGCAATATTCAAGGTAAGATCAAGAATTTTTAATTCAGTTTCAAATTTCTTTGACAAGAATGGTTTTATAGCAATAAATACTCCGAAAATTACAGCAGGCGGTGTTGAATCAGGAGCTGAACAATTTTCTGTGGATTATTTTGGAAAAGAAGCTTTCCTTTCCCAGAGCCCACAGGTTTACAAGCAGATGCTTGTCTTGTCTGGTCTTGAAAAAGTTTATGAGATTGGAACAGTTTTCAGGGCAGAAAAATCCCATACAACAAGGCACCTGACAGAGTTTACAGGAATAGATTTTGAGATGGGTTTCATTAAGGATGAACAAGAAGTAATGGATGTTATTGAGGAATTTATTAAATATTTGTTAAAAGAAGTAAAAGAAAACTGCAAGGATGAATTAAATGTATTAAATGTTAATATTGATGTTCCTAAAAAAATTCCAAGAATAACTTTGGATGAAGCTAAAAAATTATTAGAAAAAAAAGGAAAAAAATTAAAAGAAAATGATGACCCGGACCCTGAAGCAGAAAAATTAATTGGAGATCTAGTAAAAGAAAAATACAGTTCTGATTTTGTTTTCTTGACAATGTATCCTTGGGAAAAAAGGCCGTTCTATCACATGAGGCCTGAAAATAACAAAAAAGTGACAAAATCTTTTGACTTGTTGTTTAAAGGTGTGGAAATTGCTACTGGAGCTCAAAGAGAGCATCGTTACGAAATCTTAAAAGAGCAGGCAAAGGAAAAAGGTATAGACTTGGACAAGATGTCATTTTATGCTAATATTTTCAAGTACGGCGCTTGCCCCCATGGTGGTGTTGGATTTGGGTTGGATAGGATAACTCAAAGAATCTTGAACTTGGAAAATGTACGGGAAGCTATTTTATTGCCAAGAGATCCGGAGCGTTTAACACCATGAAAAGATTATTCTTAATTTTATTAATATTTTTATGCATATTCTTCTAAACTCATACTTAATTTTATTGGCAGCTTCAATTTTACATCAGCCAGATTTTTACATCTTTTTTTAAAACCAATTATACCTATACTTTTCACTTCATTCGTGCTTTCATCTTTTCTTATAAAAACTCCTGGCTCGATTTCTGTTGCATTGCTTTTTGTAGGTTTACCTACTGAAATTTCTAGGAAATCTCCATTTTTATCATAATAAATTAAAATATAAGAATTATTTAAAAAAGGTAATTTAATATTATCCGATATTTTCATTTTTTCTTTAAACCCAGATATAATTATCCCAACAACTTTTTCTGTTTCATCTATTCTTTCAAAAATTCCATTACCTAAATCTTCAAAAGGACCATTGCTGTATTTCCCAAGATTTATTTCTAAATAATCTCCTTCTAGATCATAATGGAAATAAATTTTTGTCATTTTAAATTGCAAACGTAATAAGCTGTTATTATAAAACCTTTGCCGTTTAAATATTTTACCATGATAGTGAGATATTGTTTTAGTTCTTTATAATAACGAAAGTAAAAACAAATTTTTGAATTTTCTTCTAGTGCAGTTATTTTAATCGGTTGTATTAAAGTTTCTTTAATTCTATCAAGTTTATTTATCATATTTGGATGTCGAAGAATATGCTTTAATCTCTCACCTGTTAAATATATTTTTCTATTAGTTTTATCAATAGTCTCAAATATTTTCATGTTTTTTTGAAATAAATTGTTAAATCATCTAATATAGATTGCTGTTATTTTTCCAGAAACTTTTCGGAATTCAAAGTAAAAAATAGAAAAGTCTACAAAAGAATATTAAGGTGCTATAATCTTGGCCAAGCTTATAATTTTTGAAACCAAAATCATTATAAAATGAGTAATAATAAAAAAGAAAATGAAAAACTATATAATTTTTATATTGATTATAACTTTGATTTTTATTACAGGTTGCAAACCTGGGGAGAAAAAAATGAACAGCCTATTATTGTTGGAAACCTCAATTGGTAATATTAAGATCGAGCTGTTTGAAGATACAATGCCTGTTACAGCAGGAAATTTCAAGAAATTAGTGAATTCAAAATTCTATGATGGAGTTATTTTTCATAGGGTTATCCCAAATTTCATGATACAAGGAGGAGATCCGGCAGGAACTGGAACAGGTGGTCCTGGTTATGTTATAAAAGATGAGTTCACAAGTAATAACAAAAACAACAGAGGCACAATCTCAATGGCAAATGCTGGTCCGAATACTGGTGGAAGTCAGTTTTTCATAAATACTGTTGATAACAACTTTTTAGATTCAAAACATCCTGTTTTTGGAAAAGTTACAGATGGAATGGATGTTGTAGACAAAATTAGTAATGTAAAAAGAGATTCAAATGACAAGCCTTTAACAGACGTAGTAATAAAAAAAGCAGTTATTGTAACTATTTTGCCTATGATTTAGTTTTCTTCATTTCATCAACAATTTTCTTAAACCATTCAATTTGCTTGGCAGATAATTTTCCAAATCTTATGTAATTAAGTTTTATTGATCTTAAAAACAGGCTCTCTTTGTAAAATTCTTCCGGAATGTCAAACATTTTCTTCATTTTTTTGTTTTTTACTTCCACATGTAGATCATTTTTCTGGCAGTCATAGCAAATTGGAAATCTAGTTCTGGAAGTAACTAAAACCATATTCTTTTTGCACACAAAGCATCTTTGTTTATACTTAACCATATTATTTTTCAGTTTACAATAGTAAAAAAACTTTATAAACCCATTTATCTTGAAAATATTAATAATATTTATAAAAAAGGAGGTATGATATTATGTGTAGTTGTCCTAAGTGTAAAACAATAGAAGGGGTTCTCTTCTTGCTGTTAGGTCTGGTATTCTTTGGAGCTAACCTTGGATGGTGGAGTTTTTGGAACATCCAGTGGTACTCAGCCTTATTTGTATTGGTTGGTGTATCAAAGCTAGCTAAAGGAAAATGCAAAGACTGCTGCAATATGTGCGGATCCATGGCTAAAGGAAGAAAGAGATAATTTCTCTTTTTTTATTTTATTTTTTCTAAAAGTTTCTTTTCAATTAGTTTAGCATCAGCTCTGCCTTTTAATTCTCTTAAAACCTGTCCAATAAGGAAATGCAATGCCTTGGAACTTCCTTTTTTGTAGTCATTTACTGCATCTTTGTTTGCTTTTAATATACGTTCAATAGATTTGTCAAAATTATTGATTTTGGAAAATCCCATCTCATCTGCAAGTTCTTTTGTCTTTTTATTTGTAAAAATTAATCTTCTTAATAATAAATCTCCCATCCTCGGAGTCAATTCATTTTTTTCAATCATTTGCAGCAGTTCAATAAAATTATTGTTTGTTAGCTTTGTTTCTTTTAGTTTTAGTTTATTATAGTTTAGAATTTTCTTTAACGTAACAGCAATAAAGTTTATTGTCAAATTTTTGTCAACTTTTTTTATGCTTTCCTCAAACAAATCACAGATTTCTCTTTCAGAAACTAAAACATTTGCATTATATTCGCTTATATTATATTGTTTTATTAATCTTTCAATTTTTTCTGTAGGCAGTTCAGGTATCTCATTTTTTATTTTTTTGACAAACTCATCACTTATAATTATTTTTGGCAGGTCCGGGTCATAAATATATCCGTAATCTTCTTCAAATTCCTTTTCTCTCAGCACTATTATTCTTCCGCTTGTTTTGTCAAAGTGCAGAGTTTCCTGCCTGAATTCTTCATTTCTTCTTAATTTTCCCTTCTGCCTTATTACCTCAAATCCAATAGCTTTCTCAACAGCCTTGAATCCTGAAATATTTTTTATTTCAGCTCTTTTTGTTCCAGGCAACGATACATTTGCATCTACTCTTATTGTAAAATTCTTTGAATCATAAATATCTAAATAATCAATTATTGAGATTAGATATTCCAAAAATTCCCTAGCTTCCTCTGCAGAGCTTAAGTCTGGCTCAGTAACTATTTCACATAAGGGAATTCCAGACCTGTTATAATCTAATAAGCAGTATTCAGAATTGTCAATTTCTTTTGGGTATTGTATTGAGGCAGGATCTTCTTCAATGTGAATTCTTCTTATTCTTATGACTTTATCTTTAAACCTTAAATGTCCGTTAATGCATAATGGACTTTCATACTGGGTTATCTGGTAATTTTTTGCCATGTCAGGATAAAAATAAGTCTTTCTGGAAAAGAAATTTTCTTTTTGTATGTTGCAGTTTAAAGCTAAACCTAATTTAACAGCTATCTCCAGTACTTTTTTATTCAAAACAGGCTTGCTTCCAGGCATGCCTAAACAAGTCGGACATAAATTAGAATTTGGACTTGATTCTTTTTCTGGCAGAGCACAGCTACAAAAAAGTTTAGTTTTTATCTTTTTTGTAACACCTACATGAATTTCCAGCCCAACAACAACTTTATCTGATTCTTTCATAAAAATCTCCTATTTGAATTATTTTGTTTTCCTGCAAATGGTCAGCAATAAAATGCATCCCAATTGGCCTGTCTTTTTTGACAGGGACAGAGATCATGGGCAGCCCGGCTAGGTTTGGCCCGACAGTCAATAAGTCACTCATGTAAGCCTCAACAGGACTTAATTTTTCTATCTCAGAAAATTTAGGAAAAACATCATAATTCTTTAGCAGTTTTTTATATTCATTTATTATTAAGGATCTTATTTTTAGGGCTTTAATGTAAAAAGCATTCCTGTATCCAGCCATCCTCATGAAAGTTCCTAATAAAATTCTTCTTTTAGCTTCTTTTCCAAAATTATTGCTTCTTACATGAGAAAAATACTCATTAAAAGTTCCTTTTAGTTCGTCGCTTGCACCATATCTTATGCCAGAATATTTTGCTAAATTAGTAGAAGCCTCGCTCATTGCTATGATATAATAAGTTGGAATAAAAACATCAGTTAAACTAAAACTAATTTCATCATAGTTCATTCCTTCATTTTCAAGTTTTTTAACTCCATTCCAGAATTCTTTTTCAACTTCCTTGCTAATTCCTTCTCCATTTGAAAACTCTTTTATAATTCCTATTTTTAATTTTGAATTTTTTCCCAGGTATTTTTCATAGTCTTCTTTTGTTTTTTTTATTGATGTGCTGTCTTTTTTATCATACCCAGCAATGTGATTTAGTAATTTAACAGCATCTTTTACAGTTTTTCCAAATGTTCCGATTTTATCTAAAGAATTTGCATAATCAATTAATCCATACCTGGAAACCAAACCATAAGTTGGTGTAATTCCAACAACGCTGCAGAAAGCAGCTGGGCAGGAAATGCTTCCTCCTGTGCTCTCGCCGATAGATGAATCAGAATATTTGCTCAAGTAAGTATATCCAGCGCCTCCACCAGAGCTTCCTCCACATGTTCTTGTTTCATCAAGAGGATTTTTAGGTACATTAAAAGCGCAGTTCGTAGAAAAGCTTCCAAATCCAAATTCATCCATTGCAGTTTTTCCAACAACACCATATTTTCCTTTAATCTTTTCAATAACAGTTGCATCAAATACAGGAACATAATTATCAAGTATTTTAGAACCAGCAGTTGTCCTTAATCCTTTTGTGCATATGTTGTCTTTAACAGATATTAGTTTCACTTTTTCATTATAGTTTTTCCCTGAAGGCTTAGCGTTTTTTCCCGAGGCTTTTTTTAAAAAAGGCTCTTCCAAAAAGGATTCATTTATTGTAATAAAGAAATTATATCTTTTATTTAAGCTTCTTGCTTCATTCAATATATTTTTAGCGTCCATCTTACAGAATCCTTGGCCCTTTGAAAAATCTTTTTTCCTTGTGTTTTGTATTCAAGAAAATGTCTTTTTCAGATAATGATTTCTCAGGCTTGTCCTCCCTCAATACATTCTCAAATTTTATTGGATGAACACTTAAATCAACATTTGAAACATCAATGTCTTTTATCTTTGCAAAAGCCTCAAGAACATCCTTAAAATCTTTCAAGAATCCTTCTTTCTCTTCTTCATGCAGATTTAATCTTGCAACTCTGCTTACTTTTTCTATTAATTCTTTGTCTATTTTCATCTTAAAATATGGATTTTATAAATCCAGTAAAAAGTTTCTTTATATTATACTTTTTATAAATTATTCCTGTACTTAGTATTAAAACTATAAAACTTATTAGCTGCCATATTGTAATTCCAAATAATCTTGGGTCTTCCCTAAAGAAATCAGTTATAATCCTTAACAAGCCGTAAAATCCTATGAAAGTCCATAATAATAACCCATCTTTCATTTCCATTATTTTCTTTACTTTTTTGGCTCTAAATAAAATTGTCAGTAAAAAAAGATGTGATATTGAGGCATAAATTTGGTAAGGATGCCTGCATCCAGATATATCTTGGAATGTAACGCACCAGAAAGCATTTGTAACAGTCCCAACTAATTCACTATTTGTAAAGTTTGCAAGCCTTCCCAAGGCAAGAGCAATAGTTGCAGGTATTACTATAATGTCTCCTATTTTGTAAAAGCTTGCCTTGTATTTTCTGCAGAAAATATATCCAGCTGAGAAAAGTCCTATTAATCCTCCGTAAAAGCTCATCCCACCATTCCATATCCTGAATAATTCCAATGGATTGTTAATTAATGTAAAAGGTTCTGAAAAAACAAAATGAAATAATCTTGAGCCAATTAATAATCCTGCAAAAGAATAAATTACAAGATCATATACATCTTCTTTGCTTAAGTTTAATTCTTTCTTATGTTTTAATAAGCTCAGGAAAACCAAAAAAAACCCAAAGACATAAACCAGTCCATAATACCTTATTTCCAGAAAACCAAGCTTGAATAAAACAGGGTCAATGTTGTTTATAAACATATTTTTAAAAATCAGCTGTATTATAAAAACCTATCTTTAGCTATCTTTGTCAGGATTATTGCTTTTAATAACTTTAATTTCAGGGTCTTGCAAGATTCCATGAAGACTCATTTTTATCAAGAAAGATGGGTAGCATTCTTCTTTTATAACAAATGCCAGATAATATATTCTGCCAAGAATTTTAGGATATTCTCCCTTTCTTATTGTTGTAGGTTCATACTTTTCTACCAATCTTTCTATGTTTTCTCCCTTCAGTTTGCATCTTTCTCCTTCAATATAACATCTTATCCTTATATGCCCAGGTTGTGGGATTTCATTGAAGTATAGCTTGTCAGGAATATTGCTTCTTAGAAATAGGTAATGTTCTAATCCAGATTGGGCTAATTCTCTTTGAAGATTTTCTTCCCTTATTTCCTTGTATTTTATCCCTTTTTCATCAAGGTCAAATAAAGCTTCAGGAGCTATAGAATGTATGCAAAATTCTCTTTTTGGATTGTTGCTTTCCATAAAAGTAACCATATATTGACCTCTTGCAAAAAAATGCATCCCTCTTAAGTAATCCTGAGAAGTTAAAAACTGGATAAACACCACAAATTTATTAAAGAAATTAATGTTATAAAGTGTTGTTGTAATGACAACTACAATTATATAACAAAAAATATAAAATCTTATATAGTTATAATAATATAAAAACTTATGAAAAAAATAAATATACTCTTGTCTTTTACATTATTAGCTGTTTTGTTAGTAGGATTATTGGCAGGTTGTTCAACCAAAAAAAGTGAGCCAGATGCACCACAGCCAAAAGAAAAGCTTTCAGTAGTAGAACTGCCTGATAGTAGTGCAGGTAGTGCAAGCTCAACTAAAGTGTTAATAAAAGGTTTTAAGTTTGTTCCTGGTGAAATAACAGTTAAAAAAGGGACAACAGTAACTTGGAGAAATGAAGACAGTGCTCCCCATACAGTTGAGTCTGATGATGGCCAGTATACTTCTGATAATTTGGAGAATAGTGATGAAGTTCAGTTTACATTTGACAAACTAGGAAAGGTAGATTATCATTGCGGAATACATCCAAGTATGAAAGCTAGCGTTATAGTAGAGTAAAATGAACAAAACTTTTTCTAATTTATTTTTTTCTTTGATTGTTACTATTGTGATGAATGGCCTTGATATGACTTATCACTTAGCAACAAGCTGGATAGTTCACTTGAACTATGTTGCTATTAAGCTTATTGTAATCTTTTTGTCTGTTTTTTTAGTAACTAAATTTATTGGAATAGGAAAAAAAGAAGGTATTTTTGCAGGCATTTTGGGTCCTGTGATGTTTTATTTGTATTATTTTTCAGCTAATCCAACATTAAACAGGGAAGTATTTAAATTAGATGAGCAGTTCTGGTTTATTTTTCTGCATATATTTTTTATGTTAGTGGCTTATTTTTCAGCATTGTATTTTCTTAAGTCAAAAAATAATTGGTTGGATAAATTAAGTTTCATTGTTCTTGCTTCTTTTAGCGCATTAGCTTTTGATGCCTTATATTTCATGTCAAAGTTAAGGTTGCATGGAATTGATGAGGAAACTGCAGCATCTATGTTTACTTTTAATCTAATTCCTCTTCCTTTATTGTCTTACATTTTAGTTTCAGCATTATCTTCTTATAAGAAAAAAATCTTTAATAGTTTAATTTCAGGATTAATTGCTTCAGCAGTAATATTTTTGTTTTCAAGAGACATATTTCATGCTTTAGCTGCATTTGTAATTGTTAATCTTGTATATTATTTGATAAATAATTATGATTTAAAAACTGATATAACAAATCTCATAAATAAGAAAGGCTGGCTTGTTCTTGCTGTAGTAACAGGATTGATAGGTTCTTTTTACCAGTTTGTTCCAAGAAAGATAATACAGTCAATTGCAGGATTCCTTATTTTTAATATTGTAATTTTTGATTACAGGATAAGGCAGAATGATATTATTCTTGTTTCAACAATTTTTCTTATCATTTCTGTTGTAAGCTTTTACAAATTCTCTAAATTAAGCAAAAAGAAATAAAGTCTTGAGAGAATAAAACCTAAGAAAATTTATGAACCGCGTCTAATGAAAGGAAATCATGAAAAGAAATAAAGCCATTGGATTGGCAGCTGTTGTTGCAGGAGTATTAACTGGCGGATATCTCTTTGGGCACTGTGACGATCCTCCAATAGACCCAAGAATTCCGCAGACAATTGTCAGGAAGGAATACTCTGATGGAAAAAATTATACTCTTGCTCAAAAAGCTGAAAATCTTGAAGATTTAATTCAAAGTGACCATATCAGCCCAGAAGGCTTGCTTGAATATAGCTTGTTTTTTGAAGACATTAAAAATAATAAGCAAGCTGGAAAATCAACATATTGCATTGGTGCAGATACTTGCTGCTGGACTGGAGTTCTTCTTGCAGCAGAAAGCTTGCG
>JACPNF010000006.1 GCA_016185635.1 Candidatus Woesearchaeota archaeon
CAAGATTTCTCAGAATTTGTTTAACAAATTTTATATACCTCTTTTCATTCCTCTTTTTCATGGGAGACTCCTTTCCCCCATAAAGGGACTGGAGTTATCTTTCAGAATTTAAGCATTTCTACTGAGCCGGTACGGCCAATAATTTATATACTAATGGATTCAAATAATCTTATATTCTTTAATGTAAATTCTTTTTAGAAATTTAAGAAATGGTTTTTCTCCTTCTCCAGAATCATAATCAGCCAGAGCACTAAAATATTCCTGCCTGTTTTTATAAGGTATATTCAGCATTGGATAATTGTGTTTTTTTAATATAAAATTCATCAGCAATCTTGAAATTCTTCCATTTCCATCAATAAAAGGGTGTATGCATACAAAATATAGATGAATTAAGCCGGCCAATTCAAAGGTATGCATTATTGACTTGCTTTTTTTATACCATTTAAAAAATTTATTAAGTTCAGTTTTTAATTTGGTATAATCTGGTGGCCTATAATTTAAGACTTTAAGATTGCAATTTCTTATCTTGCCCTCAATTTCATCATCAATATCTTTTTTTAATATTCTATGAATATTTAAAATAAAGTCTAAATTAAGTTCTTTTTTATGTTTGAGCATCTCGAAAAATGCTTTTTCATGGTTTTTTGTTTCAAATATGTCTCTTACCTTGGAATATTTTGGAGTTATCCCTTCTCTTAAAACCATTCTTGTATCTTGTAAATTTAATTCAGAACCCTCTATAGCACTTGTATCATATGTAAAAACAGTTGAAAAGTTCTTGAAATACTCGTTTTTAGCACTTTCGTTCATCCTTTTAAAATTATTCAGAAATTGTTTTTTAATATTGTTTATTTTTTCAATTTCTTTAGAATTTAAGAATTTAAGAATATTTGTTTTTCTTGGAGCTTTTTTTCCAATATATTTAGTATATTTCTTCCACTTGTTCTTTCCTATTCTTGTATTTTCTACTAAGTAAAAATATTTTTTGTTTCCAATTTTCTTTTTAACAACGTAAGCCATATTTTTTCTAGGTAGCACATATATATAAATATGATTATATTAGGTAGCACAGATAAAAGCTAATCTTTATATTCTTTAAATAGCTTACTTCATAAATGCCATTTGACATTATTATTGGTAGAAATAAGGAAGAAAAAGAAAAATTTGGTAGAAAAGGCTTAGTATATTTGGGAAAGCAGTATGTCCAGATAGGCCAGAATATTTCTTTGTCAAATAATGTTTACCTGGATATAGCAAAAACTCATCAGATACTTATTGTCGGCAAAAAAGGGAGTGGAAAATGTCTTTTAGGAAATACATTAATAACCCTTGAAGATGGGTCAGTAATTCCAATTAGCGAACTTGAAAATAATAATAAAAAAGTTCTTGGATTAAATGAAAAATTGAAAGTTGTTCCTTTTGAAAAAGAAGAATTTTATAAACGTAAAGTAAAAGAAATTATTAAACTCAAGCTTAGAAGTGGAAAAGAAATAAAACTTACTCCTGAACATCCATTAATGACTATAAAGGGATGGAAAGCTGTTAAAGAATTAAATATAAAAAGCAGGATTGCAACTCCAAGAAAAATAGAAATTTTTGGTGAAGAAAGTATGAATGAAGATAAAATTAAACTATTAGCCTATTTCATTGCAGAAGGTCATATAAAAAACAGCTGGGTGCTATTTAGTAATTATGATAAAAAAATTTTGGAAGAATTTAATAAATGTATTTTTAATTTATTTGAAGATATAAAAATTGAAGAGCATAGCAAGCCTGGTTGTTATAGGGTAGCAAGAAATAATAATCGTTATGGAGAAGGCAAGAAAAATCCTGTAAAATCCTGGTTAAAAGAATTTGATTTATATGGTAAATTATCTAAGGAAAAATTTGTTCCGGATATTATATTTAAACTAAAAAAAGACCAAATAAAATTATTCCTAAATAGGTTGTTTTCTTGTGATGGGAGCATTTATTTTAACGAACATAGAAATGGGTGGGAAATTGATTATGGTTCTTCTTCTAAAAAACTAATTAATCAAGTCCATCATTTATTATTAAGATTTGGAATTTTGTCAAGAATACGAAATAAAAAAACAAAATGTAATGGTAAAATATTTGAAACATATGAAATTGTATTAGGTTCGGAAAATATAACTAAATATATAAAAGAAATAGGCTTTTTTCATTTAGAAAAAGAAGAAAAAAGTAAAAAATGTTTAATTGAAACAGAGAATATTCTAAGAAATCCAAATGTGGATACTATTCCTAAAGAGCTATGGGAATTATATAAACCAGAAGCAAGCTGGGCAGAAATTGGAAGATATTTTGGTTATAAGCATCCAAAGGCAATGAGAGAAAGAATGTTTAAAAGCCCTTCTAGGCAAACTCTTCTTAAAGTTGCTGAAGCTGATTGCAATGAAGCAATAAAAACATTAGCAACTTCTGATATTTTCTGGGATGAAATAATATCAATAGAAAAAATTGAAGGTGAATTTGATGTATATGATATAAGTGTTCCAGAATATCATAATTTCGTAGCAAATGATATAATAGTTCATAATAGCTACAGTTCTTCAGTAATCTCGGAAGAAATTTCAACACTGCCGGAAGAAATAAAGAAGAACCTATCTGTTTTGTTTTTTGATACAATGGGGGTTTTCTGGACTATGAAATTTCCAAACAAAAGACAGCAGGAATTATTGGAAGAATGGAACATGAAGCCGGAAGCAATTCCAATTGATTTGTATGTTCCGGAAGGATTTTACCAGGATTATAAAAATAAGGGAATACCTGCAGATTTTAGTTTTACAATTAAAACATCAGAACTAAATGCAACAGACTGGTGCGAAGTTTTTGAAATTAATTTGACAGAACCTTTAGGTATTGCAGTAGAAACTTCAATTTTAAATTTGCAGGATAAAAACTCAGATTATGATATAAAAGAAATAATAAAAGAAATAAAATCATCTAAAAAATTTACAGAAGAAGTAAAAAATGCTTTGGAAAACAGGTTTTTGGTAGCTGAAAAATGGGGTTTGTTTAGCAAAAAAGGAACAGAAATAAAAGATATAATTGGAAAAGGAAAAGTCTCAGTTCTTGACATAAGTTCTTTCACAAATATAACTGGAAATGTAAGAATAAAAGCATTGGTAATCTCTTTAATTTCTAGAAAAATTCTGGAGCAAAGAATAATTTCAAGAAAATATGAAGAACAGGAAAGCATAGAACAAGAAAGCGAATATTTTAATGAAGAAACAAAACAGGAAGAGCCATTAGTCTGGATTGTGCTAGATGAAGCGCAAGAGTTTTTACCAAAAGACCAGAAGACGCCGGCAACAGAGTCGCTGACAAGAGTCATAAGGGAAGGCCGCCAACCAGGAATATCCTTGATATTAATAACTCAGCAGCCTGGAGAAATAGCAAAAGATGCGCTGACTCAGGCTGATTTAGTATTGTCTCATAGATTGACAGCAAAAAGAGACATAGAAGCATTAAACTCAATTATGCAGGCATATTTAATCCAGGACCTGGCAACTCAGGTAAATAATCTTCCAAAATTCAAGGGTGCTGCAATTTTATTGGATGACAATTCAGAAAGAATATATCAGATACAAGTACATCCTAAAAAAAGCTGGCATGGCGGTGAAGCACCGTCTTCAGTTAAAGAAGGTAAAAAAGAATTAATAATTGAATGATGAAAAAAGAAAAGAAATTAACCCTTGAGCAATATCATATATTAAAAGAAAATGGTACAGAGATACCTTTTACTGGAAAGCATTACAAAAATAAAGATAAAGGAATGTATGTTTGTGCATCATGTGGTAATAAATTATTCTCTTCAGAGACAAAATATGATTCTGGAACAGGCTGGCCAAGTTTCTATTCTCCAGGATCAAAGGAAAGTGTTGAGACAAAATCAGATAACAGCCTGTTAATGAGCAGGACAGAAGTATTATGCAAAAAATGCAAAGGTCATTTAGGTCATGTTTTCAAAGATGGACCAAAGCCAACTGGTTTAAGGTTCTGCATTAACTCAGCTGCTTTAAATTTCAAAGAAAAAAAGAAGAAATAGGTAAAAATTCTCATGAATTTTTATATATTCTAAAGTCTTATAGCTGAAAATGGGTTATTTATGTGTTAAATGCAGCAGCAAGCATCCTTATTTAAAAAATAACTTTTGTCCTTTTGAGGAATTTATAAGAAAATTTTCTCCAAAGACATTCAACTTAAATTTTCTTGGTAATACTCCTCCGGATATTTTCATAGGCACTTATAACTACCCCAACGTTTTTGCAGGGATAATCAGCCCAATAGAAAATAACAAGAATAATACAGCAAATAATCCTGAAGACTGGTTCAAGCAGAATCTGCAGATAGAAAATATCCTGTTAACCAGAAGTTCTATGATTTATTCAAGGTTTAAGAATAATGTAAAGCAGAAAAGCAAGCTGCAGGAAGTTATGCAGGAAGTTACAATGAGCCATAAATCTGTTGATGTTGAATTTTTTTTAGAGAAGCAGCCGAAAATAAGATTAAGATTGGATCAGAAAAACATTCCAATAAGTAACCCGGCACCATTAAAAAAAGCAGTTATAACAGAAAATATAGTCATAAAAAAGCCAATAGAAAAAGCAGTTTACAGCAGTGATATAAAATCAAAAGAAGCAGTGCTTGAGCTTTACAATAAAGAATTCCCAGTAAGTCATCTAATAAAACTATTATCTGCAGGTTTGTTGGGAATAGAAAAAAACAGAAAGTTAGTTCCTACAAAATGGTCTATAACTGCAGTTGATACTTTAATATCCAAAGAATTAATGAAAAATATAAGGGGGTATAAATGGATAAATAAAGTGCAGGTTTTTTTCGATACTTATCTTGAAAACCATTATGAGATTATCCTGCTGCCAGCAGAATGGTCTTTTGAAGTTATTGAAGTTAAACTGCCTGGAATAGATGAAAGCTGTTTCTGGCAGGACTTTGAATTCCACACCGACAGAAAAAATTATGCAGACGACGTTACTGGTGCTTATTATGCAAACAGATTAGCAGTTTGTGAATACTTGGAAAAAATAAAAAAGCAGGCGTCAGTTATTGTATTAAGGGAAATAGGAAATTATTGGGCCCCTTTAGGTGTAGGAATATTGCGTGAAGTGACAAGAAATGCATTCAGGAAAAAGCCTCTTGAATTTGATAATTTAAATGAAGCCCTTGAAAATATTGGTAGTAGGTTGAAAATTAGTTTCGATAATGTTTCTGATAAAAGTATATTAATAAAAAGATATAAAACCCAGAAAAAATTAAATTATTTTTTAGGTTTTTTCTGTTAAAAAATTATCTAATGCCCTTCCTACCTGAACTTATCTTGTTTATAAGCTAAATCAATTTTTGAAAGATCCTGCAAAGGGCCATCAAGGTAACTTTCAACACTACTTTTTTGACTTCTAATTTTTAAAATAAGATTAAAAGACCCCCCAACAATAGTCTTAGCAGGATTTTCATGTGATAAATCCTCAGATAAAAGACTAAATTCTTCTTGAGACTCTTTATTTAATTGTTTAAATAATCTTTCTGCCTCATCAGGGTTTTTTTCAGCCAGGTTATTAAGATTTAGATCAAATAAATGCATATAAGCGCAATATTTTAAAATATCATTATTAGATCTTAAACAAGCAAGATAAGCTAAAGCTTCTGCATCTCTCTCCTTCAGATATCCTTTTGTATGTGCTTTTTCATGAGCTAAAGCCCAGACACTAAAAAAATCTCGCCTGCTAAAATCAACTAAAGAGTCAAAAGAAAGTATAGTTAAACCACCTATACCTACATCTCTAAGCGGAATAAAAAAAGGTTCTTTAATCTTAACAGGGCTTTTTACTTCACTTCCATTTATTAAAAAATAAGTCTCATCCAAGCTTCTAGTAATATCTTCATTAAATCTTTCTTTATCAAATTTCCAGTCACCTATTTTTAATTTTTTTTCATTAATCCTTGAAACTAATTCATCTAAATTTAAATTAGAATTATATTCTTTCAATCCAGCTTTTTCAATAAATTCGATCCTATTATAATTGCTGGCACCTAATACACTTAAAATTAATAGTTCAGTAGTCAATATTCTTGTATACCTAAAAAAAGTAGACAAAAATCTTAATGGTAATTCCTTTAAAGTTGGTTTAATATTGGCTGAATTATTTTCAACTAAACTATCAAGATCCTTAGGATCCTTTGGTTTTTCAACTAAATCTTTTTGGTCTGGTTTCTTATGATTCTTAAAAAATTTTTTTCCAAGTGAATAACTTAAACCAGCCCCTGCACATAAAATTAAACCTTCTAAAACAGATATAGGTAAATTATCCCCAAGAAAACTCTCTCCCTCAGCAACGTATCTAAAAACTCCATTGGAATAATAATCCTCAATTTTATGGGAAGGAGCAGTATACAATCCTAATGTAAAACCACTTACCCCAAAAGTTATCAAACTATTGCGTATAAAGTTATGCAAATAATCAATTTTCATCATCTTAACAAAAAAAGAAGATATTTTTAAATAATTGTATTAGTGATTAAGACATCATTGTCTGTAAATGCCCCTTTTTACTGAATATACCACATTTCACCCAAATATTTATAAATATAGGCTAAATAAAAAAAGTGATGAAAGAAGATTATAAGCTGAACATATTTGATTTTGTGCCTTACTTAGGTATTAATTATTATATGGCTAGAAATAAACGCAGTCAAAATACATCGCCAAGAGCCACAGCATTATTAATATACAATGGGATATTGGCAATTGGAGTTACATTTAGTTTGCCAGCAATTATTGAAGCAGTAAATGGGTTAGAATATTTATTAAAATGACCTCAGCATATCATTATATAAGGGAAGCATGGAAAAAGCCTGATGATAAGCTGCAAAAACAGAGAATTTTGGAATGGAGACAAGATGCTTCTGTTGTTAGATTAGAAAGACCAACAAGATTAGACAGGGCCAGGTCATTAGGCTATAAAGCAAAGCAGGGTTTCTTGGTTGCAAGAGTAAAAGTAAAGAGAGGAGGCCGTTTAAGGGAATTATTCAAGGCAGGAAGAAAACCAAGGAAGATGAGAAGGATGAAAATAGTTTCCAGAAATTACCAGTCTATTGCAGAAGAAAGAGCTAATAATAAATTTCATAATTTTGAAGTATTGAATTCATACTGGGTTGCCAAGGACGGAATATATTATTGGTATGAGGTTATTTTAATTGATCCGCATCACCCAGTTATTAAAGCAGATAAAAATTTAAAGTGGGTTTCAAATATGAAAGGAAGAATTTACAGGGGCTTGACAAGCAGTGCAAGAAAATCAAGAAGTCTAAGAGGAAAAGGCAAGGGTTATGAAAAGTCAAGGCCAAGCAAGAAGTCTAACTTATTAAGAAAATGGCACAAGTCTGGAAAAAAAGGAAGTTACAGGTCTCTTTAATTTTATAATATTTTTAAAATTATTAATACTTCAATCCTAAATACTCAAGAACTTATTTAAAAAATAATCTTTTTTGCCAGGGTTTCCTAGGATATTTATTATTTTTACGCCTGTAAAATAATGAATATAGGAATAAAACAAAGATTATGGCAATTATTAAAGCAAGTAGAAAAGAGCTTAATAATAAGACTATAACAAGGATTAAAGGAAAGAATATAGACAACAGCAACCTATATTTTAAAGATATTATTTTCCTCCCATTAATTGTTAGCTGAGATGTTTTTACAAATATATAAATTGCAATCAATATAATAATATAAATCACAATTCTTTGAAATAAGGTTATCATAAGGCTTTAAAATCAGCCTTTATTTATAAGATTTTTCAAAAAAAAGATGGAAATAAAATCAAAAATTTCATTAATTTTGTTTTTATTAGTGATTTTTAGCAGTATTTCTTATGCCCTAACAGTTGACTTAGTTTTTCCAGTAGACAATGCTGTTTATGTTGATAGCAGCTCAGTTATATTTAAATGCAAGGCAACAGGCAGTGAATTAATTTCATTGCAGTTATACAATAATGTCAATGGCTGGAGCAAAAAAGCAGAGGTTTCTAATCCGCCGCAGGCTACAGAAGCTTCATTTTCAATTGCAGATATACCTAATGGAAACTATTTGTGGAACTGCAAAATTATAGATGGTATAGAAGGTATAAAATGGAGCAATGCTAATAGAAGTTTTTCAATTAGTGCTGCTCCAAATAGCCCCCCAGTTTTTAGCAGCAGCATAACATCGCAATCATGGAATAAAAACACAAATAAAAACAGCGTCTTTGACTTAGATATATATTTTTCAGATCCTGAAAACAGACCTTTGACATTCACAGTAACAGGAAATTCAAATATAAACATTAACATAGACCCTGGAAATATTGTAAGCTTTTCCCAGCCAGCAGGATGGTTTGGAACTGAAAAAGTAAGATTTATTGCAAGTGACGGGTCTTTAACAACCCAGTCAAATGAAGTAAACCTAACTGTAATTGATGTTGCATCACCTCCTCCATCTAGCGGAAATAATGCTCCAACTTTTATAAAAGATATTCCAGATCAGGATGTAACATTGGATACAGATACTTGGTCCTTAGACTTGTCTGATTATGCAGAGGACAATGAGGATTCAGTGCGCAAATTAAACTGGTCAGTAAGTGATGTTGATGAAAGTCTAATAAAAGTTGAAATAAGTAATGTGGATAAAACAGCAGAATTTACATCAAAAGGAAAAATTGGTTCAGATACTATTAAATTTACTGTAAAAGACAGAGGAGGATTAACAGCCTCGCAAGATGTAAATATCAAAATAAGTAATGAAGAAAAAAATCAGTCTAATGAAACTGCAGAATTTGATGAAGGAATCCAAAGTGATTTTACTCTTGAATCTTTATTGCCTCCTGAAAAAAAAGTTGAAGTTGATCCTAATTTAGTAACTGATTTTAAGATAGAAACAACAAAAGTAGGGGATTATGAATGGTACCTAAATGATATATTAACACCAGAAAAAACCAATCATTTCAGGTTTAATTCTGGAACTGCAGGAAATTATAACTTAACTGTAATTGTAACAGACTTATTAAACCAGATAATTAATTCATGGAATATCACAATCAAAGAGAACACAATAAAAGAAACCATACAAAAAAGTGAGCCTGCGGAGCCTGTATGCGGAAATAATATAATAGAAGGAAATGAAACTTGCTCATCATGCCCGTCTGATATAAAATGCAGTAAAAATGAAATATGTGAAGAAGGGTTGTGCAGGGAAAAACAGGGGTTTTTGTCAGTAACAGGAAGTTTTGTTAAGAATAGTTTTGTCAAGGATTTAAACTTTCAAAAAGTAGGCACAATAATACCTATTGTGATATTAGCAATTCTTTTGGCCTTTTTAGTTCTGATTTTGGTAATTAGAAGAAAAAATAAGATGAAATACTCTCCATTAGACGAGTTTGGGGAAAAAGAGACCTTTATTGAAAAGCAGCAGAAAAAATTAAGAGAATGGTATATAAAAAGGCAGCAGAAAAAGCAGAATAAGCTTAATTTAAGAAATCTCGAGGGCAAAAAACACAGAGAAATATTAAATACAGCCCCAGATATGATAGGTATTGCAGGTTTTATAAGAGAAAACATTAATAAAGGTTATTCTAAGAACTCTATAAAGAAAGTCTTAAGAGAAAAAGGCTGGTCTAGGTTGCAAATATGGAGAGCATACAGGAGAACAGAGAAATAACAGAAGAACTGGAAAAAATAAAAAATTATCTAAAAAAGTCAGAAAATCCATTGATCTTTTTTGATGATGACCATGATGGTTTGATATCTTACATACTTCTAAAAAAAAATTATGATAAATGCAAGGGAATTATAGTAAAAGCTGGAATGAGGGATGAAACAATTTATTTCAGGAAAATAAAGGAATATACTCCTGATTTGATTTTAGTATTAGACAGGGCTGAGATAAGCCAGGAGTTAATAGATTCAGTAAGCGTACCACTTATATGGATAGATCATCATCCCCTCTTGGATAGAAAAGGAGTTATTTATTTTAATCCTAGAAAGTACGATAAAAATGATAACAGGCCTACTTCTTTCTGGAGTTATAATATAGTCAAAAACAATTTATGGATAGCTTTAATCGGAATATTTGGTGATTATTACCTTCCAAAATATTTGATTGAGAATTTTGAATATAAAGACCTTTTGGAAAACAAGAATGAGATAGAAGAAATATTATACACCACAAGATATGGTAAATTAGTAAAAATATTTAATTTTGTGCTGAAAGGCTCTACATCAGAAGTTAGAAAAAACATAAACATGTTATGCAAGCTGGAAAATCCTTATGATCTGCTTGAACAAAAGACTCCAAGAGGAAAATACTTGTACAGCTTTTATGAAAAAATAAATAAAACATATAAACTTTTGTGGGAAAAGGCGGTAAAAAGCAGCAAAGATAAAAAGCTGTTATTATTTTTATATCCTGAAACAAAGATAAGTTTGTCTGGCTTGCTAAGCAGCGAACTTGCCTATAAATATCCTGACAAGTTAATTATGGTTGGCAGGGAAAAAGACAGCCAATTGAGGTTTAGCTTAAGAGGCAAAAATTTTATGCTCCCGCCTTTATTAAAAAAATCAATGGAAGGCTTGGAAGGTTACGGCGGCGGCCACGATCATGCTGTTGGAGGAAATATTTCTATGAAAGACTTCCCAGAATTCATCAAAAGAATAAAAGAAAATATATGACTTTAAAGAATATAACCCCCACCAACCATAAGAACAGGAAAGAATATAAATGAGGTATTCTTTTTATTTCCTAACATGATAAATAAAAGAGGGATAGCACCATTAATTGCAGCTGTATTATTAATTGGATTTACTGTTGTTTTAGCAGCTATTACCTTTACTTGGGGCAACAAATTAACAGAAGGTTTATTTCAAACATCAGAAGAAAGATCTGAGAAAGATATTGCTTGCTTTTCTGATTTTAGTTTAAAATTTAGAAAAGCAGAAATTATTGAAGATAATAAAATAAGATTATTAGTTGAGAATAATGGTCAAGGAAATATTAACAAATTCAAAGTAAAGATTTATGGTGAAAATGGTGTTGATAATATTGAAACAAGTGATAGTATAAATTCTTATGAAATTAAGAATATAGAAATACCTTATGATTCCTTAAAAACTGGAAATGTAAATGAAGTTGAAATGCTTTTAAGCTCAATACAAAGCAGTGCATGTGTAATTTGCAGCAATGTAAAATAGGAGTGCAATAATTTCAGTATACTACACACAACCAGATTAATAGAAAAGATTATATACTACTTAAAAATAGTGTTAATTAAAATGCAAAAACCCTTGTATCTACTATTTGTGATTATTGTTATTGTAGTGACATCTCTCAATACTTTAGCACAATCTAATTCTTGGTTACCACCAATAGGAATACCAATGCCTATTTTTGGCATAAATGAGGTTGCGCCTCCTGCACCAAATCCCTGGGACAATCCAGTTCCTGGATTCTATTATGTCTGTGAAACTTGTGCAGGGGTAACTGACACAAGCAATCCTTATGGCACTCCAAGTAAACCAAGAAAAACAATTCCAGGAACTGAAAGTAATCCTTTGCCAGCTGGCTCTGTTGTAGAGGTTCATGGCAAGTATACAACTAGCCATTCAAGTCCAAGGGATTGGCATGGTAGAGGAACAGCTTTGCAGCCTATTTTTGTAAGAGGTGCAGATTCAACACAAAAACCGCTTATCACAGCATCATTTGCTGTTATTGGAAGCAGTTACGCAATATTTGAAAACCTTGAGTTTGGTGATCAAGATGGTGATTTAACAGGAGGAACAACTGGAAAATTTGGTGTTACAGATAAAAATGGGAAGAGATATGATTCTGACCATATTGTATTGCGAAACAGTGATGCTCATGGAAATTTAGGTTCAGGTGGCGGTGGAATTGCTGTTGGTGGGAAGTATTCAGAGATTTCATACATTGTGTTTTATAAAAACGAGATTCATGATAATGGGAATTGGCAAGCTACATTTGACCAAGATGTACATGGAATAGCTGTTGGAAGAGCTAACAATATCTGGGTTCTAAATAATAAATTATACAGAAATAGCGGTGATGGCATTCAAATAAATGGATTGACAGCAACAACTCATCACATTTATGTTGGCCGTAATACTGCATGGCAAAACAAACAAATGGGATTCTGGACAAAAACAGCATCAGACGTTATATTTTCTGAAAATATTGCATATGGGCATAGGCCTTCAGGTTCTTCTACTGGTTCAGGAATGGGATACCAGTATGATCCAGTCAGAGTATGGTTTATTTTTAATGAAGGATATGACAATACCAATGGAATAAATTCTGGTAGTACAAATGTTGGTGGTAGAGCAGACATCTATATAATAGGAAATCTGTTCAGAGATAATTTGAATTCAGGAATACAGATAAACGATGGTAGCGAGATAGTCAATATAATAGGAAACACATTATACAATAATCCGAAAGGAATTGAAAATGGTTATTACACTTCTAAATCTTTAATTTCAAACAATATAATTGTAGCAAGTGACAAGCACATTGCTTTCAGCAGCGCTTATTTAACTGGTAAAAATTCAGATACTAGAAATAATTTGTTTAGTGCTCCTGCCAAAATATTGTGGGATGGGACTATGAGAGATGTTGCAAGCATGCAATCAATTGGAGAATGCCTTGGGTGCAAAGAAGGAAATCCTGATTTTGTAAACCCAACTTTGAATAATTTTAATTTACTTTCTTCTTCTATAGCTATAGATGCAGGATTAGTTGAGGCAAGTTATGCTAATTTCAAGCAATTATATAATATAGATATAAATGTAGATAGAGAGAACAAGTTAAGACCTAAAGGCCTAGCCTGGGATATTGGAGCTTATGAATATAGTGAAGTTATGCCACCCCCAACAGATACAACACCCCCTATAATTACAAATACTATAGCCTCATTAATTACTTCATCAAGTGCAACAATCACGTGGCAAACAAATGAGATGTCAACTCATCAAGTTGAGTATGGAACAACAATAAGTTATGGTTTTACTACTGCTGAAAATACTAACTTAATGACTTCTCATTCAGAAACATTAACTGGACTAAAACAGAATACACTTTATCATTATATTGTTAAATCTAAAGATGCTTCTGGGAATCTTGCCACTTCAGAAGACTTCACGTTTATGACCTCACCATCCAAGCCAAATGTTCAGTTAAGCTGTAAGAAGTATTGCTCCCAACAGTGCAGATAATAGCATAGTGTCAATGCTACGCTACTTTTTAAGTTTTTTATCAAGAAAAAGTTTACGGAAATTCAATTCATACCTAAAAGAATGAGGTTTCTTACCTATTTTAATCTAAAAGAATTAAGCAAGAACAATTCCAACAGTATTTATGAATCAGTAAGCAAGAAAACTCGGTCTTTTTAAATTAGTTTTGATTAAACTTTTTCCAAAAGTTGGAATAGTTTTTGTTTAAACTTTTCTTAAAAGTTGGAATAGTTTTTGTTTAAACTTTTCTTAAAAGTTGGAATAGTTTTTGATTAAACTTTTCTTAAAAGTTTAGCTGAGATGAATTGCTTCTCTGAAAGATTTTCATAAATTTCGGAAATCTTCCAGTGAAACAGAAAACATTACGGAAATTTCTCTTGAATAGTACTGCATCAAAATAAAGCTTAAATAGTTAAGAGTCTTCTTAGCGTTATGCTGAAAGAATTTTCAAGAACAATAAGAATCCCAGTCCATTATAAGATAACAAAATCAAAAATAAATAAATTAAACAAAATAACAGCTAAACTAACTTATGCTATTAAATTGTTCTCAGATAAAATAAAAGAAACAAACCAAATAAGCAGAAAAGAATTATCCAGGTATGAAAAAGAAATACAAAAAACAACAAAATTAAGCTCAGC
>JACPNF010000002.1 GCA_016185635.1 Candidatus Woesearchaeota archaeon
CATTTGCCTTTCTTACTGCTAATAAATATCTCTGCCTTTGCTTATTATAAATATTAATCCAAGGATATTTCTTTTTGTTTAATAAAAAATTCATAATTAACCTGAAAACTCGGCCATTGCCATCAACAAATGGATGTATAGTGACTAATTTCATTGATATTAAAATTGCCATTTCAACTGGATGATAATTTTTTTTATTCTTTTTATACCAATAAATTAAATTTTTCATTAATTGGGGAACTAAAAAATAATTAGGAAGTTTTACATCACTTCCAAAGATGCTTACATTTGTTTCCCTATATTTCCCAGAAAATCTTTCTGATATATTTTTTAATATTAAAGAATGAATTTTTAATATAAACTCTTCATTTAAATCTCCCTTATATATTTTTATAAAATTTAACGCTTCCATATGCCCTTTAGCTTCATAAATTTCTCTTAATGTTTTTCCTTCAGGTACTATTTTATCATTTACTACCAAAGAAGTTTCTTCTAAGTTTAAAGAACTACCCTCAATAGCATTACTATTATATGTAAGCTCTGTAAAAAAAGATTTCTGGAATTTTTCGTATTCTTCTTTTTTTAATTTCTTTATTTTTTCGTTATAAATTTTCTTTAAATCTTCTATTTCTTCAATATTTTCTAATTCAAGATAAATATATTTTTTATTTAAGATAATCTCTTTTTCAAACTCTTTTTTTAATACAGAAATTTCTTTTTTGTTTAAATCCCCTAAACCTACAAACTTAGATTTTTTTACCCATTTGTTATTTTTCCGGCTATTATAAACTAAGTAATTCTGTTTTTTTCCATTAACAACCCTAATTTCATGGTAAACCATAGTTTATCTATATGGGCACATATTTATAAATATTACTATTTGTGCCCACAGAAGTAGCTTAATGAACTTTGTAACTGCTTTAGACAATATGTTTAACAGCTGCTGGAAAGACTTGGAGCCAGCAAGCAAAGCACTAACAAAGGTAAAATAACTATTTTTATTTTTTAAATTTAAATTTACCTTTTTGGAAGGCTATCAAGTAGTTCTTTTTGTGCCTCGATTGTTTTTCTAATAATAGACTTACTAAACATACTCCCAGTTCCAATACTGCTCATAGTAATTTCTATAGCCCCCAATTGTGAAATCAATTTTTTTGCCTTTTTTCTTACTTCTCCTATATTAGTTATCTGAGGAGTTCTATCTATAATATATGAAGCGTAAAAAGCTAAGAAGGCATTTATTTCCCCTTCTAAAGTTTTTAACTTATTGAATACTTCCGGCAGGTAATTTTCCATTCTGTTTACTATGATTCTTAATCTTTTAAATTTAACCTTTTTTCGTAAAAAATGGCTATTTTCCATTTTGAGAGACTGTTATTTCCTATTTGTAGGAACAAAAGTAATTAAAAAGAATATTCAATAAATAATTATGGTAGAGGCAAATTTTTTAATAAATAATGAATTTATCCTATTCTTCATCGCCTTATTATTCCTTATAATAGGGTCATATTTTTTAGTAGACTTTCTAAAAAGGTTAATAAAAAGAATTACAGAGAAGACGAAAAATTTTGATGAGCCAGTATTAAAAGGAATAATAAACCCAACTTATCTTTTCATAAACATAGTTGGATTATATCTTGTTTTAAAAATATTATCAGTATTAGACCCTTATAGGATGACTATCAAGAAATTTTTCTTTATTGCCAGTGTAATTTTATTTTCAATCATTATTTCAAGAATAGCAACTATATTGATAAACAAATGGCTAAAGGTGCAGAAAAAATTTGAAAAAACACCTAAATTAATAAACAAAATATTAACAGCAATAATTTACCTGGTGGCCTTGCTAACTATCCTGGATTTTTTAAACATACAGATTACTCCATTAATTGCCACATTAGGCTTGGGTGGATTGGCGATTGGCCTTGCATTGCAGACTACATTAATAAATTTCTTTGCTGGAATATACATAATATCTGACAAGCCTGTCGGAGTTGGAGATTATATAGAAATAGAAGGAAACATTTCCGGATTTGTCGAAGACATAGGGTGGCGCTCAACAAAAATAAAGACAATACCTAACTGCATCATCATAGTGCCGAACTCAAAGATATCAGAGAGCATAATCAAGAACTATTCCCTGCCAAATGAAGAAATTTTAGTGCTTGTAGAATGCGGGGTTTCTTATACATCCAACCTTAAAAAAGTCGAGAAAGTTACATTGGAAGTTGCGAAAATGATAGAAAAAACTATACCTGGCGGAGTCATGGAATTTATGCCTTACTTAAGATATCATACATTTGGAGATTCAAATATCAATTTTTCAGTTTATTTAAAAGTAGAAGGATTTGCAAACAAGCATCTAATAATTCATGAATTCATAAAAGCTCTTAAAGAACGATACGACAAAGAAAAGATTGAAATATCATGGCCTGTAAGAAAGGTATATCATGCAAAATGAATGATTATTATTTTTTCTTAAAAAATAGCCAGTTTTTTTCTTTAAAATTTATTAAAATAAAAAAGTTTAAATAGTTTAATAGTTTAATAATTGAATAGTTGAACTGGAGGTTAAAATGAATAAAGAACTAGTCAAAATGAGTCAAAAAGGACAGCTTGTAGTTCCCCAAGAGATCAGAGAAAAGGAGGGATTTGATACTGGGGATAGGTTTATCCCTTTTGCAGTAAAGGAAGGAATTTTATTTAAAAAAGTAGATATTCCAGACATTAAAGTCGAATTTAAAAAGCTATCAAAAGAAATAGAAAGACATTTTGAGAAACAAAAAGTTACAACCAAAGACGTTAAAGAGGCAATTGAATGGTCAAGAAAAAGATAGTATTAGATACAAATATATTAATTTCTGCTTTAGGATGGAAAGGAAAACCCAGGGAAATTTTTATAAAATTATTAAACAAAGAATTCGAACTCGTTAGTTCTTATAAACAGTTAGAGGAATTATCAAGAGTTATGGACTACGCTAAATTTACATTTACAAGAGAACAGAAAAAAAGATTTATTACACTCATTCTTGAAATTGCCAATTTAACAGAAATTACAGGAAAGATAAAAGTTATAGAAGAAGATGAAGATGATAATATCATTATCGAAACTGCTGAAGTTGGCCAAGCTGATTTTATAATTTCAGGTGATGAACATTTATTGAAATTAAAAGAATATAATAAGATTAAGATTGTTACAGCTTCAAATTTTTTAGAATTTATTAATTAATTTAATCTTTTTTCCTGAAAAACAGCCAGTTTTTTTCTTTAAAATTTATCAGACAATATTTTCCTTTTAATTTTTTTCCTTTGATGTTTACAATTATTTTTTTAGGTTTTTTATTTATTAAATTAAATGTCCCTTTGTCCCATATTTTTACTGTTCCTGCACCTGCATTTCCTTCCGGGATAATTCCTTGAAAAGCTGCATAATTCAAATCATGAAGAGTAGTTTGAACAGCCAATCTTTTAATGCTGTGCTGTTTTGACGGCTGCTTTCTCAATGCCCAGCTTTCCAAACCCTTTCCTTTATTAATTTCAAGCCTTAAGTCAAAATGCTTTCCTGCTCTTTTTGCCTGATGCTCATGAATAACATAAATTGGGTGGGTTAATTTTTTATTCTTTAATTTTTTTATTATTTTTTTGCAGAAATCTTGTGATATTTCTTTTTTCATAAAACCGCTATGTAATTCTGAATATTTAATAATTACTCTTTCTAATCAGAGATATTGTCAAAAATTTTTTCATAGCCTTTTTTTTCAAGTTCTATTGCTAATTCATAATTTCCTGATTTTTTTACATTACCATCAACAAAAATGTGAACGTGGTCAGGCTTTATGTATTCCAAAATCCTGTTGTAATGAGTAATCAATAAAATACCTATATTTAGCTTTTCCTTTAATTTATTTATGTTTTCTGCAATTATTTTCAATGAATCTATGTCTGTACCGCTGTCTGTCTCGTCTAAAATTGCAAACTTGGGCTCTAAGACAGCAAGCTGCAATGCCTCTGCTTTTTTCTTTTCTCCCCCTGAAAAACCCTCATTCAAATATCTTCTTGCAAAATCCTCAGGCATTTTTAACAAAGCCATTTTTTCCTTTAACATATTATAAAAATCCAATACTGAAATGTTTGTGTCCTTTAAAGAATTGTATGCTGTTCTCAAGAAATTTGTCATAGTCACACCAGATATTTCTGAAGGATATTGGAAAGACAGAAATAATCCATTCTTAGCCCTTTCTTCTGTTTTTGAATTTGTTATGTCCTTGTTATTCAGGTATATTTTCCCTTTTGTTATATTATATTTTGGATTTCCCATCAAGACGTTCCCAAACGAGGTTTTGCCACTGCCATTCGGCCCCATTAAAACAACTACCTGGCCTTTTTTTATAGTTAAATTTATCCCTTTAAGTATTTCTTTGCCCTCTACTGAGGCATGCAAATTTTCAATTTTTAATTCTTCAGCCATTTTTGTTCTCATAAATTTTTATCAATCTTCTTAAAGTTTCCCAGGACAACAAAGCACATTTAACTCTTTGTGGACTTATTGGTATGCTTAACATCTCATAAACCTGTTCTTTTTCTAATTTCTTGACTTCATTCAAACTTTTTCCTTTTATTTTTTCTGTTAATATTGAACATGAGGCCATGCTTATAGCACAACCTTTTCCCTTAAATTTTATATCCTTGATAAGATTATCTTTAATTTTAATTTGCATTGTTGCTTCATCACCACATAAAGGATTAAACTCCATATATTCTGCATCCGAATTTTCCAAAATACCGAAGTTTCTTGGAGATTTATAGTGATCTATAATATTTTCTCGGTAAATTCCTTCTCCAGCATAATCCCTGTCTATAATTTGGTTTTGAGTCATTTTCCAAATACCTTCCTTACCTTATCCAAAGCCAAGATAAATTTGTCAATTTCCTCTTTTGTATTGTAAAAGTATAAACTAATTCTGCAGACTGCGCTTTCATTTAAAACTTCCTTTACAAGAGGCATTGCGCACATATGACCTGCCCTTATTGCTATTCCTTCTGAATCGAGAATTGTTGCAACATCATGAGGATGTATTTCATATAGGTTAAAAGAAACTAATGAAGACCTTTTTTCAGGACCATAAATTTTTACATCTTTTTGTTCTTTTAGTTTTTTGTATAAATATTGGGTTAATTTATCTTCATATTCCTCTATATTTTCCATTCCAATACTATTTAAGTAATCAACTGCAACTCCCAAAGCAATGCCTTCTGCTATTGGCGGGGTTCCTGCTTCAAATTTCCATGGCAAATCATTGAACCTTGTATTTTCAAAAGTAACTTCCTTTATCATATCACCACCATATAAAAACGGACTGATTTTTTCCAATAACACTTTTTTACCATATAATACCCCTATTCCTGTAGGAGCGCACATTTTATGACCTGAAAATACTAAGAAGTCAGCATCAATGTCTTTTACATCAACTTTCATATGTGGAATGCTCTGTGCTGCATCAACTATAAATATAATATTCTTTTCATGAGCTATTTCTGATATTTCCTTTACTGGATTTATTGTACCTAACAAATTTGAAACATGAGTTATAGATACTATTCTTGTTTTTTCATTAATTAATGATTTTAAATGGATTAAATTTAATTTTCCTTCTTCAGTAACCTTGACATAATTTATTTTTACTTTTTTTAGCTTAGCCAGCTGCTGCCATGGTACAATATTGCTGTGATGTTCCATCTGGGATAATATTATTTCATCATTTTCTTTTAAATCATTTAACAAAGAATATGCCAGTAAGTTCAAGGCTTCTGTTGTATTTTTTGTAAAGATTATTTCTTCAAAATCTGCATTAATAAAATCTGCAACTTTTTGATGTGCTTCCTCATACATTAATGTAGACTCTTCTGCAAGCTTATGAATACCCCTGTGGATATTTGCGTTGTGTTTTTCATAAAATCCCTTTATTGAATCTATAACAATTCTTGGGCATTGTGAAGTGGCTGCAGAGTCGAAATATATTAACTGCTTTTTATTTAATAGTCTTGCAAGTATGGGAAAGTCCTTTCTTATTTTTTCTACATCTAATTCCATTTTATAACTTTGATGCAATTGCATTTCTTAGATCTTCCTGAGCTTCTTTTATATTTATTTTTTCAATTACTGGATCAAAAAACCCCTTTATCATCAAGTTTACTGCATCTTTTTCAGGTATGCCTCTTGATTTAAGATAAAACAATTTTTCCTTATCAATTTGAGATACAGTTGTTCCATGAAAACATTTAACATCATTATTATCAATTTCCAAGTTAGGTATAGGGTCTATTTCTGCATCAGGGCTTAATAGTAATGCATCCTGTTTCTGACAACCATTGGAATTTTTTGCATTTTTGTGGATTTTCACGAGACCATTATAAATAACCTTAGACTTGTTATCTAAAACTCCATTTACAGCCATGTCTGAGTTTGTATATCTTGCATTATGGAATATTGATGAATTAAAATCAAACTGCTGTGCGTTGTTTGAGAAAAACAAGCTGAAAACATTTGTACTTGACCCTTCTTCCTGCAGGTTAGTAGACATCTCTGACTTTGACAGGCTTGAGCCTAAATTAAAGTCTATCCAAGTTATATTAGCATTTTGATTAACCAAAGCTTTTTTAGATGAAAAACTTACTGTTTTCTGTGAGAGATTCTGAAAAGTAGCATAATTTAATTTAGAATCCCTGTTGACAAATATTTCTGTAACCTTGGTGTTGTAGGATTTTTCATTGTTTTCTGACAAGTCTTCTTCAAAAATTGATATGCTTGAATTTTCATCTATAATAATAAGATTATGCTGAAAATCAAAGTTATTATTAACATTTTTTATCTTTATCGGCTCTTTTATTACTGTATTTTTTGGAATATAAATTACTATTCCTTTATTCCATAACATCTTATGCAATGATTCAAATTTAGTCAAAGAAGTTAATGTCGAAAATAAATATTTTTTTATTAAATCTTCATGTGTTTTAAGTGCTTCAGATAAATTCTTTATTACTATTTTATTATTTATAGGAAGAACAATTTTCTTCTTTTCAGGCAGTTTAATCTCTTCAAATTTAACTTCTGTTGGGTTTAATATTATATTTATCCCGTATTTAAAACTTGGATTTGGCAATGACAAAAATTTGGATTTTGCTTCTGATCTTTGATTTTTCATCCATTCAGGCTCAGAACTATCCTGAATATATTCCACTATTTCCCTGTCCAAAAATTCTAATTCCTGATTCATACTTCAATTATATTCCCCCAAAAATAAGACAAGCTTATCCTATTGAATTTTCCATCTCTAATTCTATTAACCTGTTTAATTCAACAGCATATTCCAAAGGCAAGGCCTTGACAATAGGTTCTATAAATCCGGCAACTATCATTTTTCTTGCCTGCTCTTCAGACAATCCGCGTGACCTTAAGTAAAATATCTGGTCATCACTTATTTTTCCAACAGTAGCTTCATGCACAACTGTAGAATCATCTTCCTTTATTTCCATGTAAGGAAAAGTATTTGACTTTGATTTTTCATCTATTAGTAATGCATCGCACTGGACAGCTGCTTTTGTATTTTTAGCCCCTTTCGCTATTTTTATTAAACCCCTATATGAAGATATTCCGCCGTCTTTTGAAATGCTTTTTGATCTTGTAACTGATGTGGTTTCAGGTGCCAAATGATAAACTTTAGTTCCTGTGTCCTGGTTCTGGCCCTTGCCTGCAAAGGCAATACCTAAAAAATCTGAACGAGCTTTTCTTCCCATTAAAACAGAACACGGATAGAGAAGAGTACATCGACTTCCCATATTCCCGTTTATCCAATTGATTGTTCCTTCCTCATCTACAACTGCTCTTTTTGTGTTTAAATTAAAAGTATTCCTTGACCAGTTCTCAACACTAATGTAAGACGCTGTTGCCCTTTTCTTAACATGAATCTCTACACATCCAGCATGTATTGAGCTTGATGTATATTGCGGGGCTGAACAATTATGGACAACAACAGGAACAGAATAAGTTTCATTGCCTTCAACTGCAAAATTATATACTTTAAGATTTTTTACTTTCCTTTTAATAATTTTTTTTATCGGTGCATAAGCATATTTATTATCTATATAAAACATTGAAGCTCTTTTTTTATTATTTAGCTTATCTCTTATTTTAATCCCAAATAAACCACCCAAAGCAAACATATATTCGCCTGTTATCCCAACTGTATACATGGTCTGCCTGTTTTCTTTTCTTCTGTCTCTTTTATTTAAGAAAGAGAAGATATTCAGCCTAAAAAGAATATCTTTTGTTTGTTTTGCTAATTTTTCAGATACTGTATTTAACCTAAGGACTTCTTTAGTTCCTGAAGGAAGCTTTTTATTATAGTAATTTCCGTCACCCCTAAACAAGCCTATTATGATTTCTTTTTGTTTTTCAGGATGCTCTAACAAGCACCATAAAGGCATAGATTTTTTAGATGCAGAAGTTCCAAATTGCTTGAATATTCTTGCCAGCTTAGAATCTGCTACCACTAAAGATATTCCATTATTTTTTTTGTGGATAGGTGTATAAATTTTTTTAACACCTAATCTTTTTAATATTTTTTTTACATCTTTTATATACTCTTTCTCATGAACACCAAAGGAAAAACTTAGATAATTTCTTTTTTTATTAATGCTGCCTTCTGCTAAATAATAACCAACTAATCTGAAAAAATCCTTATCTGTTTTTATATTTTTAATTTCTTTTTTTCTTCTAAAATCAACTTCAAAATCCATAAAATCATTAGAAACTACTTTTCTGTTTATTGGAATTAACAAATAATCTCTTTCTTTTAATTTACCTGCACCATACCAATTTGCAATCCATGTTTTATTTCTTTCATTAGCTCTTTTTCTTTTTACTGTCAAGAAAGGATGCTCTTCTGTAACTTTTATACTTTGAGTTGAATCCCCCCTTACTTGTATATTATATAAATAACCATTGTATAAAGGCCTATTATAAACTTTGTAAACTTTTTTATATTCCCCTGTATGGGTTAAAACTTTGTCTCCTACATTTATTTTTTCTATTGGCTTATAGCTTGGGTTTGTTGTAATTTTTGTTCCTTTCGTAAAACAACCTTCTATATATTTTATTTCTGAACCTTCGTCTGCAATAATCAAAGTATGCTCAAACTGACCAAGGCTTTCAGCATTCATCCTGAAATAAGCCTGCAACGGAATATCAACTTTAACATTTTTTGGAACATAAATAAATGTCCCGGAAGACCATACTGCTGCATGCAAAGCAGAAAACTTATGCAGACCAACTGGAACACATTTTGTCATGAAATGCTGCTTAAATAATTCAGGATATTCTTTTATTGCTATATCGCAGTCTGTAAAGATAACTCCTTTTTCTTCCAAAGATTTTTTTAGATTATGATAAACTGCCTGCGACTCGTACTGCAAACCAACTCCACCAAGGTATGTTTTTTCTGCTTCTGGAATTCCTAATTTTTCAAAGGTTTTTTTAATATCATCTGGCAGCTTTTCCCAAGTATTGACATTTGCTTCTCCTTCTGGTATTGCAAAGAATTTTATTTTATTAAAGTCATTCATTAAAGGAGTTATGTCAGGGCCCCAGTCCGGAACAGGCAGAGAATTAAAAACCTTTAATGCATTTAACCTAAACTGGCGCATCCATTCAGGCTCTTTCTTGTAATCTGATATTTTATTGACAATTTCTTCTGACAATCCTTGGCCAGCAACATAAGAAAGCCTAGGCTTGTTCTTATGATCAAACATTTCCCTTGACAATCTTGTTTCCTGCATATCATTCACCTTGTAATTATTTTAGGAGTATTTTTTTCCCTTATTTTTTCAACAATTTTTGGCAAGACATCTATTAAATAATCAATTTCCTGCTCTGTTGTATATTTTGACAAAGTAATTCTTAATGTTCCTCTTGCGTATTCTTCAGGGACTTTTAATGCTTTTATTACATGGCTTATGCCTATTTTATTTGAAGAACAGGCAGAGCCGCTTGACACAAAAATATTAAGGTCATTTAAATGCAAAATCAATGATTCTGACTCTGTATTCTTAATTGAAATATTAACATTATTTGGAAGCCTTTTTGTTTTGTGCCCGTTTAATCTTGAATCTGGAATTTTTTTAAGAAGGCTTGCTATTAATTTGTCCCTTAACTTTATTAAATCAAAAGAAATTTTTTCCTTATTTTCCTGTGCAATTTCAAGAGCTTTTGCAAAACCAACAATTGCCTGCAAGTTTTCTGTTCCAGACCTTAAATTAAATTCCTGGCCGCCGCCGTGAATTAAAGGCTCAAGTCTTGTTCCTTTTTTAATATATAAAAGTCCGCATCCTTTAGGTCCATGCATCTTGCTTGAATTTAATGTCATCAGAGAAACATTTAATTTATTTACATCTAAATTTAATAAAGAAGCCTGGCATGCATCTGTATGAAAAATAATATTTTTTTCTTTTGCTATTTTTCCTATTTCTTCTATATTTTGTATAACCCCTATTTCATTGTTTGCATAGATTATTGAAATTAATATTGTTTCTTTTGCAATTGCTTTTTTTATATCCTCTATGTTTAACAAACCTTCCTTGTCAACATCCAAATAAGTAATCTTGAATCCGTTTTTCTCAAGATATTTGCAGGTTTCCAAAACTGATGGGTGCTCTATTTTTGTTGTTATAATATGGTTTCCTTTTTGCTTGTTTGCGAATGCTGCACCTTTAATTGCGAGATTTATGCTTTCTGTCCCACCGGATGTAAAAATTATTTCAGAAGAATCACAATTAATTATTTGTGCAGTTCTTTGCCTTGAGTTTTCCAAGACTTTTTTTGCAGAACTACCTAGATCATGAAAGCTACTTGGATTAAAATAGATTTCTTCAAAAAGTTGTATTTCATTTTTGACATTGCTGTCCAGCTGAGTTGCTGCTGCATTGTCCATGTAAATTTGCTTCATTTTTCCCCTCAAAACATATTTCACATTCTTTAGGCAGCTCATTATGATTATGGCATACTTTGCATGTCACCTTATTCTGTAAAGCAGTATTCAGTAATTTCTGCATTTCCTGAAACAGCAACTGTCCATTTTGAGATATGAGCTCTGCAGATTTCTTTATTTCCTGCCTTGTAACTTCATCAAAATCAAACTCATTTGCTCTTTTCTGCTTTATGTACTGTGAAATTGCTGCTTCTGTTACACCTATGGTCTTTGATATTGTTTTCTGGTCTAGCCCTAGATTTTTTAATTCCAAGGTTAATTCTTTCCTTAAGGCTGGAAGTATATACCAAACTGCTATTTCCTGAGGATGCAAAAACCTCTTAACCATAGTTAATTTTTTAATTTAAATATATATAAAGTTAACTAAATAGAAATTTATTACTTTCTAATAATAAAATACCAAAAACAGATGATTTAAATATACTTATGTTAAAAAAAATGTATGGAAATGACAGAATTAACAGAATTAATAAACCAATATATTCCACAGATATTTATTGGTGGAACTATGATTGGACTTGCTAGCGCATGTGTTTATTACTCTTTAAAAGAAATGTTTAGAAAAGATGATGAAGATTCTATTCCAGAGGAGCACAGAAAATCAGTTGGAAAAGTATTAGAGGTTTTTGAAAGACAGCACCCCAAAGAGACTATAAGTTATAGGATGAAAATTTGAGAAGACATTCAGGCATATGACAAGTTTTATAAAAAAAATAATTTTCTTAGTTCTATGAAATGCAACTTGTGCGGGGAAAAAATTGAAGTAGTGGTTTTAGACAAGATTAATGGCACTTACATCAAAAAGAAAGCTGTCTGCTCTAACTGCCAGAGAAAGCATAAAGAAAAATTAATTGAACAGATTAAGTAATGCCTCTGTAGCTCAATTTGGTAGAGCACCACTTTCGTAAAGTGGAAGTTCTGGGTTCAAGTCCCTGCAGAGGCTTCAGCGCCCAGTTCGTAAGTCAACATAATGGTAGTCCAAGTGCTAGGGTTTAGCGCCGTGCCAAAGATACTTAAAATATTTTCTGTAACTATCTGCTACAGATTTATCTTCAATTAATACGACAAATGGTTTTTGGTTATTTACAAAGTAAAGAAATCCTCAGGAAACATCACGATTCGGGACGGTGTTGGTTTTGCTCTTATGGACTGTCTTTTGAGTGTGGGTTTAGCTTGTAGTTTTTAAGGAAGTGTTTTTGTTCTTTGATGTATTTTTTGATGAACCATTGAATGAAAATAAACTCCATTTGTTTAGTTTGTGCTCGTTCAAGTGCAGTGTAGTATCCTGCGCGTCCTTCGTAATGGATGTTAAGCAAAGGATAGTTTTTTCTATGCAGAACAAAGTTCATAAGGAGGCGTGAAATGCGCCCATTGCCATCTCCAAATGGGTGAATGGTGACGAATTTCAAATGGACAAGTGCGGCCAATACCATTGGGTGGAGCATTGCCTTGCTTTTATCATACCATTTGAAGAACTCCTGTAAGAGTGGATATACCTCTACAGGATGGGGTGGTAAAAATTTGCTTCCTGAAATGGCTACTTGATGTTCTCTGATCTTGCCTGCAATGTCTGGCTTGGTGTCTCGGAGGAGTTTCTTGTGCCAGTACAGTACGAGCGGGTAAGAGATATCTTTCTTTGTTTTGAGCATTTCATCAAATAATGCCTTGTGGGCTTCGGCTTCTTTGACATCGCGAATGGGCTTGGCTTTTGGAGTGATTCCTCGTTCAAGCAAGTCTGCAGTTTCGCGAAGAGATAGTTTTGACCCTTCGATTCTTTGCGTGTCATAGGTGAAATGAATTGCGAACTTTTCTATTTCTTCCTCCTGTGCGGATATTGGGGTATGTTTGACTTCTTGTGTGAATGCCTGTTTGATTTTGTTAAGAACCGGATACCAGCGTTCCTGATATAGTTGGCTGAGAAACTCCTTCTTCAAGTCCTCAATGTTCTTAGGTAGTTGCTTGCCAAGATAGTGCTCACGCTTCTCAATTTTTCCTTCTTTACGGATGGTGTGTTCTAAATAATAATAGGTCTGCTTTCCCATAGTTCTTTTCCGAATGGTCACCATAGAGAACATATTACCACTACATATTTATAAATATTTGCATTTTAGAGAAAATGTAGGGGTAGAGTAGAAAGACATAACTATAAGATATCAATTACTGTCTATTAGATTCTCGCACCTTAAAAACAATGCTGGTGCTTGTGAAGATGGTCCCGCTTACCGCGTGAGGCTTTGTGCTAATTTTTATTTACGTAAATTGGGTTTGAAAAAATCCAAGGCAGATTACCTAACATAGCTTCAACCCTATATGCTCCTGGATCATTAACCTTAAACCTGATTTCATCTGTATTATCAGCGTAAATAACATCACCATTTCTTATTATTCTTATAAGTGATTTTGCGGGAGTTCTTACATATAAATTAGTATTATTATCTTTCTTAATCTGGTTACCCATCACAGCAGTTTCCAAATCTGTTGTTATTTTATATTCAAACCCAGAGCTTTCTGCCAGCACATCAAAAGAAAAAAATAAGTTTCCTTTTTTTATTGCCTTTAGCAATTCAGATTTATCACCCTGAAAATCATTTTTGTCTGAATGCTCCATTTTAACATGATTTGACATTAAAGAAAAAGAATCAGAATAACCAAAAGGGACACCAAGAATTATGTGCACGTCATTGCCGGCAATACCTGTTACATGCCTGCCTTTTTTTAATGCATCATCCCAGATATTTAAATTTCTGTCTGGAACTTTTACAAGAGGAAAAGAAAAAAATTCTTTTGGTAAAAATAAATAAGAATCTATAAAACCTAAAACTGTTGAAAATTTATTATTTTCAAAAGCAATGTGAGAATTAAGTATTTCATAACCCTCAAGTTCTTCATCATTAAACCTAAAATTATCTATATGCCCAGCAAATGCCAGACCTCCTGCTTTGCGTACTTCTTCAGCTATTTGTTTTGCTTTCTTGTCTGTTTTATTTATAGTTATACATGGATTTAAAGCTAATATTGACCCCCCAGATCTTGAGATTTCTATTCCTTTAATAATTCCAACTTTTCTTTTCCCAAAGTAGCCTTCTTTTTGCTCTTTTATTACATCTGCGCCATGATAAGTGTGGTCAGTTAATATAACAAAATCAATAGAAGATGATTCTGCTGCAGCAACAACATCTTCAATTGTACCCCTGCTGTCATGAGATACACCTGTATGGCAGTGGATTATTACTTTTTTATAATCATCTTCTTTTTCTGTATATTGTTTTTTTACATATTCTTTTGCTTCATAGACCTCTTTTGGAACTGCAGTATGAAAATAGGAATAAAATAATAATGCTGTGACTGCTGCAAGACCTGTTATTATTTTTTTTGATAGTTTCATTTTTAATATTATTAATTATTCAAATTTAGCAAGATAGGATTTTCTTCTTTATCTTGGGGTTCTATTGCAGTTCCCATGTAATATTAATAAGAAACTTGATTTTTAAACATTATTATCCCAAAAGCAATTTAGAAAGGATTAAAACTCTTCCTATATACTGTAATATATATGGCTATTAACTATAATGTCTTGTGCAAGAAATGCAATAAATACTTCTCAAAGAAGGATGTTTCAAAGATAGGATACTGCAAAGAATGCAGGATAATACCTGGAAAATGCAGGTTTATCTCTGAAAAGGGATATAATTGCGGCAGTAATTCTGATTTTTTGGGATACTGCATGGAACATTTCTTAAAAATCCCATTTAACAAATTAAAAGACCAGATAAAAGCATAAAAAAATTTATAAAGAAAAGTAATTGATTTCTATTTATGCGGGGATGCCAGAGCCTGGTCAAAAAGTTTGACTAAATGGGCAGGAATTAGAGTTGCCAAACTCAGATTGCCAAACTTAAGATTTTTAAGGAGAAATCCTGTGGCTTAGTGCCTGCGCAGGTTCGAATCCTGTTCCCCGCATTCTTTAATAAATAAAACAGCAAGATTTAAATAATAGTATGATTTTTCATACTAAAAATGAAAGATAAAATTAAAGGACTTTTTTTTAATGAAACTTTAAGAAGATGGCATTTTGAAGACATTGTAAAAGAGTCTTATATAAGCAGAGAAAGAGTGAACTATTTTTTAAAAGAGCTGCTTAGAGAAGGGTTTATTAAAAGGATCAAACCAAGATACAAAAGGCCTTATTACTTAACCAATAGAGAGTCTATAAGATTTCGTTCAGAAAAAAAGATTTATGGAATTAGAATAATTGAACAAAGCGGATTATTTGATCATCTTAATTCCCTGAATAATATTAAAACAGCTATTCTTTTTGGGAGTTTTTCAAGAGGGAACTGGAATAAATCAAGTGATATAGACCTGTTTTTATATGGAGATGACAAGGATTTTGATAAAGGAATGTTTGAGAAAAAAATTAAAAGAGAAATACAATTATTCAGCTATAAAGATATTAAAAAAATGAAAAAAGAGATAGATCCAAGATTATTTCAAAATATAGTAAAGGGGTTTAACATCAAAGAAAGCATCATCCCTTTTGAGGTTAAATTAAATGGCTAAAGAAAGAACTCCTGAGGAAGTTTATGAAGATCTTTCTATTGAAGGTCTTTACGAAGAATCTAATTTAGATAAAGATGAAGTAACAAAAATAAAAAAATGGCTATAGAAGATTATGAATTTGGCAAGAGACTAAGAGAAATAGAAGAACCAAACTACAGAGTTTTATTTAATATAAACTATGATGTTTTAAGAGAGATTTGTGACCAACTTATGAGATTTAAGGAACAAAAAACTAGTAATCATCAAGGTATTTTTGCATTTATAATACTTAATTTTTCAGAACTTGAACTTGACTGGAATTTCTTTGAGAAAATCAGGAATGTAAGAAACAAGAATAAATATCAAGGAACAGACATCACAAAAGATATATGGAAAAATGCTGAGCTTCAGATGGATATTTATATATCTACTATCAACAGTATCTCCGAATGAAGTTATAAGTCTTATTTTTTGTAGATAAACCTGACTATTAAATTCTTCTTTTTTTCCTTGAAAACATTTGGAATTGGCCAAAAAAGCCTGGAAATCTCAGAAGTATCTTCAAGCTTTTCCAAAAG
>JACPNF010000028.1 GCA_016185635.1 Candidatus Woesearchaeota archaeon
AAAGAAATTAATAAGGCAGTTCCCTTACTTATAGGAAATAAGGAATATGAAATCAGTTTTGAAAGTGATACTGAAGAATTTTATAAATTTGGAAGCTGTAAAATAGGGATAGAAAGCACCAAATACAGGTTTAAATATGATGGAGTAACTTTTATATCAAGCATCAAATTATGTTAAATTATCATTATTTGAAAAATAACTAATTGACTGATAAAATGAAATCTGATGATATAGGCTTTATCAAGGCTGTTTTTACTGGAATTTGTTGTTATTTATCTTCTGGAGTGTATAAATGTTTATAAAGAAAAAATATCTTCTATTCTGAATAAGATAATGTTATTTAGTAACATAAAAAAAAGAAAAAAATTTTCCTGATTATCAGGATGTTGACACGGAGGTGTTTAATAAATGCAAAGATTAAATAAAGCCATTAAAAGAGTGGCTGCATTAGGTGTCGGCGTTGCAATGTTAGGTGCAACGATTACTGGTGCTGTTGCGCAAGCAGCAAGTTTAGATTTGGCTAATCTTCCAGAGCCATTTGTTTCTAAAGCAGGTGTTTATAGCGAGGATACAGCTTTGGTTGTAGGAAGCAGAGCAGATGTTTCAGATACGTTAGCAGTTGGAGATGTGTCTGCAAAACTACAGTATTTAGCCAAGACAGCTGTAAGTACATCTGGTACAGTTACTGTATCAGGAGGAGTTACTGAAGATGTACCTGCAGGATTGGGTATTGCAAACTCCACATCTGTAGCACTGGATTTTCAATTAGATAAAACTGATATTAACAGTTTCTTTGATGGAGCTATAAGTTTCCAGAATGAAGATATAGAAACACATGATGAATTAGTTCTTCAAAAGGCTTCTCCTAGTGTTCAGACAAGTTTAACAAGTTCTGAAGATGACTATGAAAGCAATGTATTCTTGGAAACAACAAAGGGAGCTATTAAGTATTATTATGTATTTGATGATGCAGTTAATGTAACTAAATCAACATCATCAGACCCATTAGAAGTTAAATTCTTGGGTAAGACTTTAAAAGTTACAAGCGTTGACTCTTCACAGACAAAGTTTACTGCAACTGTTGGAACAGAATACTTCATGAAAGTAGGAGATGTTGTAACAGTAAGCGGAAAGAAAGTTACTTTGCAAAATGTAGGAAGCAGTGGATCTATTCAAGTAGATGTTGACGGGAAGATCGCAACTGTTGATGCTGACGCAAGTAAGACAGTAAATAGCATTGAAATAAAGAATGATGATACATTTTATGCAACTTCAAAAGCTGAAAGGTCAGCTGCATTAATTATTGGAGAAGATGCAGAAGATACTTTTGCTGATGGAGATGAATATGTAGGACAAGACAAGAATGATCCAGACTGGACATGGAAATTAGGAAACTTAGGAGCAAAATCCTCTACAACAGTTTCATCTGGTTCAAGTGATCCAACAGGACCATTTATTGGTATTCAAAATGAATTTGTCAAAGATGATGACACAGATAACCCACCTGGAATTGGTGAATGTTATAAGTTGCCAAATAATTATGCAGAAGTTTGCATGGATAGTGCAAGAACAATTCATTTATCTGCGCCTGGTGACGAAAGATTTGTAATTCCAGCAAACATACCAAACTTAATCTCTAACAGTACTGTAAATGCCAATGATGTAAAGACAAGCGACCTATGGCTAGAAACAGAAGGTGCTGATGCAGGTGGAAGTGGAATTTTAGTCTTTTACAGAGATGTAAACTCAAATCCTAATATAGTTTACTTAGGTAACTTGAGTTTGTTTAATATGACTTTGGCTGGAAATGGACTTAGTTACACAGGTGGTAAACCTGTAGCAGGTCTTGTAGCATCAAGCGCTTTATTTGCCAGGATGAATTACTTAAAGACAAAAGACAGTAATATAAGATTTTCTTTAACACCACTTAGAGCAAATACCTCAAAGGGACTTGTTGTCTCAGCTAGAGGAGACTCATCTACTGAGCTAGACCCTCTTTCAGATGACTTAGTACTGAACTTCTCTGTAAGTTCTGGTAATTTCTCAGCCTTAGGACTTACTGCTGCAAAAGAGGAAGCAGGGGAGTTAGCTTGGTCAATTGCGGGAGGAGGCGGAAATAATGGTACAAGTTCTTTACCATGGACTCAGTTGGGTGCAAAGGATGAAGACCACAGAACTAAGTATGGTATCATCATAAGAGATCCTAAGAGCAATGGTGCATCTGACAAGGTAGTATTGGAAATACCAGGAGACCAAGTACAAGCTAATGTAGTTGTAAAAGGAGCAAGCACAACAGTATCTGGCGGAGGTGTAACTTACATACCTGCTAAGATAACAGTCAACACAAGATTGGACACAGAAGTAAGTGATCCAAGCCAGCACAATTTAATTTTGATTGGCGGACCTTGTGCAGATCCTTTAGTAGAAAGAGTAGCTGGATTGCCTAAATGTGGAGAATGGGCATTAGGACCTGGAGAAGCATTGCTTCAATTAGCTAAAAATGGAGACAATGTAGCTCTATTAGTAGCAGGAACTGATGCAATGGACACAAGAATGGCAGGAAAAGTATTCAGCAACTATGAGGATTATGACTTGAGCGGATCCAGCACTAAATTAGCAGGATCAATGAACGCTCCTAGAGTAGTCAAATAAGCTTTTAAAAAAAGCTTAAGCAAAACAAACTTTTAAGAAAGGTTTGGTCAAAAACTGAAAAGGTTTTTGATCTTTCTTCTTTTATTTTATTGTTTTTTAGGACTTAGACAGAACTATTTAATTCTTATTTATTAATTTTGTAACTGATTATATTTTCATAAGGAATCTTTTGTGTTAAGCCTTTTAATTTATCTGGGACAGGACTTACAGAACCAAGTTCTATTGTTAGATAATCATCACTAAAACCAACTATTTTTCCAAAGACTTCAATTTTTGATGGTCTTATTCCTTTGCTAATCAAAGTTTTGAATAAACTTTCTTTTGCCATGTCTAATTCAATAGAAACAAGCTTTCCTATATCACCTTTATTAAATTTAATCTCCATTAATACCCAGAAGACTATCAGTTATATAAAATTAATGTTGAAAATCTTAAGAAGAGGGAAAAGGCAAGCACCCATCAGTCCGAAAACCTCAAGATGCTTGCCTTAAGTGTAAATCATGATTTAAAGTGAATCAAACCTTAATTTACAATAATTCATGTGGTTTTAAGATTTATAAACCTTTCTATTTTAATTACTTAATAGTTGTAACATATTAGATATTACATCTCAACACAAAGACATATAGAAATATTTAAATGTCTATACAAGTCTTTTACAAAAATGATTCCTAAGGTTTTTCTGATAAATGTTGAAACTTCTACTTGTGTAAATATACCAGAGCCATTAGGAATTTTACAGCTTGCGGCAAATCTTGAAAAAAATAATTTCAAAGTTAAAGTCGTGGACATGTCTGTTGACAAAAGACAATTAAAAGATTTTTTTGATGTTGATCTTATTGGATTAAGTTTTTCCACTCCAAATGTCAAGAAAACTCAGGAAATAATCAAAGAGATCAGAGCATATAATCCAAACGCTAAGGTAATGATTGGAGGTTCACATGCATCTGCTCTTCCTGATATGGCTTTAAAAGAAATAGATGCTGATATTGTAGCCAGAAAGGAAGCTGACCAGACAATAGTTGAAATAGCAGAAGGAAAACCATTGAAGAATATTCTTGGTATTTCATATAAAGAAAACAACAAGATATATCATAATCAAGACAGGCCTTTTATAGAAAATTTGGATGAGCTTCCATTTCCAGCAAGACACCTTGTTGACATGGACAAGTATGATATTCATTTTACATGGGAGGGATTAAAACCAGCAGCAACAGTATTTTCTTCAAGAGGATGCTTTGCAAACTGCATTTATTGTGCGTCTAAAATTACATGGGAAAGAATAGTAAGATTCAGGAGTGCTGAGCATGTTTTAGGTGAAATCCAGGAACTTAAAGAAAAATATGGCAGAAAAGAAATTTTATTTTATGATGATGTCTTTCCCCTAAAGCAAGAAAGAATAGTCAAGATCTGCAATGGATTAAAAGACATGGATATGTCCTGGTGCTGCTTAAGCAGAGTTGATACTTTAAGGGAAGATAATGCAAAGTTAATGGCTGAATCAGGATGCCACATGATTAATTTTGGAGTTGAATCAGGTTCTCCAAAGATATTGCATAATTTAGATAAAGGACTTGGAGAAAATCCATTAGAAGTCAAGAATAAAATAAGAAAAGCATTTGACTTGTGCCATAAAAATGGGATTTCAACAAAAGCTTCTTTTATGTTTGGTTCTCCTGAGGAAACAGAAGAAACAATCCAGGAAACTATTGATATGATACATGAAATTATGCCGGATTATATGTGGATTTTTTCATTAACTCCAATTGTCGGCACTGAACTGTGGAACATGCACAAAGAAAAAGGAATTTTGCAGGATAACTGGTCAATTTATGACCAGAATTTATACAATAAATACATTAACACTTCTTTAACTTATGATTTTATAAGAAAAAAGATCAGGAATACTTATGTTAATTATTATTTAAGCCCTAAATATTTCTTAAGACAAGTAAGGAGGGGTTCATTAAAACCTTATAAAGCTATGTTTGAAGAATTCTCTGGGGTGTTTAAATATGTTTTATCTGGAAAAACAAGAAAGATAGAAGCAGAATAATTATTTAAAACAAAAATTAATTAGTTATGCTTATTTCTTTTCCAAGCTTCATAACTTCCTTGGCAACTCTGAGATATACTTTTGGGTTCCTGCTATACAATACATTATTTTGTGTTGCACAACCCCAGAAACAATGGCATTTTGTTTTCTCTATAAAGTCCACTATACCTTTTCCGTTATCATTTTTTAGCATAGCCTTAAGGTTATAATTAAAATCACGCAAATTTCCGAAAGTTTTGGTTAAGATCTCGCAAGGAGCAACATTTCCTTCCTCTGATATAACAAGCAGCTTTCTTCCAGCAACACAGGGAAGTATCATTTTATTCTCCTTTATAGTTCTTATATTAACTTCCCTGTTTAACTGATTAAGAGTATAAAATAATTTAGAGTAAAGATCGTAGCTCGTAATCTTGCTTTGGTTAATATAAGCTACAATATCTTCATATTCTTCTATGGAAATATTAGATGCTTCCTGAAGTCTTGATTTTGGAGGCAGCCTAACTAATCCAGCTCTATACTGATTTATTCCCTTATCTTTAAAATAGTCATGGTTTTCTTTTATACAGTGTTTGTTAAAAGAAGAGATAACAGAATGAACTATAATTCTTAGATTATTGTTTTCTTTTCTAATCTCCTTAAGGTATTCCAAGGTTTTAAGGCATTTAAGAAAATTTCCTTCAATTCCTCTTACTTTATCATGCAAATCCCCAACTGCATCAACTGACAAGGCTATATTTACATGCAAATTTGGACATAATTTTAAAATTGATTTTACTTTATCCCTTATTACTTCAGGCAAGAGGCTGTTTGTAGGTATGTTAAGAAATTTTATATTACTATTTTTGTAGAATAAATAAACTATATTTTCTATATCAGGCCTTAAAAACGGTTCTCCGCCTGTTAAATTTAAGTATACAAGATCCTTAAAGTTATGCGTTATTTTTTCTATTTCTTCCAATGTCAGTTCATTTTTTTTCTGGTTTAATTCATCCCAATAAAAACAATAATTGCACTTGGAATTACATTTTGAAGTTACGTATAATATCAGGTATGAAGGATTCCAGTGAAGGACGCTCTTAAATAACTGCCATTGAAGCTTATGCTTATATGTAATCTTGCTGCTTAAATAAGTATTAAATGCTCCTAATCCTCCTGCAAAATATGCAGCTATTTTTCTTGTTACTGAAGCTGCACCATATATAGGATGTTTTAAAAAATAATTCCAGTTTCTTAAATAAACAAGCGGATGATATATAAGATGCAGAAAAAACATATCCTTTGGTCTTTTTTTAAAAAAGAAATTGGCATTTTTTCCATAATAGTAGCTCTTCTTGATTATATCAGAAAAAGATTCATCATTAAAATGGTTTGTTAATAAATCAATATGACCTATCTTGATTTTCTGATCCTTCATTCTTAAATGAAGATCTATGTCTTCATGAAGAATCAAGCTTTCATCAAACCCACCTAATTTCATAAAAACATCTTTCCTTATAAATCTCGGGCTTGTAACATTTTTATCATTAAAATGAATAGCTTTTTCAAAAGATTTTGCCCTGTTCCAAAAGGTTGAGCCTATCCCGTTATCCTCACTTAAAATAGCATCATATCCTTCTGTTACAGCTTTTTCTATATATTCTTTTATTAAATCATGAGGCAGCTCCTGGTCACTGTCAACAAATAAAATAAATATTCCTTTAGCTAACTGAGCTCCAAAGTTTTTTTGAGTGCTTCTTTCTGGAAGCTTATTAAATACATTATCAGTATATTTCCCACTTATTTCCTTTGTTTTATCCAGGCTATTATTATCTACAACAATTATTTCAATATTTTGATATGTCTGGTTTTTTATAGAAGCCAGGCATTTATCCAAGTATTTTTCAGAATTTCTTGTTGGAACAATTATGCTTACCAATGGTTCAGCTAAAACAGTTATCTGCTTACTGTTTTTATTCCCTAACTGTCCAGCTTCCTCTTTTAAGTCCTGCATTTTTTAATCCTCTTAGATTAACCCTTAATTTCCCCCATATGACTTATATAACTTTGGGTTTATATAATTAACTATAGTTACTTTAAATTATTAAGAAACGCCCATGATCATACTATGTGGTAGCTGTGTTGTTTTATGGAACTTAGCGTTAAAGATATATTAAAATAAATTTAAAGTTCTTTCCTTAATCTTTCATAATCTTCTCTGCTAATTTTAGCTTGTTTTAGAATTTCATTTAATAAACCAACCCCAAGTTTTTCATTACTGTGGACTGGGACAACAGTTCTTCTTCCATCAGGATGCTTAAATCTAATATGGCTGCCTTTTCCAAAGATTTTTTCAAAACCTAATCTTTCCAGAATCCTGCATAACTTTTTACCAGAAATAAGAATTAGTTTTGTCATACTATGGCTTCTATTTGGACTTGCTGTACACCAACAAACTTCATTGGTTCTATTTCTTCTTTATCAGCCTCTAAACAAACTTCAATAGCTTCTTTAACTCTTTCAAGAACTTGAGCTATAGTCTTACCCTGAGTATGACAGCCAGGTATATCTGGAACTGTTGCAACATACCAGCCATCTTCATCTTGCTCAATTAAAACTGTAAAATTAAGTATTTTCTTTTCCATAATATTATTAAATAAATAGGTTATATAAAATTATCGGCCTAAATCTTTGTGTAGCACCTTGATATTTTTTATTAAAAATCCGCCGCGACCCTACCATGTGCTAGTTGCGTAAGTTTACAGAACTAATGATATAAGTTCCATTAATCTGTTTTTTAAATTATTAAACATATTTTAAGAAATCCTCTCTAGATATTTTTAGGTCATGTTTTACTATTTTATTTAATAAATTGCGATCAATTTCCTCTCCACCATGATTTGGAATTATTGTTGTTCTTCCATCAGGATGCTCAAAAAACATATGACTACCTTCTTGCCTTTTAAATTTAAAACCTAATTTTTCTAGAGTTTTAGACATCTCTTTTGCAGTTAGCAAAGGCATTTTAGCCATAATTTTATACCTCTATTTGTTGTAATCCTAAAAATTTAACTTCTTCTTCAGAAAACTTTTTACACTTTAAATATAAAGAGATAGCCTCTTTGGTTCTTTTCATTAATTCATCTAAAGTCTTCGCTTGAGTATGACACCCTGGTAATTCTAATACATCCGATATCAAATAACCATCTTGGCCCTGTTCTATAACAACATTAAATTTATTTGCCATGAAATTATAAAAGAATGCCTTTATATAAAATTATCGCTAATATCTGAAAGTTCTACAAAAAGCTTAAAAATATGAAGGTAAAATTATTATTACTATGTCTCAAAAAAATTAAAGATAATTTAGAGGAGTATATTGTTAAATTATTTAATAGAACATGAATTCTATCATCAAGGGATATTTACTTATTATGGCTGATTAGCAGGCATCGGGAAGTTTCTTTTTATGAAACTACGCAATATGAATAACGCCGCTGCCCTACCATATGCTATTTGCGTTGTTTTATGGAACTAAGATTGTAAGTTCTTTAATTTCCATTAAAATTGTTCAGCTAAACAGAATATTAAGTTGGTATATTGCAGAGACGCAGTGATTGTATTTTTTATTTTATATTTAATTTTCTTATTAGTTTTTTGTTTATATAAACTTTTGAGGTCAAAGCGTAAATCTTATATAGATTAAATCCTTAAACGAAAACGATGAAAGGAAGACATTATCTGGATATTGTAATAGTAAAAGAAAGACTAAGTACTAAAGAAGATGTCTTTGTAGCACATTGCACTAGTTTGGGAATTACCAGTCAAGGAAGTACTATTGAAAAAGCAACCAAAAACATTAAAGAGGCCATTGACCTTTATTTAGAAGAATTTCCCGAGAAGTTAAATGAGGTAGAAATGGATAGTCCACCTACCTTTTCTTTTGTTGAGGTTTAATTTGTCTAAATTACCCATTGTATCTGGTAATGAAGTAATAAAAGTATTAACGAAATTAGGTTATCAGCATGCTAGAACCTCTGGAGATCACGCAATTTTAAAAAAAGAAGATCACTCTGGAAAGAAAGTAGTTCCAGTTCCATTGCACAAAGAACTTGCAAAAGGAACTTTACTTAGTATACTACATCAGTCTGGCCTTACAAAAGAAAGATTTAAGGAATTATTAAAATAATATTTAAATAAAATGGAACTACGCAAGTAGTATAACGCCGCGACCCGGATTTGAACCGGGAAGCCCGAAAGGGCCTGGCTTACTTGTTTTTTTTGTATTTTTTTGCTAAAGCTTTTTTCTAAAAAGCTTTCTCAAGGCCAGTGCAATACCAGGTTATGCGATCGCGGCATAGATAAAAAAGGCAGTTCTAGTTTTTATAACACTTTCTAAGAAAAAGTCTAATCTATCTTATCGGACTCTCTTCTAATCTTGGTGACGCTGATTTACCAAAATCCATTAAATGTCCTACAACTGCCTTAATTCCTCTTGCTGTATATTTTATATCTTCTATTGTTTTTATTTTTCTTAAATGTCTTAGAACATACCTTGGATCAATAAAAATGTGATAAACTTTATTACACATTTTCATTACTTGTTTTGGGGTCATGTCAGGTGTTTTAAAAACTGGTTCACGCATGTCAAACCTTTCATATTCTCTTGGATTAAACAAGAACCAATTTTTTTCCATTCCTTCTTTGTATAAAGGTGTTCCTGGATATGGTATAATCACAGTACTTTGTAAAACATCTGCATAACCTTTTAACATTAATCTTTTAGCTAACTTATAAGTTTTTAAGGCATCTTTTTTTGATTCGAAACTGTAGCCTAGCATTAGTGTCAAGTGCACAACTAATTGTGCTTCTTTTGCTTCTTTACAACTTTTTTCAACCTCTGCAATTTTTGTTCCTTTGTCTAGTTTTTCAATTGTTGATTGGCAGCCAGATTCCAAGCCAAATTTTAATAATCTGAATCCTGCCCTCTTCATTAATTTATATTCTTCAAGATTAACTGCACCAAATCTCATATTTCCTGAATAAATCACTTTTTTATTATAGCCACTTTCAATCATTAAATTGCAGAATTTTTTTAACCAAGGACCAACTATAATTGTTCCTGCATCATCAAAAATTTCCTTAACACCAAGTTCATCTACTAAATATTTAACTTCCTTCATAACATTTTCAGGACTTCTTCCCCGAAATTGTCCTCTTGGGTATAAATTAGTGTCCCAAACGCAATTTGATACAGAAACTAAATTAGCTGTGTAAGTATGATCATTTTCAACTGATAAATTATAAACATCTCCATAATATTCTTCTTTTTTAATTTCTTTTATTTCAAATGTTGAATAATCTTCTTTTTTATGTAATATTAATTCTTTTTGAAAGATTAGTCCATTTGAACTTATCTGAATCTGATTATTTGTTTCTTCTTTAAATATTGGAGAAGTTAAAAAATCACCTTCTTTTAATTTATCAGCTTCTATAAATCTGGGTTCTTTCTCTCCTTTTTTTATAGCTAACAATTTATGATTTGTTGTACATTTTATCTCTTTTAACTCGCCTGTTCTTATCACAATTAAATCTCCAGAATAATATCTCTGGAAAATAAAATTAGCTTTGTTATAATTGCCATTATGAGTTAATATTTCTTCACCCAATTTTATATCTTTAATCTGCTTAACTCCTTCTTTGGTAATTATATTAGTTTTTGGATGGAAACAGAAAGTGCATTTTCCATACCAGCAATCTCTTCCAGCCATAATATAAGCTAAGGGACGGCCGATTAAATTAAATTCATGCTGATACAAATGATTTTTAGTAAATACCCTGTCAATAATCGGTGCATCATCTAAACTACCTTTGAAATCATATCTTCCATTTTCTATTATTTTTTCATTTTCCTTGTACCAGATTCCTTGAGGAATTTTTTTTCCTTTTCCCAGTGCTTCTACTAATTCACAAATTGCAAAGTCAAAATATCCGCCGTTAATAATAAAATCAACTTTGCATTTTTCCATAAATTCTTTTTGAAGATTTAAACTTAAATCCAATGCAGAAAGATGATCCCCCATTACACAAATTTTCAAGTCAGGGAATTTTTCCTTTAACCTATTTATTGTATCCCAATGGATTTTTACAACAGGAGCTTTTGTTTCGAAAAATAAGATTTCCGGCTTTTTTTCTTCAACTAATTTATCAAACTCCTCTGTATTTATTTTTTCAGCTATGCAATCAACCCAAGTAACGTCATGGCCTTTGTCCCTTAGCATTGTTGCACCAGTTGCTAAAACAACAGGAAACAAAGTAGTGTGAACGTGAAAAACCTGGTACTGCCTGTTCTGGCTTAGTAAAGGAGTTCCCTTAAATCTTGTTACAGTTGGAGGATAGCCTATAAAAATTCTCATCAAAACCACCTATTAACTATTGTTTATTTTAGTGTTTTATAAGCTTTTTGCAGTTAATTTATGAAGACTTTATTAGCAATCTTAAAAAGGTTAAGCTTAAATAATAGTTAGTGTTAACCTAACTTGAAGAGATAATAAGAAAAGCAAATATAAGCAGGCCCCAATTAAATAATTGGCTAAAGAAATTCTTAAAAGATAATTTAATTAAAAAATTAAAACCAAAAAACAAAATGCCTTACTATGTTGCAGATTATGAAAGCTTTGACTATCAAATCAAAAAAAGGCTTTTTGCTTTGGAAAAATTAAATAGTTCCGGTTTTTTCAAGCATTTATTAGAACTGCCAAAAGCCAAAACAATAATCTTATTTGGAAGCTTAAGCAGATGGGACTGGTATAAAGATAGCGATATAGACTTGTTTATTTTAGGAAATACAGAAGGATTTAAAGAAGGTGAATTTAGAGAAAAATTGCATAGAGAAATACAAATATTTTCATTTGAAAATAAAAAAGATTTAAAAGATTTAAATTTAGGTTTATTAAAAAATATAATTTCAGGTTATAAAATAAAAGGAAATTTAAATTTTTTAGAGGTTAAAACATATGCATAAAGAAAGAACACAAAAAAATATTTATAAAGCTTGCGAAGAAGAAGGTTCTTTTATACCATTAATGGAAGTAAACATAGAAAAAATAAAATCAATGCTTATGACAGTTTCAGCTGACTTGAATTCAAGTAAAAATTGGATTAAAAATGCAGAAAAAGAGAGTGACCAATGGAATGCAATTTTTAAAATAAATTATGATTGTTTGCATATATTAACAGAAGCTTTTTTAATTTTTGATAAATTAAAAATAAGAACACATGAATGTTTGTTTACATATTTGTGTGAAAAACATTCTGAATTGGAGTTTAGCTGGGATTTCTTTGAAAAGATAAGAACAAAAAGAAATGGCAGTATTTACTATGGAAAATTAATAACTTATAAAGACTGGGAAGAAATACAACTACAATTAAATTTGTACATAAATAGTTTAAAAAAAGAAATAGAAGCAAAACTAAAAGATTTTGAAGCTGAAGATTAATGGTAATTGCCCTAAAGTATAAATAATTCTTATAACTTAAAAAATCATCCTTTCTTTAAACTCTAATTAAACCTTTTAAAAGCCCATATCCATAGCTTAAATGAATTACTGGATAAATAAAAGGCAATAAAAAAATAGCCTTAATATCATTGAATTTTATTGTTTGTTTTAGGCTTGATAATAATACTAAAAACAAGTAAATAATTATAGGGATTAAAGATGCTTCATGATAAAAAGCAAATGGGATTGCAAAGATTAAATAAATCAAGAAAAATGAAGGCAAAAAGTAAAGAAATTTAATTCCTTGCTTTTCTTCCCTTTCTTTTTTTACTCTTGTATAACCGTAATTATAAAATTGTTTCCATAATAATCTTATAGTTGGACGTCTTCTATGATAAATAAAAATGTCTGGAGTGTAAGCAATCTTAAATCCAGCTTTCTTAGCTCTTGAAAAAAATTCAGAATCTTCTCCAGGAAACAAATTTAAATTAAATCCGCCTATTTTATCAAATGCCTCTTTTTTTACAAAGCATATTGCACTTGTAAGATCATTTTCATTTGCGTTTAAATTTAATTTTCCTTTTTTATACCTGTTTGACATTAAGGCTGTTCCAAAAAAATCTGCCATTGCATATCCTGATGTTTTTGCAAAATACGCCAACAATATTGACATTATACTTATCAAAAAATTCTTCAGCTTTTTTCAACAAATCATTTTTTATGAAAGCATCATCATCAAGAAAAAAAAGAATTTTTCCTTTTGCCTCTTTTGCACCCAAATTCCTGTTTAAAGAGGGGTTTTTCCCTGCTTTTATGATTATTTCATATTCCTTTCTATCAAAATCCAAATTTTCCGCACTTTTTTTAACCTCACAATTCCTTTCAGGAGCCAGGGGTATTATTATTGAGAATTTCATGAACTAATGTGCAAGGAAACTCAGTCTTATTTTGATTAAACTTTTTCTAAAAGTTTAACTGAGAGGAATTGCACCAACCCCCATATTTTGCTACTATTTGATTAACATATCTTCTCTTTATAAAACCCACTGGACAAAACCCACTGGACAAAGGGGGTGTCTGCCTAAAACTTATAAAGAAAATCACCTTATATGAGTTATCATGAAATCTGTTGCCACTATCAAGCTTAAAATTCCTAATAATAAAATGCTTATTAACAGCATGAAACAATACTCCAAGGCTATTACCTACATCTCCAACCTGGGCTATAAAAATAAGATAATTAACAGATACAAACTTCACCACTTGGCTTATTACGAAGCCAGAAATAAGTTTAATCTTCCTTCTCAGTACATAATAAATGCTATCAGGATAGCTTCCCAGACTCTTAAGTCTGTTAAGACAAACAATGGTTCTAATCCATTTTACAAAGAGCTTATGCCTGTTGATTTTGACAGAAGAACCTTTACTTTTTTTCCAGATAAAATAAGGCTTACAACTATTAAAGGAAGAGTAGACATTCCCATAAAAATTCCTGAATACTATAAACAGTATCTCATCTGGAAATATCAGACCTGCAGGCTTATTTATAATAAAAAACAAAACAAGTTGTTTCTTCATATTGTTTTTTCCAGAGAAACTAATTTTCTTCAATCTAAAAATCCTAAAATTACTGGAATAGACCTTGGAATTAACAACATAGCTGTAACATCCAATAAAAAATTCTTTAATTCCCATAAAATCAAGAAAACCAAAATCAAATTCAGATATATAAGAAGCAGATTGCAGTCTAAAGGCACCAGGTCTTC
>JACPNF010000032.1 GCA_016185635.1 Candidatus Woesearchaeota archaeon
ATTCAGAAAAATATTTACTAAGCCACAGTTTAGTAATTTCAAGAGGCTAGTAAGTGGGCACATACTTTCAGATAAGAAAAACATACAAGAGATTAATGCTATTTATGGAGACAAAGACCAAAGCAGTTTAAACAGATTTGTAACAAATTCAGTTTTTAATCTGGAAGAGATAGATAATATAAGACTTCAAGTAGCAGTTAAAAAATTAGGTTCTAAGAAAGATGGGCTTATAATTCTTGATGATACTATGGCAGTAAAAACAGGCAGAAAGATGGAAAAAGCAAACTACCATAGGAGCGGTGTTACTAAAGAAAAAGAATGGGGGCACTGTTTTGTAGATTCAGTATATGCTGAGCAGGATTCTAATATCTTATACCCGATTAAAATAAGCTCTTATCTTAGAAAAGTAGATGCAGATAAAGAAAATCCATTCAAGACAAAAAGAGAAATTGCATTAGAACAAATTGATTTTGCTAAAAGCAATGGTGTAAAAGCAGAAACAGTAATAGCAGATTCATGGTATTATTCTGAAGATCTTGTAAAAGAGCTTAAATCAAGGTATTTGAAGTATTTTCTTGGTGTGAAAAGCAATCTTAAGATTAGCGTAAACAGAAAAAAGAGGATTACAATTGCAGAGTACGTCAATAGTTTAGTGGCAAATGATTTTGAGAGATTTGAGCTAAATGGAAAGGCTTATTATTTACATGCAAAAGAAGTAAACGTAAGGGGAGATGGGAGAGAAACATTGCTTGTTTCCTACAAAGAAGGGGATGAGAAAAATATAAAATGCTATGTAACAAATCATAACAACTGGAGTCACCTCAAATATATGAAAGTTCTTGTCAAAAGATGGAGCATAGAAAGTTTTCATAGAGATACAAAACAGCATTTAGGATTAGAGGAATATCAAGTACGCAAGTACCGTGGGATGCAAGTAGTCGCGCTCGCCATACTTGCTGCTTATACTCTGTTAATCCTGAATGCGTTTGCCAGACTATCAGCACAAAAAAGCACAGGCTGGATAAGGAGAAAGTTTAATAATTTAATTGAAGGTAGGAGAATATTAAATCAATTAGTGTTGGTTAAAAACGCAAAAGTTTAGGAAATTATAAAATTTTCATATTCCTAAATAATAATCAAGTAAAAATTAGTTATACCTTAAGCTATTCTTGCTCTTTCTAAAAGACCAAATCTTCATCCACAAATCTTTGTGTTCTTTGAAAGGCATTGGTTTATTTTCAGAAATAATATGCAAATGGTTAAACTTTTTTAATTGTTTATTAATGTTTAATAAGTCATCTCTATTCATAATAGGAAGTAAAGAATATAAACTTATATATAAACCTTTTTGAAATGAACGTAATACTAGACACAGATTTTTTGCTTCATTCAGTAAGAAATAAGGTAGATATATTTGCAGAGCTGAAAAGAATATGCACATTTCCCTATGAAGTCTGCATTTTTGAAAGTACTTTGGAAGAATTAAAGGGAAAAAAAGATGAAAAGCTTGCAAGAGCATTTATCAAAGATAAAGTAAACATAATAAAATCTGACAAGTCCAAAAAAGTCGATGAATTGGTGTTAAACCAGGAAAACATCGCAGTTTGCACAAATGATAAAGAATTAAAGGAAAAGCTTAAAAAGAAGAATATTCCGGTTATAACCTTAAGACAAAGCAAATATTTGGTAATAGATAATGTACTATAAACTTATTGTCAGAACTTACATAAGAGTATCTCCAGACATGTTCGGAGAAGAGGACATAAAAAACATTATATTAAAAATACTTAACAGCCAGTTTAACAACTATATCTCTGAGAAATTAGGCATAATTATTGGAGTTGATGAAGTAATGGAAGTTGGCGAAGGAGTCATAATACCTGGGGATGGTTCAGCATATTATGATACTAAATTTTCAATGATAACTTTCAAGCCAGACCTGCAGGAAGTTGTCTTGGGTGAAATATCAGATATAACTGACTTTGGTGCATTCATTAACCTGGGAGCAATAGAAGGAATGATACATGTAAGCCAGGCAATGGATGATTTTGTTTCATTCTCAAAGTCAAATGTCCTGACAGGAAAAGAATCCAAGAAAGTATTAAAAGTTGGTGACAAATGCAGGGCAAGGATAATAGCAATTTCATATAAAGATCTTGCAAATCCAAAAGTTGGGCTGACAATGAGGCAGCCATACCTGGGAGCATTGCAGTGGCTTGATGCTCCGGCAAAAAAGATTGATGCTCCGGCAAAAAAGATAAAAGCTGAGGCTAAGGAAAAATAAGAGTTAAAAATGAAAAAAGCGTGTAAAAAATGCAAATTATTATATGAAGGAAGTCAGTGTCCTAATTGCAAAAGCGAATCACCTGCACAGAGCTGGAAAGGCCGTGTAATAATAATTGATGCAAACAAGTCAGAAATTGCAAAAAAAATAGGTGTAACTTCAAAAGGAGAATATGGGATTAAGGTAAGATGAACATAAAAGTAGTTAATGAAAAAGAAGAAAAATTATTGAATAGAAAGGATATTTTAATAAACTTGGATTTTGAAGATAAAACTCCAAGCAGGGAAGTAATAAAAAAAGAACTAGTGGAAAAATTGAAAATAGATCCCGAGTTATTAAAAATAAAAAAAATACAACAGGAATTTGGTGACAGAAAGGCAAAAGTTTTTGCATATTTGTATAATTCTAAGGAAAGCTTGAATAAAATAGAAGTAAAAAACAAGAAGAAAAAAGTAGTTAAGAAAGAAGAGAAGAAATAATGGCAAAAAAAGCAAAACCAAAAAACAAGGTACCAAGCAAAAGGTACAATAAGTATAAGATGGAAGGCGGTAAACTAGTTCGAGAAAAAACCTGCCCTAAATGTGGTGATGGAATTTTCATGGCAAAGCACAAGAACAGATATTACTGCGGTAAATGCTTTTATACTGAATTCCTGACAAAATAATAACATTTTTATATTGCTCCAGCTTTATAACTAACAGATGAATTCCCTGATATTAGGCATCGATCCTGGTTCTACAATTGGCTATGCTGTTCTTGATTTTGATGGTAATTTGCTGCATTTAGGATCAGTAAGAAACAGTAATATTTCCAATGTGATATCTAAAATAAAAAATTATGGAAAAGTGGCTGTTGTTGGAGCAGATGTAAATCCTGCGCCTAAATTTGTAAATAAATTTGCATCTAATTTTGGGGCAGAATTAATAACTCCCAAAGATAATCCTTTGTTTAGACATAAGCAGAAATTAGCAAAGGAATTCTTGAAAGACAAAAAAATAAAGACAAAAGACAGGCATCAGATGGCTGCATTGGCAGCAGCACTAATTGCATTTAAGCATTATCAGCCATTGTTTAACAGAATTAATAATCATTTGGTGCAGGTAAACAAGGAAAAACTTATTAAAGAAGTAAGAAATACAGTTATATTGGAGAAAGTTTCAATAAAAAAAGCATTGGAACTTCATAAGTAAAAAAAGATGGAGATAAGAAAAGATATTTTAATCTTAGTCAGTATTCTTTTATTGTATTTGGCTTTTCTTACTTTAAACTCAAATGTAAAAAATGTTGAAGGAACAGAAAATATTAATCTTACGCAGGGATATGATGACCTTCCTCCAGAATTATGCAAGCCTGTTTATGTAGATAGAAGCTTAATCTTGGAAAATCAAAGCGTGTTAAAAAGATGCGTAAAAATAGGAATTCCTGACATGGTTTTCTTTGACAAGGCTTGCGGCGAATTAAACTTGAGTAACACTACTCTTGATTTATGTCCTGAATATTAATTGTTTTCTTTAGAATACAAACCTTTTTAAATATTTATTGCATAGCTCACAAAATGCTGAAGTGTAGGGAATGCGGAAAAGAATTAGTAATTGTCAAGGATAAAAATCCTTATGATTCTGATGTATATTATATAGGGTTTAAGGTAGTTTGTTCTGAATGTTATAAGAAGAATAAAGAAACTAACTAATCTTTATATTTATTATTAACATGAATTAAAATATAGATCATTATTAGGTATAATAAAAAAGTTGATAGTGCTAAAACCCCAAATGCTAATTGTATTGAAATATTAGCTACTTTACCAATTAAAGACGGGACTATAAGAAAAACAACATTTTTTAATTGATTTTTTATTGATAAAACTGTAGCCTTTTTTTCTGAAGATTTCCAAATTCATCAACTAAACCCAAACATTCTTCCATTTTTTTAAGTTTTAATCAACTCCCCGTCTATTTTTCAGCTCTTCATATTTCTTAAGAAAATCTTTTTTTATTTTTAAACCATTTTCTCTGCTAAAAGAGATAACAAGGCCATAAAAAAAATAATTATCATCTAATTTTTTTATAATCAAAGCACTAATAAAATCTCCAATAATCAATTTTGATGGAAAGTCTATTGTTTTGACTAAATATTTTCTATCATCTAAAACATTCTGAATTAAATAATCTTTCCTATTTCTGGAGATGTATTTTATTTC